>NZ_JACSLZ010000006.1:0-206196 GCF_018618395.1 Exiguobacterium sp. s149
GCGGCCACACCCGTTCCCATGCCGAACACGGAAGTTAAGCGCTTCAGCGCCGAAAGTAGTTGGGGGTCTCCCCCTGTGAGGATAGGACGTCGCCAGGCAAACGGTGGTTCTGGAGCATTCGCTCAAGGGCCGCCGCTTTTTTTATTTATATCGTGATTCAAATGAAAGAGAGGAAGAACAGATGGCCAAAAAAATCAAAGTATACGTCGAGCCAAACGAGACAATCGATGACTGTTTAAATCGAATTGCTCAAATGGGGTATCGCCCGGTACGTAGGATTGAAAAGCCTGTCTTTGAACAAACGGGAACCAAAGACGAACCTGTACATTCCCATCAATCGATTTTGTTTGAGTGCGTTGCTCTCGAATCATAATGCCAAACCGTCACGAATGCGTGGCGGTTTTTTTGTATTTTAACACCACTAAAGACGAACGATAAATATTCAGACAATTAAATTGTTCGCAGTTTGTTGACATGTTTTGAAAGAACAAGGTACGATAGGCGTGTGAGTTAATAACAAATTAAATAGTGCTCCATATAATCGCGAGGAAATGGCTCGCAAGTTTCTACCTGATCGCCGATTCTGATCAGACTATGGGGTATAGTCGACATTTTTTTGTCGTGGCCTATACCCTAAACTGGTTATTCGGTTTAGGGATTTCTTTATTTAAGGGGGACATTTGAATGAAGACAACAGTAGGTGTGATCATGGGTAGCTCGTCTGATTGGGAAACGATGCGCCATGCTTGTGACATCCTAGAAGAATTGAGTATTCCATATGAAAAACAAGTTGTCTCGGCACATCGGACGCCGGACTTAATGTTTAAATATGCTGAAGAGGCCCGTGCTAGAGGCATACAAGTCATCATTGCAGGCGCAGGAGGAGCAGCCCATTTACCGGGAATGGTCGCAGCGAAAACAACGCTTCCTGTCATCGGAGTGCCTGTTCAATCTAAAGTGTTAAATGGACTTGATTCCTTGCTCTCGATTGTTCAAATGCCTGCAGGAGTACCAGTGGCAACGGTCGCTATCGGACGTGCCGGGGCGACGAACGCGGCCCTACTCGCCGTTCAAATCCTCAGCCTGCAATTCCCCGCACTGGTTGAACGCCTAGATACATATCGCCAAGCGAAGCGCGATATGGCACTTCAAGCGACGGAGGAACTGATCTAATGAAAATCGGCATTTTAGGTGGAGGTCAGTTAGGTCGCATGATGTCTCTCAGTGCGAGTGCTATGGGGTACGAAACGCTAAGCCTCGATCCAAACGCAAACGCGCCCGCCGCTCAGGTTGCACCAAGCATCGTCGCCGCATTTGACGACGTAACGGCAGCACGTGAACTTGCACATCGTTCAGACGTCATCACCTATGAATTTGAGAACATTGATACAGCGATGATTGAAGCCATTGCTGACAAATGTCCTCAAGGGATGGATGTCTTGAAGGCGACACAGCATCGAATCTTTGAAAAACAAATGATTGAAGGGGCAGGTCTTCAAGTCGCACCGTACGTTCCAGTCCGTTCCGTCCGTGATGTCATTCGAGCAAGAGACGTGTTAGGTTTTCCGTTTGTGATTAAGACGTGCCGTTTTGGTTATGACGGTAAAGGTCAAACGGTAATACGTTCAGAACAAGACGTAAGCTCGTTCACAGATCAGTTCGAAGAGACGGAATATGTGGCCGAAGCTTGGCTTCCTTTTAAAAAAGAAATCTCTGTTATCGTGACGAGAGGGACGCACGAGACGACGACGTTCCCCATCAGCGAGAACATTCATCGAAACAATATTTTATATCTTTCGATTGTACCGGCACGAGTGGAGCCTGATATTTTAGAGGAGGCGCGTCATTTGGCCCTCCAACTCGCTGACCACATCGGACTGATCGGTACGCTTGCGGTTGAGTTGTTCATTATGGAAGACGGTTCATTGTACGTGAATGAACTTGCGCCACGCCCTCACAACTCAGGGCATTACACGATTGATGCCTGTGAGACATCACAGTTCGAGCAACACATTCGGGCAATCACCGGGATGAAGCTTGGACGAACGACGCTTTACACACCAATCGTCATGGTCAACCTGTTAGGCGAACATATGGACGAGCTGAACCCGCAAACGTTACCGTCGAATGTTAAACTACATTTGTATGGGAAAGAAGAAGCGAAGCAGGGGCGGAAAATGGGACATTTGAACGTGATTGCTGCTTCCGTCGAAGAAGCGCTTCAGACCATCGAACAATTGGCAATTTGGAAGGAGACCGTTTTATGATTTCACGTTATACCCGTCCTGAGATGGCGGCGATTTGGACAGACCAGAATAAATTTGAAGCATGGCTCCAAGTAGAGCTGTACGCCTGCGAGGCGTGGAGCGAACTTGGTATCATCCCGAAGGAAGATGTCGCCGTCTTATGGGACAAGGCGTCGTTTGATGTCGAACGCATCCTTGAAATCGAGCAAGAGACGCGTCATGATGTCATCGCATTCACCCGTGCCGTCTCAGAGACACTCGGTGAAGAGAAGAAGTGGGTGCATTACGGACTGACTTCGACAGACGTCGTCGATACGGCCTTATCGTACTTGATTAAGCAAGCGAACGATATTTTAGAAGCTGATATCGACCGTTTCATCGACATCCTTGCTGAGAAAGCAAAAGCACATAAGTATGACATCATGATGGGTCGTACACACGGTGTCCATGCAGAACCGACGACGTTCGGGTTGAAGCTCGCCCTTTGGTACGAAGAAATGAAGCGCAACAAGAAACGGTTTATGGCAGCCCGCGAGACGATTGAATTCGGTAAGATGAGTGGTGCGGTCGGTACGTTCGCAAACATTGATCCATTCATCGAATCGTATGTGTGTGACAAATTAGGGATTCAAGCAGCACCGATTTCGACGCAGACGTTACAACGTGACCGTCACGCCGAATACATGTCGACGCTCGCGTTAATCGCCACATCGATTGAGAAGATGGCGACAGAGATTCGCGGCCTTCAAAAGACAGAGACACGTGAGGTCGAAGAATTCTTCGCCAAAGGTCAAAAAGGGTCTTCAGCGATGCCACATAAACGTAACCCGATTGGTTCAGAGAACATGACCGGCCTGGCCCGTGTCATTCGCGGTCATATGGTGACGGCGTATGAGAACGTCCCGCTCTGGCATGAACGTGACATCTCGCACTCTTCAGCCGAACGAATCATTCTTCCGGATGCGACGAGCCTTCTCAACTACATGTTGAACCGCTTTGGCAATATCGTGAAGAACTTGACAGTCTTCCCAGACAACATGCGGCGCAATATGGACCGGACGTTTGGCATTATCTTCTCCCAACGCATCTTGCTCGCGTTGATTGAAAAAGGATGGTCGCGCGAAGCCGCTTATGATGCCGTTCAACCGAAGGCGATGCAAGCGTGGGAAGAAGAGACGATGTTCCGCACCTTGATTGAACAAGACGCCGAGATGGGCGCACTCTTCACGAGTGACGAGCTCGACGACCTATTCGACCCGAGCCATCACGTGCGTCGTGTCGATGTTATTTTTGAACGCTGTGGTTTGTGATCGTTGAGGGGCTTCATGCCCCTCTCACTTTTAAGGGGGACGATACAGATGGAAGCAATTTACGAAGGTAAAGCGAAAGCGTTATTTGAGACTGAAGAACAGGGTGTGCTCCGCGTTTATTATAAAGACGACGCGACAGCATTTAACGGGGAGAAGAAAGAATCAATCGCCGGCAAAGGCGTGTTGAACAATGCCATCACGACGCGCTTGTTCGAACTCATGCACGATAACAAGATTCCGACGCATTTCATTAAGCGGCTATCGGATCGCGAGCAGCTCGTGCGCCGTGTCGACATCATTCCGCTCGAGGTCGTCGTTCGCAACGTTGCCGCCGGAAGCCTTGCCAAACGACTAGGTTGGGAAGAAGGGACACCACTCCTGTCACCAATCGTCGAGTTTTACTATAAAGATGACGCACTCGGAGATCCACTCTTAACGGAGGATCATATCCGTTTACTGCAAGTTGCCACACATAAAGAAGTCGAAACATTGCGACAACTTGGTCTGTGGGTCAACGATGTGTTGCTCGATTTCTTCAATGAACATGGTATCGATTTAATCGATTTCAAACTTGAGTTCGGTAAAGTCGACGGCACGGTCATCCTTGCCGACGAGATTTCACCAGACACATGCCGGCTTTGGGACAAAGAGACGAAACAAAAGCTCGATAAAGACGTTTTCCGCAGGGACCTTGGATCTCTGACAGACACATACAGCCAACTGTTAACACGCATAGGGGGAATGGACCGATGAAAAAAGTAAACGTGTACGTGACATTACGTGAAAGTGTACTGGATCCACAAGGCGTCGCCGTAAAAGGTGGACTCGAACATCTCGGTTTTACAGGGGTAGAGTCGGTACGCATCGGGAAAGTCATCGAGCTTCAAGTGGCAGATGAGACGACCGAAGCGATGGTGCGTGACATGTGTGAGAAGTTGCTCGTCAACACGGTCATCGAGAACTATCGAATCGAGATGGGGGTACTCGCATGAAATTTGCTGTCATCGTCTTCCCCGGATCGAACTGTGACCTCGACATGTATCACGCTGTAAAAGATGTCCTCGGCGAAGAAGCGGACTATGTGTTCCATACGGAAACGTCGCTTGACGGTTACGACGGTGTGCTCCTGCCAGGCGGATTCTCATATGGGGATTACTTGCGCTGTGGCGCCATCGCCCAGTTCTCACCAATTATGAGTGAAGTCAAACGGTTCGCCGAAGAAGGGCGTCCGGTACTCGGCGTCTGCAACGGTTTCCAAGTGCTCGTCGAAGCCGGGCTTCTCCCGGGTGTGTTGATGCGCAATCGTGACTTGAAGTTCATGTGCAAGACGGTCGAATTGAAAGTCGAGACGAACGAGACGATGTTCACGAACGATTATGCGCTCGGGGAGACGATTCAAGTCCCGATTGCCCACGGGGAAGGCAACTACTACTGTGACGAGGCGACACTTGAGACGCTCCGGACGAACGGACAGATCGCCTTCACGTATACCGACAATCCGAACGGATCGGTCGCGAATATCGCAGGAATCACGAACGTACAAGGCAACGTACTCGGAATGATGCCACACCCGGAACGAGCGGTCGAAGCACTCTTAGGCGGGGAAGACGGCAAACGATTATTCACTTCGATGGTGAAATGGGGGACTCGACATGCTACTTACAACTGAACCGACAGCAACACACATCCGTGAAGAGCGACTTTACGCCACGATGGGCTTGACCGATGAGGAATACGCGCTCGTCGTGTCACTGCTCGGTCGTGAGCCGAATTACACAGAGATCGGGTTATTCTCGGTCATGTGGTCTGAACACTGTTCGTACAAAAACTCGAAGCCTGTCCTCCGGAAATTCCCGACCACTGGGAAACACGTCCTTCAAGGACCCGGGGAAGGTGCTGGCATCGTCGACATCGGCGATGGCCAGGCCGTCGCATTCAAAATCGAGAGCCATAACCATCCGTCGGCGATTGAGCCGTACCAAGGTGCGGCCACAGGGGTCGGCGGGATTATCCGCGACATCTTCTCGATGGGCGCGCGACCGGTCGCACTCCTCAACTCGCTCCGTTTCGGAGATTTGAACGAATCACGTGTGAAACATCTTTTCGGCCACGTCGTCTCCGGCATCGCCGGTTACGGCAACTGTGTCGGCATCCCGACGGTCGGTGGGGAAGTCGCGTTCGACCCGGCCTATGCCGGCAACCCGCTCGTCAACGCGATGTGCGTCGGACTCATTCGCCATGAAGACATTCAAAAAGGGATTGCCGAAGGTGTCGGCAACTCGGTCATGTACGTCGGCGCGACGACAGGACGCGACGGCATTCACGGGGCGACGTTCGCCTCGGAAGAACTCGGTGAGGATGCGGACGAGAAACGCCCGGCCGTCCAAGTCGGTGACCCATTCATGGAGAAGCTGTTGATTGAGGCGTGTTTGGAAGTCATTAAGCACCCGGCCCTCGTCGGGATCCAAGACATGGGAGCGGCCGGTCTCACGTCGTCTTCAGCCGAGATGGCATCGAAGGCAGGCATGGGCATCGAGATGAACCTCGACCTCGTCCCACAACGCGAGGCTGACATGACGCCATACGAGATGATGTTGTCCGAGTCACAAGAGCGGATGCTTCTCGTCGTCAAGGCAGGGCATGAAGATGAAATCGAAGCAATCGTCACGAAGTGGGGACTTCATGCGATCAAAGTCGGTGTCGTCATCGAAGACAAAGTGCTCCGTCTTCTTCATCACGGGGAAGTCGCAGCCGAAGTACCGGTCGACGCGCTCGCAGAAGACGCACCGGTCTACCATAAGCCGTCGAAAGTACCGGCATATTATGAGACGTTCCAAACGATGGCACCGGTCCAACCGGTCGTCACGGACGTACTCACGACATGGAAAGACGTGCTCGCCATGCCGACGATTGCCTCGAAACGTTGGGTGTATGAGCAATACGACCATATGGTCCAAACGTCAACTGTCGTCGCGCCAGGAAGTGATGCGGCCGTCATCCGGATTCGCGACACAGACAAAGCACTCGCGATGACGACGGACTGCAACGCCAAATACGTGTACCTCGACCCACGTGTCGGTGGTGCGATTGCGGTCGCAGAGGCAGCACGCAACATCGTTGCCAGCGGCGCCACACCGCTCGCCCTCACGGACTGCTTGAACTTCGGTAGCCCGGACAAGCCAGAAGGGTTTTGGCAGCTCGATCAAGCTGTCGAAGGGATGGCAGAAGCGTGCCGTGCCCTCGACACACCGGTCATCGGTGGGAACGTTTCGCTTTACAATGAGTCGAACGGGACGGCGATTTATCCGACGCCGGTCGTCGGCATGGTCGGCTTGATTGACAAACCGGAACATATCACGACGTCGTTTGCGAGAGCAGCAGGCGACATCATCTTCTTGCTCGGGGAGACGAAACCTGAGTTCGGTGGCAGTGCGCTTCAAATGCTGCAAGACGGTCAAGTGAGCGGACAGGCGCCGACGCTTGACCTGGAGACGGAGAGCCGTCAGCAACAAGCGCTCCTCGCAGCAATCCGGGAAGGACTTGTCACGGCGGCCCACGACGTATCGGAAGGTGGACTCGCCGCAGCACTCCCTGAACTCGTGTTTGGCACGGGCTTCGGCGCAGACGTCACAGTCGACACAGATCTCGTGACGACACTTTTCAGCGAATCACAGTCACGGTTCCTCGTCACAGTCGCGCCACATCAGGCCGATGCGTTCGCGAAGTTGACGAAGGCGACACGCATCGGACAGGTGACAGACGCGCCACAATTGACGGTGCGTGCGAGCGACCGCCTAATCGAAATGGACGTCACGGAACTTGAACGGGTATGGGAAGGAGCTATTCCATGTTATATGACATCCGAGGCATGAACGAGGAGTGCGGGGTATTCGGGGTATTCAATCATCACGAAGCGTCACACCTCGCCTACTACGGCCTCCACAGCCTGCAACACCGGGGACAAGAAGGGACAGGCATCGTCACGGCTGACGGGGAGCGCTTGCACGCCAAACGCGGGCTCGGCCTCGTCGCTGAAGTGTTCGACGAACCGTCGCTCGATGCATTGACCGGGCATCACGCCATCGGTCATGTCCGTTATTCGACGGCAGGCGGCAACACGCTCGAGAACGTCCAACCGCTCCACTTCAAGTCGCTCACGGGCGATTTGGCGATGGCGCACAACGGGAATCTCGTCAACGCCAACGAGTTGAAACATATGCTCGAAGCGGAAGGTGCGATTTTTCAGACGACATCTGACACGGAAGTCGTCGCCCACTTGATTAAGCGGAGCCGCGGCAACTCGATGAAAGAGCGAATCGCGGACAGCTTGGCTCGTCTCGTCGGCGCGTTCGCCTTCCTCTTCTTGACGGAAGACGCGCTCTACGTCGGAGTCGATGTTCACGGATTACGTCCACTCTCGCTCGGCCAGACCGAGGACGGAGCCTACGTGTTCGCCTCAGAGACATGTGCGTTCGACGTCGTGGGGGCGATGTACGTACGTGATGTCGAACCAGGGGAGCTCCTTATGATCACGCAAGACGGGATCGTGTCGGAGCGGTACAGCGAGGCCTCGGTCCGCGCGATGTGTTCAATGGAATACATCTACTTCTCGCGGCCGGACTCGATTATCGATGGCGTCAACGTGCACACGGCCCGTAAGGCGATGGGGAAAAAGATGTTCGATGAGGCACCGGTCGAAGCGGACGTCGTCACCGGCGTCCCTGATTCGAGTATCTCAGCGGCCATCGGTTACGCCGAGGCGAGCGGGATTCCGTACGAGATGGGACTCATCAAAAACCGATACGTCGGCCGGACGTTCATTCAACCGTCGCAAGAGTTACGGGAGCGCGGCGTCAAGATGAAACTGTCGGCGCTGCGAGGTGTCGTGAGCGGGAAGCGGGTCATCATGGTCGACGACTCAATCGTTCGCGGGACGACGAGCCGACGCATCGTTAAACTGCTCCGTGAAGCCGGGGCGACCGAAGTGCATGTGCGCATCACGTCACCACCGATCAAGCATCCGTGCTATTACGGCATCGATACATCATCAAAGGAAGAGTTGATTGCGGCCACCAAATCTATCGAAGAGATTAAAGAAGAGATTGGGGCCGATTCACTGGCGTTCCTCACATTGGATGGGACGGTCGAAGCGATCGACCGGCCGTTCGAAGGGAATTTGCGCGGGCAGTGCGCCGCTTGCTTCACCGGACTTTATCCAACTGAACTGGCGGAACTTGTAACAGAGACAAAAGCTTGAGGGGGACTGACGATGAGTTTAAGATATGAACAAGCGGGTGTGAATTTAGAGGCAGGCTATGAGGCCGTATCACGCATGAAGCGTCACGTTGCACGGACGATGCGTCCAGAAGTGATGACCGGGCTCGGTAGTTTCGGGGCGATGATCGACCTTGGCTCGATGCAGTTGAAACATCCGATTCTCGTCAGCGGAACGGATGGGGTCGGCACGAAGCTTAAACTCGCGTTCGCGCTCGACCAACATGATACGATTGGAATTGACTGTGTGGCGATGTGTGTCAATGACTGTCTCGTCCACGGGGCCGAACCGCTTTATTTCTTAGACTATATCGCGACCGGCAAAGCGGAACCGGCCAAATTGGAGCGCATCGTCGCAGGCGTCGCCGAAGGGTGTGTCCAGGCGGGCTGTGCCCTCGTCGGAGGCGAGACGGCCGAGATGCCGGGGATGTATCCGGACGGCGAATATGATATCGCCGGATTCGCCGTCGGTGTTGTCGAGAAGGAAGCACTCATCGATGGACGGACGATTGAAGCGGGGGACATCGTCCTCGGACTCGCGTCATCCGGTGTCCACTCGAACGGATTCTCGCTCGTTCGCCATATCGTTGAATCGCAAGGACTCGCCTACACTGATGAAATCGCCATGCTCGATACGACGCTCGGGAACGCCCTTTTGTTGCCGACGCGCATCTATTCCGAGGCGGCGAAAGCGGCCATCGCGACGGGGCGTGTCCAAGGTATGGCCCATATCACGGGCGGCGGTTTTTATGAGAACGTGCCACGCATGCTGCCGGAAGGCCTCGGTGTCACATTCGACGCATCGAATTGGCCGAGCCTGCCCGTGTTCGACTGGCTCGAACAAGTCGGGCACGTCTCGAAACAAGAGATGTTCAACGTGTTCAATATGGGTATCGGCTTCATGATCGCAGTCCGTCCTGAAGATGTCGAAGCTGTCGAAGCTGCGCTCGAGCGCGCCGGAGAGACGTCGCATCGCATCGGGAAAGTCGATGCCAAACCGGGTGTCCGCATCATGGGGGTCGACCAGTGAAAAAGTTTGCCATCTTCGCCTCCGGGTCCGGTAGCAACGCCGAAGCGATTTGGCAAGCCATTGACCGAGGCGACTTGTCAGGGGAATGCGTCCTGCTCGTCACGGACAAACCAGAAGCGAAAGTACTCGAGCGGGCCGATCGGTTCAACATCCCGACCTTCTCGTTCGAACCGAAGACGTACGCCTCAAAAGCGGAATTCGAACAAGAAATACTCGTCCTACTACAGGCACTCGGCGCCGACTATATTGTCTTGGCCGGGTATATGCGGTTGATTGGGGACGTGCTGCTTACCGCGTATCCAAAGCAAATCATCAACATCCATCCGTCGCTCTTACCAGCGTTCCCTGGAAAAGACGCCATCGGTCAGGCGCTCGCGGCGAATGTGCCGACGAGCGGAGTCACGGTTCATTACGTAGATGCCGGGATGGACACGGGACCAATCATCGCCCAACAAGACGTCGCCATCGCAGGCTGTGATGCGGCCGAAGCGGCAAGACGCATCCAAGCGGTCGAGCATCAGCTCTATCCGCGCGTACTACAACAAGTGTTTATCCAACAGGAGGTTTTCAAGTGAGAGCATTACTGAGTGTGTCAGATAAAACAGGAATCGTCGAGCTCGCGCAGGCGTTGCATGAAGCGGGCATCGAACTCATTTCGACAGGTGGGACGGAAGCAGCGCTCATCGCGGCCGGCCTTCCGGTAAAAAACATCTCAGCAGTGACGTCGTTCCCAGAGATGCTCGACGGACGTGTGAAGACGCTCCATCCGCTCGTTCACGGTGGTCTGCTCGGACGCCGCGATTTGGACTCGCACGTCGAACAGATGAGAGACCACGACATCGAGCCAATCGACTATGTCGTCGTCAATTTATACCCGTTCAAAGAGACGATTGCGAAAGAGAACGCGACGTATGAAGAAGCGATTGAAAATATCGATATCGGTGGACCGAGTATGCTTCGTTCGGCCGCGAAAAACCATGCCAGCGTGACGGTCGTCGTTGACCCGGCCGACTATGGTCATGTGGCCGAAGCGGTTCGTGACGGCGGGACGACGTTCGAAACACGTCAACGTCTTGCGACAAAAGCGTTCCGTCACACGGCGGCGTATGACGCCTTGATTGCCGACTATTTAGGGCAGCAGATCGGTGAGACGTTCCCGGAACAGCTCACGGTCACGTATGAGAAAGTACAAGACCTTCGTTACGGGGAAAACCCGCACCAGCAGGCAGCGTTTTATAAGACGCCGCTCTATCACGGGATGACGCTCGCGAACGCGAAACAACTGCACGGCAAAGAACTCTCATATAACAATATCCAAGATACGAATGCGGCGCTCGAGGCGCTCAGCGAATTGACGGAGCCGGCAGCGGTCGTCGTCAAACATATGAACCCGTGCGGTGTTGCTGTCGGAGAAACGATCAGCCAGGCGTTCTCAAGAGCGCATGCGGCCGATCCGGTCTCGATTTTTGGGGGTATCGTCGCCTTAAACCGTGAAGTCGATGTGGAAACGGCAGAGGCGCTCCGCAACATTTTCCTAGAAATCATCATTGCACCATCCTTTAGTGAGGCAGCACTTGACCGATTGAAAGAGAAAAAGAATCTTCGGTTATTGACGCTCGACATGGGCCAGATGACAGGGATGCGGTTGACAGCCGTCGCGGGCGGTCTGCTCGTGCAAGACGGGGACGACGTCACACTCGATGATGCGTCATGCCAAATCGTGACGGACCGTCGTCCGACGGCGTCTGAATGGGAAGACTTGAAGCTTGCGTGGCGTGTCGTGAAACACGTGAAATCAAACGCCATCGTCGTAGCCAAAGACGAGACGACAATCGGCATCGGTGCGGGACAGATGAACCGCGTCGGCGCGGCGAAAATCGCTTTCGAACAAGCAGGGGAACGTGCTCAAGGGGCCGCTCTCGGTAGCGATGCGTTCTTCCCGATGGGCGATACGGTCGAGGCTGCGGCTGCGGCTGGGATCACGGCCATCATTCAACCGGGCGGGTCGATTCGTGACGAAGAGTCGATCGAAGCGGCGAACCGTCACGGCATCACGATGGTGTTCACGTCGGTTCGACACTTCAAACATTGAGAGGAGCGATAAGATGAACGTACTCGTCATTGGACGTGGCGGCCGTGAACACGCGCTCGCCTGGAAACTGGGACAAGATGGACATGAGGTGTTCGTCGCCCCGGGTAATCTCAATATGGACGGTGTGACGTGCGTGCCGATTGAAGAGACGGATGTCTCGGCCCTCGTTGGGTTTGCGAAGCGCGAAGGAATCGACTGGACGATTGTCGGCCCCGAATCGGCCCTGATGGCCGGTGTCGTCGATACGTTCCAAGCAGAAGGTCAACACATCTTCGGACCGACGAAAGCGGCAGCGCTCCTCGAGGGTAGTAAAGCCTTCGCCAAAGAAGTGATGCGCGAAGCAAATATCCCGACCGCAGGGTACGACACGTTCACCGACGCCGAGTCAGCGCTACGTCATATCGATCAGTCGGAAGCGCCGCTCGTCGTCAAAGCGGACGGGCTCGCTGCCGGGAAAGGCGTGACCGTCGCGTTCACACTCGAAGAGGCGCGAGAGGCGATTCACGACATCTTCGGCACCGATAAGTTCGGGGATCAGTCCCGTGTCGTCATCGAAGAGTTTTTAGACGGGGAAGAGTTCTCGCTCATGGCGTTCGTCTCAGGCGAGCACGTCATTCCGATGATCACGTCACAAGATCACAAGCGTGCGTTTGACGGCGACAAAGGGCCGAATACGGGTGGCATGGGCGCGTACAGTCCGATGCCTCATCTCGACAATGCCGTGTACGCGGAAGCGGTCGAGCGCGTGCTCTTCCCGCTCGCGCGGACGATGGTCGAACGAGGCACTCCGTTCGAAGGGTTCTTGTATGCAGGCTTGATCTTGACGGCGGATGGCCCGAAAGTAATCGAGTTCAACGCTCGGTTCGGCGATCCCGAGACCGAGGTCATTCTCCCGAACTTGGCATCTCCTCTCCTCGACGTCATCGAGGCGGTCGTGGACCAAAAACCGTATCCGATTGAATGGGTGGAAGGCTATACGATTGGAGTCGTCGTCGCGGCAGAAGGTTATCCTGATCGAGCGACGACCGGACAGGTACTATCAGGCTTCGGTGACTTACGAGACGATGTGCTCGTATTCCATGCGGGCACGACCCGTGACGGGGCGGACATCGTCGGCAATGGGGGGCGTTTGTTCGTGCTCACGTCGACAAAACCGACCTTGCTCGAAGCAAAACATGCCGTCTATACGGCACTCGAACAACTTGATTTGCCAAAGACGTTCTACCGTCGAGACATCGGGGGACGGGCGTTGGCACATATTTTTTAAAGGATGGGTCAACCCGTCCTTTTTTTCATGCGAAAAGAAGGGAATTCACACTTCCTGCTCTACAATAATGGAGTAGATTGAAGGAAGAAGGTGGTCGACGTGCGCATTCGGACGAAACTCATGATTGCGGTGGCCGTGAATATAGTCGTGTTTGTCGGAGTCATCTTTTTTGGGGTCCGCCCTTATTTTATCGAAAAAAGCATGGAACAAGACCGGCAGACGGTCGAGAGTCACGTCGCGAGCGTGTCAGAGACGCTTGCCAATCGGAAGCATACGCTCGAGCGCACACTCGTCGACTGGGCTGTCTGGAATGACACGTATACGTTCGTGCAGCGACGGAACGCCTCCTATGTTCAAAGTAACATTAGTGAGGAATCGCTTGAAAACTTGAGCGTAAACGCCATCGTCTATTTGGATCAGAACGGAGAAACTTTCTATTCGTCGTTCCGTTCAGCGGGCACGACGTTGTCAAAATCCGATCAACAAACGCTCATCAAGGCGGTCACTTCTCGATTGAGCAATCAGGAAGGTATGCAAAACGGCATATATGCGAGTGATTTCGGTCCGACGCTGTACGTAAGCCACCCGATTTTACGAAGTGATAGTAGTGGTCCAAGTCAAGGTACGCTCGTCATGTTCGAGTTCGTGGATTCGGCATTTCTGGCGGACATGAGCACTCAGACGAAAATTCCATTGACGATTCAACCTGCGCGTCAAAATCAGACGGTCATCACGGATGGCGATGCGGGGACCAACGTTGTGATTCCACTTGGCACGGTGTTTCAACAGTCCGATTTCGAAGTCAAATTCACCGTCGAACAAACACATTATGAAAATACGGTGGCGATGTTGCGACTCGGGATGATCGCCCTCGTCGTCCTTGGGCTCGGCCTGTTCTTTTCGTTGCTATGGACGATTCACCGGGTCGTGATTCGGCGACTCATGGAAATCGTCAGTGAGTTGAAAGTGATCACGCTCGAACGGGATAGTCGGCTCCGGCTCAGTCGTGATGCGAACAGCCACGATGAGATTGAACAGATGGCAACGAGCATGAATGAAGTGCTCGCGGCACTCGAAGACACACGTGCCGAAGTGATTGATCGGGCGTTCCGTGACGCGTTGACGGTGCTCCCGAACCGGCTCGCGCTTGAGGACTACTTCTCGAACATACGCGGCAAACAAGACCAAATCGGCGTGCTCGGTTTGGACTTGGACGATTTCCGGCGCGTCAACGACCAGTATGGACACCGGACAGGCGACGCCGTCCTGATTTATATCGCTTCCCGACTTAACTTTTATAAAGAAGACGGATTTGTCGCCCGAATCGGTGCCGATGAATTCATGTTCGTCCACCCAAGCTGGACGCTCGAACAATTGCAGCCGGTCGCCCGGCGTTTGATCAAAGACTTGAAGGATTGGGCTGAAGTCAACGGGGTGAAGGGGATGGCGGCGACAATCGGTATCGATGTGTTCACTTGTGCCGAACCGCACCATACGTACGAGATGATGATGGGGCGGCTCGATGTCGTCATTCATGAGGCAAAACTTTCAGGAAAGAATCGAGTGCTCACGTTCCAAGAAATTGAGGATGGAAGCCACTACTTACAGACGCTCGAGATGGAGCGTGACTTGCGCCATGCTCTCGAACATGATGAATTCGAACTATATTATCAACCAATCGTGTCGCCGCGACCGTTTACCGTACGTGGCGTGGAGGCGCTCGTTCGTTGGAATCATCCGACGAAAGGTCAAATCTCACCTGGACTGTTCATACCTGTCGCCGAACAGCTCGGTCTCATCTCTGATTTGGGTCGTTGGGTGCTCGAACAAGCGGTCATAGAGATGAAAGACCACGTGGAACGACATCACTTGTTCCTATCGATTAACGTGTCGAAGCGCCAAATCGCCGACGGATCGTTTTTAGCTTCATTAGAACGAGTGTTGATGAGTTCGAAGTTTGACCCTCACCGTCTCCATGTGGAAATCACCGAGAGCGAGGTCGGCGGCAATTTATATGAGCTTCAGCAGTTCATTCAATCGCTCAAGGCCATCGGCGTCAAAATCTCGCTCGATGACTTCGGGGTCGGCACGTCGTCGCTGTCGTTTTTACAGTCGCTCCAACTCGACTTGATTAAAATCGACCAGAATTTCGTCAAAGGGATTCCGGAGAACACGTTTGACCGGGCGTTGCTCGAAGGATTATATCAGACGTTCCACACGCTCGGGCTCGATATCGTCACCGAAGGAGTCGAACGTCCAGAGCAGCTTGCCTTCGTGCTCGAACATAGCAGCTCCCTCATTCAAGGCTATCATTACAGCAGGCCCGTTCCGCTCGCTCAACTCGAGCATTATTTGAAAAAGACGGTCACGATGTATGAATGGTGAAGGCGTCTCCCGCGGGAGACGTCTTTATTTGTGTGAATTTCATGTGAATTCCGTTACAATGGGCAACATAGCTTGCGAGCCTTTCAGAGAAAAGGTAAACTTGAATCAGATGAAAGAAAACGCTTACAAAATTATTTTCTAATAATAATGGCGAGGCGATTAAGGGAGGATTGGGTTCGATGCCACCAAAACGATCGGCGCGGGCACCGTGGTCTAAAGCGATGATTCGGTCACAATTAGAAGTCGTGAGCCAAGTCAGACCACCTTCGCTCGTATTGACGAATGCCACATACTTAAACATGTACGTGAAGCAGTGGAAACAAGCAAACATATGGATTGAGCATGACCGAATCGTCTATGTCGGGCCAGATGTACCGAAAGCCGCCGTCGAGACGGTGGATATGTCAGGGAAATACATCGTGCCGGGCTATATCGAGCCGCACGCGCATCCATTCCAACTATATAATCCGGCGACGCTATCGAAGTATGCAGGTGAGCGGGGGACGACAACGCTCGTGAATGACAACATGCTTCTTTTTTTACAAAATAAGGAGCAAGCGTTTGCGCAACTGGAAGCGATGCAACAGCTTCCGACGAGCACGTACTGGTGGGCGCGTCTCGATACGCAGACCGAACTTGACCGTGATAGCGTCCTCGTCGACTCCGAGCGGATTCACGCTTGGTTCAATCACCCGGACGTCATCATGGCCGGAGAATTGACGGCCTGGCCGCGAACGTTAAAAGGTGATGACGAGATGCTTCAGTGGATGCTCGATGCGGAGACGTGCGGGCTCCCGGTCGAAGGACACTTCCCAGGTGCCTCGGCGAAGACGTTGACGAAGATGGCGCTGATGGGTGTTCACAGCGACCATGAAGCGATGACGGCCGAAGAAGCGCTCTGCCGGCTTGAACACGGTTATACGACGACGCTCCGTCATTCCTCAATCCGTCCCGACCTACCGGGCATCATCCGTGGTCTGCTCGACGCAGGACTCGAGGCGTTCGATCATCTTATGGTCACGACAGACGGTTCGACGCCAGGCTTTTATCAAGACGGGCTCCAAGACGCACTCGTAAAAATCATGATTGAGGCCGGATTGCCTCCGGTTGAAGCGTACCGCATCGTCTCGTTGAACGTGGCGCGCCACTTCGGGCTCGATCACGTCCTCGGTTCGATTGCGCCGGGACGCATCGCCCATCTCAATATTCTTGATGCGATTGATGAGCCACGGCCGACCGCTGTCATTGCTAAAGGGCAATGGATTTATCGGGACGGGACGTCCGAATTTCCGAACGAGCTCGTCGATGCGGCGCTTGCCTTGATGCCGTCAACGAACGTCGACATCGAACTGACGCCGAACGATCTGTCGTTCAGCATGCCTGTCGGGCTCGACATGGTCAACTCGGTCATCATGAAACTGTTCAAAATCTCACACGACACCGGTCAAGACGAATTGCCGCGTGACGGGGACGAGTCGTTCCTCATGTTGCTTGATAAAGAAGGGAAGTGGCGCCTCAACACGGTGCTGAAAGGATTTGCCAACGACTTCGGTGGGCTTGTCAGCTCGTATTCAATTAGCGGCGACTATTTAATTCTCGGAAAATGTAAACGCGACATGATGACGGCGTTCGAGCGGATGAAAGAACTTGGCGGCGGCATCGTCCTCGTCGACCGCGGTGAAATCGTCGCAGAAATCCCGCTCCCGCTCTGTGGCATGACGTCGAAGGAACCGGTCGAACAACTGATTGTCCAAGAAGAAGTGTTGCGGGCTGAGCTCCTCGCACGCGGGTACAAGTTCGAAGATCCGATATACACGCTCCTGTTCTTGGCATCGACGCACTTGCCGTACGTCCGGGCCACGCCACTCGGAATTTACGAAGTGATGAAGAAACAAATACTATTTCCGGCAATTTTACGATGAACAGTTGAGTCCGAGCCGGTCGTGCTTTAGAATGATAAAGAAGTACGATGAGAGAGGATGCTTGCGGATGCAACTCGATAAATTACGAGGACGAGAGCTCGATCAGCTGTTTGAGGCGATTTTGAAGCTCGATACACTCGAAGACTGTTATCAACTATTTGAAGATTTAGCGACCGTGAACGAAGTACAGGCGCTCGCCCAACGGCTTGAAGTGGCCCGCCAAATTCGCGAAGGTAGCACATATCATAAAATTGAAGAAGCGACAGGCGCTTCGACAGCCACCATTTCCCGCGTCAAGCGTTGCTTGAACTACGGGTCTGGCGGTTATGATCTTGCCCTTGAACGTCTACAACAATCAGAAGGTGACTCGTAAGAGTCATCTTGTTTTTGATGGGAGAGGAGGGGCGAGATGCAAGACAAGTTTATGAAACGAAATGTACAGCTGTTCTTTCGAAACCTGACACCGGTCCAGACGCTCGTACTCATCTATAGTGCGGCGGTCGTGTTGTCGATCATTCTGCTCGCCTTACCGATTGCGCGACAGCCGGGTGTCACGATCACGTTCACCGATCTCGTCTTCTTCGCGGTCAGCTGTGTAAGCGTCACCGGCTTGACGCCAATCGTCGTGACGGAGACGTTTTCGACGTTCGGGCTGTTCATCATCCTGTTCATCGTTCAAGTGAGCGGGGTCGGTCTGATCAGTTTGCACGTCATCATGTGGATTTTGCTCGGAAAGCGCATCGGTTTTCGCGAGCGGCAGCTGATTTTACGGGACCAGAACCAGACGTCGATGTCTGGAATCGTGAAGTATATTGCGGAAATCGTCATCACCGTTATCACGATTGAAGCGATTGGGGCAATCATACTCGGAATCCATTACTTAAATTACTTTGATACGGCCAGAGAGGCGTTCCTGCAAGGGCTGTTCGGTTCAATCAGTGCGACGACGAACGCCGGGTTCGATATCACCGGCAGCTCGCTCGCGCCGTTTCGGGAAGACCCGTTCGTCATCTTTACGCAAATCGCGCTCATGACCGGTGGCGCCATCGGGTTCCCGGTCCTCGTCGAGATTCGCACCTACTTGACGAACCGAATTATGCGGAAACGTGAAAATTTCCCGCGCCGTTTCTCGTTGTTCACGAAATTGACGGTATCCACGTTCTTCGGATTGATTGCGGTCGGGACCGTCGGCTTGTTTCTATTTGAATACAATAACGCGTTCAAAGACTTACCGCTCTGGCTGGCGCTCTCGGATTCGTTGTTCCAGTCCGTGACGACGCGAAACGGAGGCTTGACGACGGTCGACGTCAACCTCTTCTCGGAAGGCAGTATGTTATTGTTATCGATTCTGATGTTCATCGGGGCGTCCCCGTCCTCGGTCGGCGGGGGGATTCGGACGACGACGTTCGCCGTCGCCGTGCTCGGGGTCGTCGCGTTCATTCGCGGGGACTCGTCCATCAAAATTTTCGGGCGTGAGATTGTGCTCGAGGATATTTGGAAAGCGTTTGTCATCATCACGGTGTCACTCGCTGTCCTGCTCACGGGGGTCATGGTGCTCACCTTCTTTGAAGACGCATCGCTTACCCGCATCTTGTTCGAGGCGTGCTCAGCGTTCGGAACGACCGGCTTGTCGGTCGGTCTGTCGGCAGAGTTCAGTAACGTCGGAAAATGGGTGCTCACGATTTTAATGTTCATCGGTCGAATCGGTGTCATCGCCTTCATTTTGATTTTGCAGCGGAGACAGCCGAAACGGATGTACAATTATCCGAAAGAATCAATCATCTTAGGCTAAGGAGCTCAGATCATGAAGGCTTTTTGGATCAATTTTGGTTACGTGTTCGCCGTCCCGGTCTTACCGTTCATCGCGGTCGTAAACGGAACGGCGCTCTGCTCGCCGGATTCACCGTTACTCGAGATTCCAGTGCTCGGCTTCTTTTTGGCCAATCCGCTCTGGTTCATCCCAGTTTACGGACTGTTCGCACTCGTCGTCGCCAAATGGATGACGGCCCGCGAACAAAAGACGCACGCTAGACGTGCTTGAGACTTGCCTCGGCAAGTCTTTTTTTGTTCAACAGATGCAAGCGACAGGAAAAATCGCTACACTAGAGAAGGTATCGAATGGGAGGGAAGCCGAATGGATTTTCAATCGTGGCGCCACGTCTTTAAACTTGATCCGAATAAACCGCTCGATGATTCGGCGCTCGCGGCGCTCATCCGTTCGGGCACGGACGCTTTCCTCATCGGCGGGACGGACGGGGTCGACGCGGAGAACACGTTCGCGCTCTACACTCGTCTCGAAGGGTGCGGCATTCCGCTCGCGCTCGAGATGAGCCATCCCGAGCAAGTGATTCGAGGCTTCGACCACTATTTCATTCCGACCGTCTTGAACGCGGGCACCGTGGACTGGGTCATCGGTCATCAAACGAGGGCGTTCGAACGATACGGACACTTGTTTCATGCGGATGTGACCGGACAAGGGTATATCGTTTTGAATCCAGATGCGAAAGTGGCCCACGTGACCAAGGCGAAGACCGATTTGTCCATCGAGACAGCCATCGCTTATGCGGAAGCGGGACATCGCTTGTTCCACCTGCCTTCCTTGTATGTGGAGTATAGCGGCACGTTCGGATCGGTCGAACTCGTCCAAGAAGTGCGGCTAGCGGTGCCGGACGCCCATCTGTTTTATGGGGGCGGCATCACCGGATACGAGGCAGCCCGGGTGATGGCTGAACACGTCGATACAATCGTCGTGGGCAATGTGATTTATGACAATTTCGAAGGAGCGCTTGCGACTGTCGCGGCACTCCGATAAAATAAGAACAAATGTTTGGATAGGGAAAGGAAACGATTATGTATAACTTGAGTGAAGAATTAGTCAAAGGCATGAACCCTCCGCAAGCGGAGGCGGTCAAATATACGGACGGCCCGTTGCTCATCATGGCCGGAGCAGGGTCTGGGAAAACACGTGTCTTGACGCATCGCGTCGCCTACTTGATGGCGTCGAAACAAATCGCGCCGTGGAACATTCTCGCCATTACGTTCACGAACAAAGCGGCCCGCGAGATGAAAGACCGGATCGCCCGCCTCGTCGGTGGCGTCGCGGACGATATTTGGATTTCAACGTTCCACTCGATGTGCGTCCGGATTTTACGGCGCGACATCGACCGCATCCGTTATGACCGGAACTTCTCGATTCTCGACTCGTCCGATCAGTTGACGGCCATCAAACAAGTGCTTAAAGAGTTGAACCTTGACCCGAAAAAATATGAGCCGCGGACGCTCCTCGGTATGATCTCGAACCATAAGAACGAGCTCCGCACTCCACAAGACGCGGCCGCACTCGTCGGCAACAACCCGTACGAGAAAGTCATCTCGGACGTCTACACGGCGTATGAGAAGAAATTAAAGCAAAACAACGTGCTCGACTTTGACGACTTGATCATGAAGGCGATTCAGTTGTTCCAAGAAGCGCCGGACGTGCTCGCGTTTTATCAGAAGAAATTCCAATACATCCACGTCGACGAGTATCAAGATACGAACCGGGCCCAATACACGCTCGTCAAGTTGCTCGCGCAGGCACATGAGAACTTGTGTGTCGTCGGTGACTCGGATCAGTCGATTTATCGCTGGCGCGGTGCCGATATCGCCAACATCTTGACGTTCGAGAAGGATTACCCGAGCGCGCACGTCATCTTGCTCGAACAAAACTATCGGTCGACGAAGCGGATTTTGGAAGCGGCGAACGGTGTCATTCAAAACAACTCGGGTCGAAAAGACAAGCAGCTTTGGACCGAGAACGTCGAAGGCGAGAAACTCCTCTTGCATGTCGCCTCGGATGACCGGGATGAAGCGTTCTTCATCATCAATCAGATGAAGGAGCTCCGCCAAGAAGGTATCGATTACGGCGAGATGGCCGTCCTGTACCGGACGAACGCCCAATCGCGTGGACTCGAGGAAATGCTCCTCAAGTCGAACATCCCGTATAAGATGGTCGGCGGGACGAAGTTCTATGAACGAAAAGAAATCAAGGATATCTTGGCGTATTTGCGCTTAATCGCCAACCCGGACGAGGACATCTCATTCGTCCGTGTCGTCAACGAACCGAAGCGCGGCATCGGCGCCGCGACGGTCGATAAGCTCGGCGACTTCGCCGGGATGCAAGGCGTGTCGCTCATGGAAGCGATTCGTGACATCGAACTGTCGGGCATTGCGCCGCGCACAGCGACGAAGCTCACCGAGTTCCGTCAATTGATGGTCGATTTGCGTCAAATGGCCGACTACTTGTCCATCTCGGAATTGATTGAAGAAGTGTTGAAGAAGTCAGGCTACGAAGAGATGCTCAAAATCGAGAAGACGCTCGAAGCCGAGAGCCGCCTTGAGAACTTGCAAGAGTTCCTCTCGGTCGCCCAAAACTTTGAGAAAGAGAGTGACGAGCAGACACTCGTCGCCTTTTTGACCGATTTGACGCTCGTCTCGGACCTCGACACGCTCGAAGAAGTCGACGAGTTACACCAAGTCACACTCATGACGCTACACTCGGCCAAGGGACTTGAGTTCCCGGTCGTCTTCTTGATTGGGATGGAAGAAGGGTTGTTCCCGCACAGCCGTGCCTTGAACGACCCGGAAGAGATGGAAGAAGAACGCCGTCTCGCGTACGTCGGCATCACGCGGGCCGAGAAGCGTCTCTATTTGACACGGGCCCAGTCCCGCATGTTGTACGGGCGTTTCCAAAACAACCCGGAGTCGCGCTTCTTGCACGAGTTGCCAGAGACGCTCTTGGAGCGCTCGGGCAAAGCGAAGAAGCCGATGCCATGGAATCCAGTCGAGTCGCCGGGGAAACTTCCTGTGAACGGCTTCAGCTCGAAACCGAAACCAAAACTTGCCCAGTCGTCCGGCGCCGAATCAATCGGTTGGAACGTTGGGGACAAGGCCAATCATAAGAAATGGGGACAAGGCACGGTCGTTCAGACGCGTGGCGAAGGCGATCAGCTCGAGCTCGATATCGCTTTCCCGGCAGTCGGCATCAAGCGCCTGCTCGCCAAGTTTGCCCCAATCGAAAAAGCGTGAGGTGATCATATGGAGATGGCAGAACGCGTTGAAGCGATTCGTCAAAAGTTAAATCAATACGGGTATGAATATTATGTGCTCGACCGACCGAGTGTCCCGGATGCGGAATACGACCGTCTCATGAACGAATTGATTGAAATCGAGACGGACTATCCGGAACTCCGGAGTCCGGATTCACCGACGCAACGTGTCGGCGGCGTCCCGCTCGATGCGTTCGTCAAAGTGACACATGACACGCCGATGCTGTCGCTCGGGAACGTCTTCTCCAAAGAAGAACTCGTCGAATGGGTCGAACGGATTGAGAAAGATCTCGGCTACAGTCCGCTGTTCGTCGCCGAGCTCAAGTTTGACGGGCTCGCCGTGTCGCTGAAATACGAAGAGGGTCGGCTCGTCCGTGGCGCGACGCGCGGGGACGGGACGACTGGGGAAGACATCACGCAAAATTTGAAGACAATCCGCTCGATTCCGCTCCGGTTGAACGAGGACGTCACGTTCGAGGTGCGCGGTGAGGCGTACATGCCGAAACGATCGTTCGAACATTTGAACGACGAGCGGGAACGCCTCGGCGAACCGCTATTCGCCAACCCGCGCAATGCGGCGGCAGGTTCGCTCCGGCAGCTCGACTCGAAAATCGCGGCGTCGCGGAATTTGGCATTCTTCGCCTACGGGCTCGTCTCGACGGACGATCTCGTCGCCTCGCATGACGAGTCGCTCGAATATTTGCGCCGTCTCGGGATTGCCGTCAGCCAAGAATACACGACGTGTCATACGGCCGATGAGTTATGGGACTATATTGAAACGTATGTGACGAAGCGGTCGGAGTTGCCGTACGAGATTGACGGCATCGTCATCAAAGTCGCAGCTTACGAAGAGCAAGAACAGCTCGGCTTCACGGCGAAAAGTCCGCGTTGGGCCGTCGCGTATAAATTCCCGGCCGAGGAAGTCGTGACGACGATTGAAGACGTCGACTTTAGTGTCGGGCGGACCGGGAAAGTCACGCCGCGTGCGCGGTTCGCACCGGTCTCGGTCGCAGGGTCGACCGTGACGTATGCGACGCTCCATAACGAGGACTTCATTGTAGAGAAGGACCTTCACATCGGAGACCGTGTCGTCATCAAGAAAGCGGGGGACGTGATCCCGGCCGTCGTCTCGGCGCTCGTCAGTGAGCGGACCGGGGAGGAAAAGGAAATCGTCTTCCCGTCGCATTGTCCAGCTTGTGAATCTGAACTCGTCCGGTTGGAGGGCGAGGCGGACCACCGCTGCGTCAATCCGGAATGCCCGGCCCAACTGCTCGAAGGGCTGATTCATTTCGTATCGCGCCCCGCGATGAATATCGATGGGCTCGGTGAGAAAGTGATTACGCAACTCCATGCGTCTGACCTCGTCCATAACGTGGCCGACCTATATCGTCTCGACCGGGATGCGCTGCTCGCACTCGACCGGATGGGTGAAACGTCGGTGACGAACTTGCTCGCGGCGATTGAACAGTCGAAACAGAACTCGCTCGAGCGCGTCTTGTTCGCGCTCGGTATCCGCCTCGTCGGACAAAAAGCGGCCGCGTTGATTGCGGAACGGTTCGAGACGATGGAAGCGGTCATGGAGGCATCCGTCGACGAGTTGACGTCAATCGATGGTATCGGTACGAAGATGGCTGAATCGATCGTCTTATACTTTGAGAAGCCGGAAGCTCGTGACCTCGTCCGTGACCTCGGCGCTGCAGGTGTCAATCTGACGTTCAAAGGTGCGAAACGACCGGTCGCTGACGCTGATGCGCCGCTCGCCGGGAAGACAGTCGTCTTGACCGGGAAACTGCATGAGATGACGCGTGGCGAGGCCGGTAAGCAACTTGAACTACTCGGTGCAAGCGTCACAGGCAGCGTCAGCAAGAACACCGACCTCCTCATCGCCGGCGAGAAGGCAGGGTCGAAATTGACGAAAGCCGAGTCACTTGGCATCGAAGTGTGGGATGAGGCAGCGTTGCTCGCCTTCTTAGCCGACCGATCTTGAACGAGGTCCTCCGTAGGGAGGGCCTTTTTTCATTGACCTGATTTTCAAACGTTTCCGTTTTCGAGCAGATTCGTGCCCTCATGGGACGGGTAATGATTAGTATCTACAAATACTTTTCGACACCAAGACCTTACACCACGACTCGCGCACACTCATCCTCCATCCCTCTCCCGTGCCGGAGCGTGTCATCGCAGACGTTCGTCACACCTTAGAGGAGGGGACCATCATGCAACGCACCAACCGACGTTTCATCGCACTCATCACATTCGTCCTCGTATTGATTGGCATGTGGGCACCGCATGGAAGTTACGCCAACACGACAATGACACCTACGCCAATTTATGCACAAATTGATTTGAGCCCTGAAGAAATCGAAGCGTACGATGACGCGAGTTTGATTTACGCGGACGTCACGTATTACGGGGCGCGTGAGACGTCAACGATTTGGCGGTTCATGATTGATGCGACAGAGGTCGACTTGACGACGATCGATCAAGTCACCTTGTATGATAAAGCCGGTGTTCCTTATTCATTTCCGAACGCCGTCTATGCGTTTCAGATGGAGGAGCTTGCAGGTGAGTCAAGCGAACCGGGCGATGATGGGACGGAGACCGTTCCAGACGTCGACACACCGGTCGAGCCTCCGCTCGTTGATCCAGAGCCATCACCAGAGGAACCTGTCACAGAAGAAGTGGCCGCACCCTCCGCTAATCCGGCAGTTGCCATCGAGCAATTGGTGCTCGGTGCCGATGGGCCAATCGAGCGTGTGTTAAGCGGAGATTTAGTGACACATCGGCTCGTCATCGATGTGACGGGCGCTCCAATTGAGAACTTGTCTGTGACCAACACGGTGCCCGAAGCGTTGACCGTCGTCGCGGATTCGGTCGAAGTGCTCGGTCCGGAAGGCTCGGTCGCTCCAACGACCGTGAGTGGGCTGCCTGCATTTGAATGGACGTTCCCGACGATACCGGTCGGGACGACGACGATTCAATTCGACACGTTCGCACCAGACGTGACGAGTGAGACCGTCGTGACGAATACGTTCTGTATCGGTGTCGAAGACGAGGCTGTCCCGTCAGCTTGTAAGGAAGCGAGCGTCACGGTCGTACCGAACGAGACGATTGGCCTTGAGGTTGGGAAAGAGGCAAACATTGACCAAGCCGTCGTCGGTGGGATGATTCCGTATACGTTCGTCATCGAGAATACAGGCGAGACGGCGCTCACAATCACGTCCATCGAAGATGAGTTCTTTAGCGGCGACATCGACGCCAAGGCGGTCGATACGTTTAATGCAAACGTCCGCGAGCGCTTATTGGCACTCGTCGGCGATGATGGGCTTCTCGCTGGGGAACGAGTCGAGGCGACCGTCAACTTATCGATTCCAACCGATTACGATTGGACGAGCGCCCCTGAAATCGGGAACGTGTTCCGCGTCGCTGCGACCGATGCTTACGGTCGGATCATCGATGCCGAGAGTCAACAAATCGTCTTATTGAATCAAGCCGACTTCACCGTCACGAAGATGGCGCGTCCCGAGACGGTGCATCCAGGTGAGGCGATTCGCTATACGTATACAATCACGAACACGTCGAACGTCACGTTGTACTTCGTCGACGTCCTCGACGAATGGACGAGCGGGGCGTTGACGACCAAAGAACAGCGCGAGACGACCGAGACGCTTCGAGACGGAATGCGTGCCCTGGCTGAAGTCGAGAACGGACTAGTCCCAGGCGAAGAGGTCGTACTCGAGATGGAGAAAGTACTCTTGCCATCTTACGATGTGCGGGCCGGCGCAGTGCTCACGAACCGGACGACGTTCACGTTCGAAGTCAATCGTGAGGTGCGCGTGTCGCGGACGGTCGAGGCGACCGTGCACGTGAAGCAAAGCCTTCCAAAACCGGACGACGATAACCGTGATGACCAAGATGAATCGGTTTATGTGCCGGAACCGACGACTCCGGTGACGCCAGACCAAGCGACCCTCCCGATGACAGGCACGACCAAAACGTGGGGAACGGTACTCGGACTCGTCTTGATCGTGCTCGGTCTCTTGTTCTTGACGCATCGACGTCGCCCATCCCCGAAAGCATGACGTGGACACCCTTCAACTCGAGTTGAAGGGTGTTTTGCTGTGAATTGGCACTGATTCCGCTTCGACACTTTTTTCAACGGATGATTTTGTTATAATGGACAAAGTGTAACGAAACGAATCATTAAAGGAGTTCTGACATAGATGAAATGGAAACAAATGCTCATCCCAGCTCTCGCCGCAACGGTTTTTCTCGGTGGGTGCTCTATGAAAATCCCGATGGGGGAAGAAGAAGTCACACCGACAGGCGAAGAGACGGCAGCCGAAGGGGTCACGCAAGCGATTCAAGCGCGTGATTCATATTACCAGATGGTCATTCCGTTTAAACCGGCTGCGGCCAGAGGGCTGGCGCAACGTCAAGTCAGCTCATCGCTCGAGCTCGAAGAAGTGGAACTCGGCCTCATGCGCCATTCGACCGGCGCGTTCGATCCGGAGAAGTACGCCTATCAAGAAGGGCAGCTATTGACGAGTGAAGATGTATCGCGTCTGCTTGGCCGTAAAGACAAAACGTCAGAAGGTCTCGTCCCGCTTAACCCGGCGTATGCGAACGGCACGGCCGAAGTGGCCGAAGACCAGTTCGTCGAGGGGAATAAAAAGTCGCCACTCTATTTGGCATCGCTTGTCGAACAAAACTATATGACGAAAACGGATAGTGGGTATCAACTCGGCGGTGTGTCATTCGCCTTGATTTTGAATCAAGAGTACGTGTTCCAGGCTCCGAATTTCGGTCCGACGTATACGGAAAAGTTGGACGAAAAGAAAGTCATCGCTGAAGGAGAACGCATGGCGAATGAACTCGTCGCCCAGTTGCGGAAACGTGAGGACTTTAAAGACCTCGATATTAACGTCGCGTTGTATATGAAAGCGCCGCAAGGTTCACCGACACCAGGGAACTATATCAAATCGGCATTCGTCGGCTCAGCTAATGAAGTGGCGGCAAACGACTGGACCGCCATCGATGAGACATATTATTACTTCCCGTCCGCCACGGCGACGACAGAAGTGCGCGACGATGCCCAAAAGTTCTCCCTCTTCAGTGATCGGATTGCCGATGTGTTCCCGGATTTCAGCGGAATGATCGGGAAGGGCTTCTATCAAAACGGCGAGTTGTCACGAATCGAAATCGACATCCCAATCCAGTTTTATAGCCGGGCCGAGCTCGTCGGGTTCACCCAACACGTCGTCGGTCTGCTCGAGAACCGGTGGGAGTACAACCGGAACGTACCGGTCCGCATTAACGTCACCTCACTCGGTGGCCAACAAGAAGTGACCATCGTGTTCGAAGAAGGCATGGACAGTCCAAGAGTATATTTCTAATCGTAAGAAGGCATCGTGATGAAACGGATGCCTTCTTTTTTTCGTATGCTAAGTAACGAGGAAATTCTTTGACCTTCTTTGACCAAATCGGTAGAATAGACTTAACAGAATCGGGTAAGAAATAGGTGAGGTGAAACGAGATGGCAAAAAACTATTATGACGTCCTTGGCGTGCCGAAAGAGGCGTCCGACCAAGACATTAAGCGAGCGTATCGAAAACTGGCAAAACAATACCATCCGGATGTGAACAAAGACTCGGACGCACAGGACAAGTTCAAAGCGATCCAAGAAGCGTTCGATGTGCTGAGCGATCCCGATAAGAAAGCGAACTATGACCGCTATGGCAGTCCAGAAGGGCCGACGTTCGGCGGAGGGACTTACAGCGGCGACGGATATGGGGAAGGGTCGGCCCAGTTCGAAGACTTGTTCCGCCAGTTTGGCGGCGGGTCACGGACAACGTCGCGGACGTTCGGGTTCGAGGACATGTTCGGCAGCTTCTTTAATCAAGCGGTCGAAGAAGACCTCGATGAGACGGTCCGTGTCAACGTCCCACTCAGTCAATTGACGTCTGATTCCAAAGTGAGTCTGCGTCTCCAGACGGGGACGGTCAACGTGAAAATCCCGCAAGGCGCCCACGAAGGGCAAAAGTTACGGCTCAAAGGTAAGAGTAGCAAGGTCGGACAAGCGGGTGACCGCGGCGACGTGTACGTCGAGCTGCATTTCACGGATGATGATACGTACCGTCGAGAAGGAGCGAACGTCATTACCGTCAAACGGTTGCGCCCGCTCGCTTTCCTCGACGGCACAGAAGTCGTCGTGGCGACATTAGATGGTGGCCGGGTCAAACTGAAAGTGAAACCGGGGTCACGCCCGGGTCAACGGATGCGCATCCCAGGGCGCGGGTTCATGACCGCCTCGAAAGTCCGGTCGGATCTCTTCGTCCAACTCGAAGTCGACTTGCCGCTAGACGCCGGCCACCGATCTGTTTACGAACAACTCGAACGTTGAGCCTAAGGAGGAAGCAAAATGGATTTCAATCGATTTACCGATAAAGCACATGAAGGCATCGTCAGTTCGCAGGCACTTGCGAAACAGTACCACCATAGCGAGATGAACGAATGGCACGTCTTGGCGTCGATGATTTCACAAACGGACGGCATCGCGCCGCTCCTACTGCAAAAAATGGAATTGAGCGTCGCCGACATCGAGGCCGAGGTCGCGATGGCACTCAAGAACGCACCGAAGCTTCAGACGCCGACGACGCCGATGATCTCGGCCTCGCTGTTGAACGTGTTGACGACGGCGGAACGGGAAGCGACCGGTATGAGTGACGAGTACGTCTCGGTCGAGCACGTCCTGCTCGGCATCATTATGAATAAGAGCCAAGCGCAAAGCATGCTCGAGCGCAAAGGTGTGACCGAAGAGAAACTACGCGAGGCGCTTGTCGCCGTCCGCGGAAATCGGCGCATCACGTCGAAGTCGCCGGAAGCGACGTATGATGTCTTGACGAAGTATGGCCGCGACTTGATTCAAGAAGTGAAGACCGGGAAAATCGATCCCGTCATCGGGCGCGATAGCGAGATTCGGCGCGTCATCCGCATCTTGAGCCGGAAGACGAAAAACAATCCGGTCTTAATCGGGGAGCCGGGTGTCGGGAAGACGGCAATCGTCGAAGGGCTCGCCCAACGCATCGTTCGCGGCGACGTTCCGGAAAGCTTGAAAGATAAGACGATTTTCAGCCTCGATATGAGTTCGCTCGTCGCCGGGGCCAAATATCGCGGCGAATTCGAAGAGCGGCTCCAAGCTGTCTTGAACGAAGTGAAAGAAGCGGAAGGGAAAATCATCCTCTTCATCGATGAACTGCACACGATTGTCGGAGCCGGCAAGTCCGAAGGGGCGATGGATGCCGGGAACATGCTCAAACCGATGCTCGCCCGCGGCGAACTCCACTGCATCGGCGCGACGACACTCGATGAGTATCGCCAATATATCGAGAAGGACCCGGCACTTGAGCGCCGCTTCCAACAAGTGCTCGTCAACGAACCGGACGTCGAAGACACGGTGTCGATTTTGCGAGGTTTGAAAGAACGCTTCGAGATTCACCACGGTGTCCGCATACACGACAACGCGCTCGTCGCAGCGGCAGTCTTATCGAATCGCTACATCACCGACCGATTCATGCCGGACAAGGCGATTGACCTTGTCGACGAGTCGTGTGCGATGATTCGGACGGAGATGGAGTCGATGCCGGCCGAACTCGATGAACTCGTACGTCGCGTCATGCAACTCGAGATTGAGGAGGCGGCTTTGAAGAAAGAAAGTGATGACGCCTCGAAGAAACGACTCGATGCGCTGCAACAAGAACTCGCCTCAATTCGCGAACAGTCGGACGCGCTCCGACTCCGCTGGGAGAACGAGAAAGAGTCGACGCACCGAGTGCAACACATCCGTGGCGACTTAGAAAAAGTGAAGCTCGAACTGCAAGAAGCTGAGAGCCGCTACGATTTGAACCGGGCCTCCGAGCTCAAATATGGCCGTATCCCGGAACTCGAGCGTGAACTCGCGGAAGCAGAACGGCTCGCCGGTTCGGTGACACGTGAACTCGTCCGCGAAGAAGTGACCGAGGAAGAGATCGCCGAGGTCGTCTCGAAATGGACGGGCATTCCCGTGACGAAATTGACCGAAGGAGAACGAGATAAGTTGCTCAACCTCGAGACGGTGCTCCATCAACGTGTCTTTGGACAAGACGATGCGATTCGCCTCGTCAGTGATGCCGTCATTCGGGCTCGAGCCGGCATTAAAGATCCGAACCGTCCGATTGGATCGTTCCTCTTCCTCGGGCCGACCGGTGTCGGGAAGACCGAACTCGGGAAAGCGCTCGCCGAGGCGATGTTCGACTCGGAAGACCATATCGTACGTCTCGACATGAGCGAGTATATGGAGAAACACGCCGTGTCGCGTCTCGTCGGAGCACCTCCGGGTTATATCGGCTATGAAGAGGGTGGCCAGTTGACGGAAGCGGTCCGCCGCAACCCGTACTCGGTGCTCCTGCTCGATGAGGTCGAGAAAGCGCACGCCGATGTGTTCAACATCTTGCTGCAACTGCTCGATGATGGTCGCTTGACCGATTCGCACGGACGCGTCGTCGACTTCAAAAACACAATCGTCATCATGACATCGAACATCGGGGCCGACATCTTGCTCGAAGCGGCGAAAGATGGTGTCATCGATGAGGCGGAAGAACGCCAAGTCATCGAGCGGCTCCGCCGCCACTTCCGTCCCGAGTTTTTGAACCGGGTCGATGAGACGATTTTGTTCCATCCGCTCACGCGGGCCCAAATCGGCCAAATCGTCGAAAAAGCAGTCGCGCGCATGGGTAGTCGCTTGACGGCGCGCTCGATTCAAATCGAGATCACGGATGCCGCGAAAGTGTTCATCGCCGACGAGGCGTATGAGCCACAGTTCGGGGCCCGTCCGATCAACCGGTACGTACAACGGACGATTGAGACGAAACTCGCCCGTAGCATCCTCGCCGGAGACATCGAGGACGGCCAGACGGTCGTCATCGATGTCGAGAACGACGAGCTGACGCTTCGTCCCGCAACGGTGACGCATTAAACATTGAAAGAGCGCTGGCTGATGCCGGCGCTCTTTGTTTATCAGATAGGTGTAGGTTGATAGATGCAGTACGGTTCTTCGGCCTTATAGTCGCCGGTGACGGCATAAGCCCGGGCCCGCGAGCCGCCGCACACGTAGCGATACTCGCAGTAGCCGCATTTTCCGTGGTGAGTATCGGGATTGCGTAGTGATTTAAAAACCGGGTGGTGCCGGTAAATCTCGGCGAGCGGTGTTTGTTTCACGTTGCCGCACGTAATCGGTAAGAACCCGGACGGCTGCACGTCGCCCGTATGCGAGATAAACACGAAACCGTTCCCGTCATTCGTGCCGCGGGGTGCTTTAGCGAGATCGTCATGTGGATGGCCGATGGGAGACAATCCAACTTGTTTTCGGTTCAAGTTCTCTTGCCGGGCGATGCGCCGATAAAACTGGGCCTCGGTCGTCGAGATGATGAATGGGACGTGTTCTTGCAACGCGAACGCCCAGCGGAGCACATCTTCATGCCGTTCCGGGGAGATGGGCTGCAGAATCGACCCGCGGCCGGTCGGAACGAGGAAGAACAGCGTCCATACCGACACCCCGAGCTCACCGACGAGTTTGGCGATTTCCGGGAGTTGATCGACGTTATATTCCGTGACCGTCGTATTGATTTGGAATGACATGCCTTCTTCCCGGAAGTAAGAGATACCGCGCAACGTCCGTTCGAAACTGCCACGGGTACCCCGAAAATAGTCGTGCGACTTGGCGTCCGGACCGTCGAGCGAGAACGCCCAGCGCGTCAATCCGGCATCTTTCGCCCGTTTGACGGCGTCATGGGTCACGCGTGGCGTTGCCGATGGGGTCATCGATACGCGCATGCCGAGCGAAGCGGCGTATGCCGTCAACTCGAACAAGTCTTCGCGCATGAGCGGGTCGCCCCCGGTAAAGACGAGAATCGGATTGTCCATCGCATGTATGTCGCGGATGAGCGCCTTACCTTGGGAGGTGTCGAGTTCATCCGGATAACGATGGAACTGGGCCTCGGCCCGGCAATGGACGCAGGAAAGCGCACAGGCGCGTGTCACTTCCCAAATGACGATGAACGGATTCTCGTTGTAGTCGATTCGTTTCATACGGACACCGCCTGTCTTGCCGTGATGCGTGTGACGGCTTGTTTGGCCGAGTCGACGCAGTCAGGGAGACCGACGCCGTGTAAAATCGCCCCGCAAGCTTCGACGCCGTCGAGGGAGGACATCGTCTCCTCGAACGCGCGCACGTATTGTTTATGACCGACCTCATACTGCGGCATCGTGTCGACGTGACGCTCGACTCTCGTGAAGATCGGGGTACCGACGTGTTGAATTTTCCGAAGTTCACGGAGCGCGAAGTCGGCAATCGTGTCGTCGGATTCTGTCAACAAGTCGGGAACGAACGCGGAGCCGATGTAGACGCGTAACAGCGCCTTGTTTTCGGGTGCCATATGCGGCCATTTCTTATGCATCCAGCTACAAGCGGTCAAGGCGTTGCCTTCGCCTTTGGCGATGACGTAGCCCGTCCCGTCGAGTGCCTCGACGTCTGCTTTCTCGAACGCCGCGAGCACGGTGATGGAAGACGTGCGTTTCAATGACGACAACCGTTCCGCTTCCGGGAGACCGAGGAGCGGGCCGAGGGCGTTCGGCGAGGTGGCTAACACGATGCCGTCAAACGACTCGACCCTTCCGTCCTCGAGCACCACTTCATGGGGCCGGACTGCCGCGACTCGTGTCTCGAGACAGAGGCGATCAATCGATGGACGGAGCGCCTCGATCAAGACACCAAGCCCTTGGCCGAGCGATAAAAATTTACCGGCCTCGCGCGGTTTGACACCGGCTTGGACAGGAGGTGTCAATGCTTTCATACCGAGAATCAGGCTGCGTGTTTTTTGTTCAATCGTGATAAACTGAGGGAAAGTAGACTCGATGCTCATATCGTCGAGCGTACCATTGTAAATCCCTGACAGGAGCGGTTCGATCATCGCCTCGACGACTTCCGACCCGAGCCGGGCCCGAAAAAACGTATCGAGCGAGATATCTGATCCCGCATAGACGCGGGGTAACACGAGATCCATACCGGCCCGAAACTTGCCGCGCCACGTGAACAGATCCGTTTTGACCATCGGCCAGAACTTGGTCGGGATGCCCATGACCGAACCTGAAGGCATCTGTCGCAGTCGGTTCCGGACGTAAATGTACGAGGTCCCGGTCATCGACCGGACGAGATCGTCGTCAAGCCCAAGTTCGGTGATCAGCTCGGTCAATGTCGGCTTACGGGCCATATATCCGTCCGGCCCACATTCTAAGACGAAGCCGTCCCGATAAACGGTCTTGATTTTTCCGCCAATCCGGTCACTTGCTTCATACAATGTGACGTGCGCTCCCGCCTGTTTCGCATAATACGCGGCAGCCATGCCAGTAATCCCTCCACCGATGATTGCAATCTTGTTCAATCCATTCACCCATTTCTATGTAGTATTCCTACTAAAGGTACCGAGAATGTTGACGTAGACATAGGATAAGTCTCACACGGTTCAAGACAAATTCGTCACGATTGGAAGGAGGACCACCTATGGTTTGGTTCGGGATAACGGCCGCGGTCGTCGTCGTCGGCATCATCGCGTTCATCGTCTCGATGAATCGGCATGGCGAGAAGCTCGAAGGTGACGAGGACAGCCCGCCGGTCATATGGGCCGACGAGGAATGGTATAAGCCGGACAAGGAAGACGGTCCACTTGATGGTTAACCGTCTTCAAATATGTTAAGATGACCCGGGTAAAAACTATCGGACATGGGGTGATTGGATGAACGTATTGGAACAGCAGTTGGCGCATTTGGTCGACGAGTGTCGTCCGTACACAGCACAAGGAAAAGTCGCCGACTATATTCCGGAGCTCGCGCATGTACAAGATGATTTGCTCGGCGTGGCGATTTGCCTACCTGATGGTTCTTATATTCATGCGGGGGACGTCCATCATAAGTTCACGATTCAAAGCGTCTCGAAGGCGTTGACGCTCTGTTACGTCTTGATGGAGTTCGGAGAAGATTACGTGTTCTCAAAAGTCGGTATGGAACCGACGGGGGATGCATTCAATTCGATTGCCAAACTCGAAGAGACGGTGCCATCGAAACCGCTCAATCCGATGATTAACGCCGGGGCGCTCGCGGTCACGAGCATGATTTTAGGGGACACGGCGGAGCTGAAAATCTATCAGTTCCGTCAATTTTTGGCGACGTTGCTCGATGTCCCGGTCGAGGAAGTCACGTATAACGAAAAAGTCGCCCGCTCGGAATACGAGACGACCGACTTGAACCGGGCCTTGCTCTATTTCATGCGCCATCACGGAATCGTCGAGGGCGATGTCGATGAGATTATCGATGTGTACACGAAACAGTGTGCCATCGAAATCGATTGTTTTGACTTGGCTCGCATCGGCCGGATTCTATCAGGTAACGGAGAAGACCCGGTCACCGGCGAAGAGTTGATTCCACGTCGTGTCGTCCGTATCGTCAAAGCCATCATGACGACGTGCGGCATGTACGATGCATCGGGTGAGTTTGCCGTCCGTGTCGGCCTGCCCGGAAAGAGCGGGGTGTCGGGTGCGATTCTTGCGACCGGCAAACACGAGCTCGGATTGAGTGATGTCGGCTTTGGTATTTTTGGGCCTGCCCTCGATTCAAAAGGGAACTCGATTGCTGGGATGAAGTTGCTCGAACTGCTCGTCGAACGCTACACGTCGCGCTAAAGCTTGATGGCGTCGACCGATTCGTCGAGCCGGGTGTGCAATTGCTGGACGACTTGTTCATAGTCGTCGGTCAAGGCGGCTGGCGGCGTGAAATCGGTCCAGCGCAACAACAGCTGATGCCGGTCATTCATATCACCAAGTTCGGTCTGGAGCCGCTTCAGTTTTTGAACTTGGTCTTTTGAGGCGCTCGGCTCATAGTTCAATAAGTACTCATTTAAATAGCGCTCCCGCTTCACGGCGAGCCGGACTTTGTGGAGGGTATCGAGCCGGTCGTTCCGTTTCGTCGCTGCGTGATAGGTCGCGATGCGGCGCTTGCGGTCGGCTTTGGCTTTATCGAGAAACACCGCCGCGTCTTGTTTGCGAAAGGCGCGGAACAGCTGCCCGCCAATGAAGCGACGGACTTGCTGGTCGAGCGAAGGCGTCATTTTTTCGGTCACACGCGCTTTCAACAGCGTGCGGTCCTTGGCCCGTTGTGTTTCGACATGCTCAACAAAAGCTTGATCGAGCTCGGTCTCGACGGCGAGCCCTTCAAGCAGGACGTCTCCGTCACGCACCGCACCGAGCGCCTCCATCAACTGCTTTAATTGACGATACGTCGAGGGCTTCGTGTCGTACAATTGGATGAACGTCAATAGCTTGCGCAAGTGGACCCGAGCTTGATGGATATCTTCGCTGTTTTGAAACGTCAGCGCTTCGGTCATGTAATGATTGAACGTATTCCACGTCTCTAACAGCTCATATTTTAATTTTTCCGCATTCCGTTGATTCATTCTAATTTTTCCTTTCTGAAATGAGATGAGGTTGCCCATGTATCAAACACATTCACTAAATGAAAAAATCAAACTGTTCTTCACCATCTTCTTCCCGATTTTGGTGACACAAGTGTCCTTTTACTTAATCAGCTTTTTTGACACAGTCATGTCGGGCCGAGCCGGCGCCGTCGATTTGGCGGGTGTCGGTGTCGGGTCGAGTTTATGGATGCCGGTGTATACGGGGTTGAGCGGGATTCTGCTCGCCGTCGCACCGATTGTCGCTCAGGCGCTTGGTGCCCGTAATATCCAACAAATTCAACGGACGCTGTACCAAGGCGTATACTTAGCGATTGGCCTGAGCATCGCGACGCTCGTCCTCGGCTTTTGGCTCGTGCCGACGGCTGTCGACGGCATGGGACTGAGCGAGGAAGGAAAACGGATTGCCAAAGGGTATTTGCTCGCACTCGGATTCGGGGTGTTGCCGATGTTCTTGTTCAACGTGCTACGCACGCTCATGGACTCACTCGGCAAGACACGAATCTCGATGCTGCTTATACTATTAGGGTTACCCATTAACGTCGGATTAAATTACATCTTCATCTTTGGAAAACTCGGCGTCCCAGCGTATGGCGGTGTCGGGGCGGGAATCGCCTCGGCCATTACGTATTGGCTGCTCTTCTTTATGGCGTTCGCGTTTGTCCGGAACGGCAAGCCGTTCCTTGAATATCGTTTCTTGCGCTCAGTGGAGCGTATCTTCTGGCCGAGACAGAAAGAACTGCTCAAGCTCGGGACACCGATTGGTCTCGCCATTTTTGCGGAAGTGAGCATCTTTGCGGCGGTGACGTTGCTCTTGAGTGAATATGGAGACAATATCGTCGCGGCCCACCAAGCGGCCATCAACTTCGCTTCGTTCGTCTATATGTTGCCGTTGTCCGCGTCGAGCGCGCTCACGATTGTCGTCGGCTATGAGCTCGGGGCCCGGCGGCTTCAAGACGCCGTGCGCTACGCCAAAATCGGCATTGTGCTCTGCCTGGCTGTGTCGCTCTTTTCCGGTGGGCTCTTGTTTTGGCAGAATGAACGGGTCGCCGCCATCTATACGAACGACGCGGCCGTCGTGGAACTCGCGGCCCACTTCATGATCTTCGCGGTCTTCTTCCAATTGTCGGATGCGGTAGCCGCCCCGATTCAAGGGATTTTGCGTGGGTTCAAGGACGTCAACGTGACGCTCATCTTGTCGCTCATCGCCTATTGGGTCATCGGCCTCCCGCTCGGCTATACGCTCGCCGAAAGGTTCGGTTTCGGACCGGACGGCTATTGGATTGGTTTGATTGCGGGTCTAGCGGCCGGAGCCGTGTTGCTGGTCATGCGTCTCATCCATATCGTCAAACGGTATGAGGCCCAACCGATTACGAACGAAACATCCTAAACAAGACAGGTTGACGCTACGGCGTCAGCCTTTTTTGTTGTTTGAGGGGGAAACAGGACGGGCAAAGAATTGGGGAAATAGAGTTTATTAGTTAGTTGAATTGGTCTATACAACTATACTGGTTTTTGATATGATAACGATGAAGCTACTTGAAGAAAGGTGGATGACCGATTATGGTGATCATCAATGCACACATCGTTTCGGGGGACGAAACGTGGGAACGAGGCTATATCGAGTTCGATGGCACGACGATTGTGAGCGTCGGTGCGATGGAGGACTATCAGGCAGGAACAAATAAAGAGATTGACGTTCACGGGGCGCTCGTGACGCCAGGCATGATTGACGTCCACATTCATGGAGGTTACGACGTCGATACGATGGATGCGGACGTGGATCGACTACGTCATCTCAGCCGTTCGATGCTCGCTGAAGGTGTGACGTCTTATTTTGCGACGACGATTACACAGTCACCGACTGCCATTACGAAGGCGCTGCAAGCAGCCCGGACTGTCATCGAGGCGGGAGACGCGGCACTCGTCGGCATCCATCTAGAGGGACCGTTCGTCAACGTCGACAATGCGGGGGCACAGCCGGCCGAATATATTATCGATCCCGATGCAAGTCAATTCCGCACATGGCAACAGGAAGCGGGCGGTCACATTCGCCTCGTCACGTATGCGCCGGAACGTCCGGGAGCACGTGAGCTTGAACAGGTGATGGGTGAGACCGGTGCAATCGGATCGACCGGACACACGAACGCCACGTTTGCCGAGAACAAGGAAGCGAACGTCAAGCATGGCACGCACTTATACAATCAGATGCGAGGGATTCATCATCGGGAGCCGGGAACGGTCGGCTATTGTCTGTTGGAGCGGGACGTCATGGTTGAAATCATTCCAGACGGGATTCACAGCCGGCGCGAGATGATCGACTTCGCCTATCGCATGAAAGGGGCGGACGGTCTCGTCGTCATTACAGATGCGATGCGCGCCAAAGGTCTTCCGGACGGCCGTTATGAACTCGGGGGTCAACCGGTCATCGTCGAAGGCGGGGCGGCTCGACTCGAAGCCGGTAACTTGGCCGGCAGCGTCTTGACGATGGACGCGGCGTTCCGCAACGTAATCGCGTTCACGGGATGCACGGTGCAAGAAGCGGTGAAGATGACGTCGGCGAACCAAGCGCGTGAGTTCGGTTTGACGAACAAAGGGGCCATCGCGCCTGGCTTCGACGCGGATCTCGTCATTTGGGATGACGCGATGACGGTCGTGACAACGATTCATCAAGGACAGGTCAGTTATTCGAAGGAGGACATGCAATGAACATATTAGTGGCGAACACACCGACGGACGCAGAAGAAATCGCATATACACTCATCAAGGAACGGGTCGCCGGGAAGCGCGATTTCGTGCTCGGACTCGCGACGGGCAGTACACCGGTCGGGATGTATCAGATGTTCAAACGAGATCAACTCGACTGCAGTCACGTGACGAGCGTCAATCTAGATGAGTATATCGGGCTCGCACCGAGCCATCCGCAAAGCTATCATCACTTCATGGAAGAGAAGCTGTTCAATGACATCCCATTCAAACAGAGCCATCTGCCTCATGGTGACGCGGCCGACCCGGAAGCGGAAGCGGCCCGCTATGAACAGCTCATCCGCTCGATTGGTGTCGACCTGCAATTGCTAGGCATCGGAGAGAACGGACATATCGCCTTCAATGAGCCGGGTACCGCGCTCGATGCGAAGACGCATGTGACCGAACTGACCGAGTCGACGCGTGAAGCGAACCGCCGTTTCTTCGATTCAATCGAAGACGTGCCGACGCAGGCCATCACGATGGGACTCGATACGATTATGAACGCACGCGAGATCGTCCTCGTCGCGACCGGTACCCGTAAAGCCGAAGCCGTGCATCACATGATTGAGAGCGTGCCGACGATTGACTGGCCGGCTTCCATCTTACAGGCGCATCCAAGTGTGACCATCGTGCTCGATGCCGAGGCGGCCTCGGCTTGTAGCAATGTGTTACAGGCGCGTGGCAGTGAAGCGGCCGACCGATTCTTTTCGATTCGAGCTTGATGACCTGGAGACAAGTGTCTCCAGGTTTTTTTCTCGTTAACTGTGGGAAATTGTATGGAAATGGATTTGTAATCAAAACGTTTTCGACAAAAGTCGAGGTTTCCTCTATAATAGGTGAGGCTCATATCATTCGATCGCGAAGGAGAAACTCATGAATTCAAGAACCCAAGCTCGTAGACGGCGCAAAGGCCCGTCTGCGTTTTATAAGCTGTTCAGCGCCCTTGTATTGATTGCCGTCATCGTTGGCTCAAGCATGTATGGAACGGCTTTTTATAAAGCGCATAACATGCTGTCAGGTACTCAAGTGACGCTTGAGGATGATCCGACTATCGAACCGACTCGATTTGATAAAGAGGATACCGAGAGCTTCCTCGTGCTCGGGACGGACTTGTCCCCGCAGAAGAAAGCGCGCGGCGAGTATGGTCGGTCTGACGTCATGATTGTCGTCATTCTGAACAAGAAAAACAAACAGACGACGATGCTCAGCATCCCGCGTGACTCGTACGTCAACATCGACTATACGGGCTTCAATATCCCGTACGGTAAGACGGGTCTCGATCAAGACAAAATCACGCACGCCTATTACTTCGGGTCGATGGATGAATCGAACCCGAACAACGGCATGCGGATGGCGACGAACACGATTGAAGACTTGGTCGGCATCGACATCGACCACGTCGTCTCCCTCAACTTCCAAGGGTTCGTCGACTTCATCGATGCCGTCGGCGGGGTCGAAATCGACGTCCCATTCTCGTCTGAACAGAAGAGTTACGACGCTTCACGCGAAGTCGTCCAAGTCGAAGCAGGGCTTCAACAGTTATCGGGCGAAGAGGCACTTGCTTACGTCCGTAACCGTTATGACGACCCACGCGGAGACATCGGTCGCGGACAGCGTCAGATGGAAGTCATCAATGCCGTCCTTGACCAAGCGCTCGGCACGTCGCTCATCAACAACTACGACAAAGTGTTGAAAGCAGTCGGGGACAACATGCAGACGACGCTCGGTCCGAACGACTATATGCGTTTAATCGAGGACGTCGGCGCCCTCAACAACACGGTTCAATATCAGTTGACCGGTGAAGGGGCCCGCGGTGTCGACGGTCATTTCTATTACTTCTTGAACGAGCCGTTGTTCGAAGAAGTCCGTTATCGCGTCCAACAGGCCGATGCCGGGAATGAAGTCGAACCGATGACCGATACCGAGCTTGAGACGTATATGTACGACCCAGCTGGAATCACGTACGAAGCACAATAAAAAATGGTTTGCCGTCCGCGGCAAACCATTTTTTATGTGCGTTCCATCGCGACGGTGAATGAGTAGGCGTCGCCGCGGAACAAGGAACGGCTATACTCGAACATGTCCCCGTTCTCGAGATACGTCCGTTGGTCGATTAAGAGCACAGGGGCGTTCGAAGAAATCGTCAACAGCTTCGCTTCCTCCGGTCCCGCGCTCCTCGCCTCGAGGGTTTGGGTCGCATTCTTCAACCGGAGCCCCGACTGCTCGGCGAACTCGTAAATCGAACCGACGGCATCTGTCTCGGTCAAGTTCGGTAGTAAGGCGACCGGGATGTATGCTGTCTCGAGGGCGAGCACGTTCTCATCGGCGAGACGGAGACGTCGCATCTCATAGACGGGGGTGTCGAGCGCGACACTCAGTTTTTGGGCGATTTTGGCTGGTGCCGGAATCGTTTGGAACGATAACAGGCGGCTAAACGGACGCATGCCCCGATGTTTGATTTCTTCCGAGAAACTTGTCAATCCGGACAAGGCCATCGTGATTTTTTTTTTGGCGACGAACGTGCCTCGGCCTTTTTGACGGCTCAAATAACCGGCGTTGACCAAGTTCGTGATGGCTTGGCGGACCGTCATCCGGCTGACGTTATAGCGCTCGGAAAACTCCCGTTCGGATGGGATGGATTCTCCCGGTTGAAGCTCGCCGGCATCTATTTGTTGCTTTAAATAGGCTTCGATTTGATAATAAATAGGTAGCGGTGATTGTTTATCAATCTGTAACATGCATATCGCTCCTGACTGCTAAAGTAAGTGTTTCTTATTATAGACCAAATTAGACTAGTTGTCTGAACATATCCTACAGAAAAGGTGGCGATCAAGATGAAGCCATGGCAATTTGAAACGACGGTGACCGACGTGCGCACCGATGCGCGCGGGACGTGGGTCGCGCTTGAATCCACATTATTTTATGCGGAAGGCGGGGGCCAACCTCCGGACGTCGGAACACTCGACGGACAACCCGTTCTCGACGTGCAACGGGTTGATGAGGTCGTCTGGCATTTAGTCGAAACGGGGCTCGAACGTGGGAAGTTCGTGACTGGAATGGTCGATGACGCGGTCCGTCACGACCACTCGATTCAACACACGGCTCAGCACGTGTTGACGGCTTTATTGGAAGACGAATACGGTATTCAGACGCTCAGCTTCGGCATCGGACAAGAGGAGTCGTCGCTTGAAATCGAGACAGAGACGCTCGATTGGACTCAAATCGAGTCGTTGGAACGAGACGTGCAACGCATTATCTTTGAGAACCGTCCCGTCTCCACGTACGAACTCACGTCCGCAGAGGTCGAGGTCGATCGGTTACGCAAACCGACCGACCGCACCGGGATGATCCGGATTGTCGACATTGAGGGACTCGATTACAACGCGTGCGGTGGGACACATGTCGAGACGACCGGCCAACTTGGGATCGTCCATGTGACCTCGATGAAAAAAGTTCGTGGGAACGTCCGCCTGACGTATGTGGCCGGTCACCGGGCCTTGTCCGCCATCCATTCGTCACGGACAGCGCTGCGGACGATTCACCAAACGTTATCGACGACAAACGAGACGGTCGCTGCCCGTGTCCTCGAGGAACGAAATCTTCGTCTCGAGCGGGACAAGGAAGTGAAGGCGCTCGAGGCGCGCGTCGCGAAAGCGAAAGTCGCTGCCTTTTTGCAGGAAGACAATTACGTCATCACCCATATCGGTAAGACGGAAGCGGAAACGTTGACGACGACCATCGTCGAACGCATCGCTGCGACGGGCCGAATCGCTGTCGGAGCCAATCATACAGGTCAAAAGCTATGGCTCATGCATGACGGGACACATGACATCGCCATCGGTAAATTCTTAAAACGGACGCTCGACGACCTCGGCATCGGTCGCGGTGGCGGCAGTCATAAACAAGCCCAGGCCCGATTCGAATCGGTCATCGAGTTGGAACGTGCGACGGCAGAAATCGTGAAACGGCTTCAGGAAGGAATGGTATCATGTTGAAGATTGAGCACGGCACGGAAGCAGAACTGATTGAACAGGCACGGGTTGTGCGAGCGACAGTGTTTATTCACGAGCAAGGCATCGCCCCTGAAATCGAGTATGATGAGCTTGACCCAGACTGCATCCATTTCGTCGGGACGGTGGACGGTGAGCCGGTGACGACGGCGCGTCTGCGTCCAATCGGTGACGCGGTCGGGAAAGTCGAGCGGGTCGCCACACTCGCTTCGGCGCGCGGTAACGGGTATGCCAAGGAAATCATGCTCGCCATCGAGTCTGTCGCGCGAACGAGTGAGTTACATCAGCTCAAACTTGGTGCTCAACTGACGGCTCTGCCGTTTTACGAGCGTCTCGGATACGAGGCGTACGGGGACAATTTTTTAGACGCGGACATTCCGCATCGGATGATGAAGAAGACGTGGTGACTGTTTTTAGAAATTTTCCTTTTTTCTAAAAAAAGGTTGGCAAGCCGGGATGCATTTGTTATAACTAAAACTAACAACTGACAGATAGAGGTTGCGAATGACATGAGTACGCTTGATCGACACGGACGCATTCCGGATCGAGCCGAAAGGGGAATTTCGCCGAAGTCGACGTTCGCATGCGTACGAACGAAGGCTGGGGTAGTCGTGAATAACGCCTACACTGCCATGGATGAAATGCCATGGAGCGCTATCTACGGAACGATTCTTTAATCGTTTTTCAACTGCGCGTACAAGCGGCAGACCGTAGGGAGAGTGCTTCCTACCGGTCTGCCGCTTTTTCTGTTGGTGGACATCATGAAAGTGGGGAACCTGATGACAACCGTATTGAAATTTGGAGGCAGCTCCGTTGCCACGATTGAACAAATCCAGGCCATTTCCGAATATTTACAGACACGGGCCGCGGCCGGAGAGAAACTTGTCGTCGTCGTCTCCGCGATGGGGAAAACGACTGACTCACTGTTGTCACTCGCCAAACAAATCACGGAACGCCCGATGATCCGTGAACTGGACCGCCTGCTTGCGGTCGGTGAGGAGCAGACGATCAGCCTGCTCAGCATCGCTTTGAACTCTCGAGGCGTGGCGGCCATCTCGCTTACCGGACAACAAGCCGGGATAGACACGATGGGTATTCACACGAAAAGTAAAATCAAAGCGATTCGCAAAGAGGTGCTCGAAGAGAAGCTCCGGACATATGACGTCGTCATCGTCGCCGGTTTCCAAGGCGTCAACGAGTTCGGTGATGTGACGACGCTCGGACGAGGCGGATCGGATACGACTGCTGTCGCCTTGGCCGCCGTCCTCAGCAAACGCTGTGAGATTTACACGGACGTCGCCGGTGTCTATACGGCTGACCCGCGCATCCATCCGACGGCCCGCCGATTAGATACCGTCTCGTATGACGAGATGATGGAAATGAGCGCGCTCGGGTCGAAAGTGATGGAGATGCGTAGCGTAGAGCTCGCGAAAAAATTTGATGTGAACATCTTTGTAGGAAAGACGCTTGCGAGCGAAGGAGGAACATGGATCATGGATATGACACAGGCGATGGAACAAAAAGCGGTGACGAGCGTGAGCGTCGTGAAGAACGTGCTCAGCGTCTCAATCAAACATATTCCACATTCGGTGGCAGGAGTTGCCGACATTTTCGAGAAATTGTCACAGCGTCATGTCAATATCGATATGATCAGTCAGACGGCGTTCGATGGTGAAGTATTCCTGTCGTTCACCTGTCCGCTCGATGAAGAGGCGTTTCTCGAAGAGGCACTCGCGGAACTGACTGAGACGTTCCCACAAATCAAAATCGACCGTCATACCGAGCATGCGAAAATCTCGGTCGTCGGCATCGGCATGCGTGATGCGACCGGTGTCGCTGCCGAACTGTTCGCCACGTTCCGCGAGAGCGGGATTCCATTCTATCAAGTCACGACATCCGAGATTAGCATCTCGTACACGATTAACGAACAAGACGTCGAAGCAGCTGTCGCGGCCATCGCGACCCGCTTCAAGTTATAAGGAGGACGCCACATGTATAACGTAGCCGTCGTCGGTGCGACCGGTGCCGTCGGCCAAAAGATGATTGAAGTATTGACCGAGTATGAATTTCCAATCAACGAATTGATGTTGTACGCATCGGCCCGTTCAGCCGGGAAGACCGTGAACGTGAACGGCAAGGACGTCGTCATCCGAGAACTGTCGGACGCGATTTATGCGGACCCAATCGATATCGCGCTCTTCTCAGCCGGTGGGAGCATCAGTGAACAATATGCGCCTCGCCTGAGCGAACAAGGTGTCATCGTCATCGACAACTCGAGCGCATTCCGGATGAAAACGGACATTCCGCTCATCGTACCGGAAGTGAACCGAGTCGAATTGAGCCCGGACAAGACGCTCATCGCCAACCCGAACTGCTCGACGATCCAATCGGTCGTCGCGCTCGCACCACTCGCGGAAGTATACGGGTTGACGCGTGTCGCCTATACATCGTATCAAGCCGTCTCTGGCTCGGGCCAAAAAGGGATAGAGGACTTGGAACGCGGAGCACGTGGGGAAGAGCCGAAGAACTACCCGTATCCGATTTACGATAACGTCTTGCCACACATTGATGTGTTCTTAGAGAACGGTTATACGAAAGAAGAACAGAAGATGATTGAAGAGACACGCAAAATTTTAAACGCGCCGAACCTCGGTGTCACAGCGACATGTGTCCGTGTCCCGGTCCGCAACAGCCACGCCGTCTCCATCACGGTCACGCTCGACCGCGACGCGACGCTCGCCGAAGTAAAAGCCGTGCTCGCGGACGCGCCAGGTGTCGTCTTGATGGACAACCCAGGGGAGCTCGTCTATCCGACACCACTCGATGCGAACGGGACAGACGACGTGTACGTCGGTCGTATCCGTGTCGACGAGTCACAGCCGAACACGTTCCATCTCTGGTGCGTCGCTGATAACGTTCGAAAAGGCGCGGCAGCGAACGCCGTCCAAATCGCCCAATGTATGATTGGGCAGACTGCTACGAAATAAGGGGGAGATTATATGTTCACAGGAGTCGCAACCGCACTCGCTACACCGTTTCAAGCAGACGGTCTGCTAAATCTCACAGCGTGGGAAGCGTTGATTGAAGATCAAATTAAAGAAGGTGTCAGCGGTCTCGTCATCGGGGGAACGACTGGTGAAGGCATGACCATCACGGACGAAGAGTTCGAGACGCTTCTCGTCAAAGCGATTGAAGTCGCTGCCGGCCGCGCCGTTATCATCGCGGGAACCGGGTCAAACAACACGGCGCTCAGCATTCAAAAGACGAAACGGGCCGCCGAACTCGGAGCCGAGATGGCGATGGTCGTCACGCCTTATTACAACAAGTCGACGCAAGCGGGTCTGATTGCCCACTTCACAGCGATTGCCGACGCGTCACCGATTCCGCTCATGCTCTACAACGTACCATCTCGGACGGGCGTCGCACTTGATCCGGCAACGGTTGGGGAACTCGCTGATCACCCACGCATCGCTGCGCTTAAAGAAGCGAGTGGGGATATCTCAGTGATGGCTCAAATGATGGCGCATGTGCCGGAAGGGTTCCCAGTTTATTGCGGGAACGATGATCAAATCCTTCCTTATATGGCTTGGGGGGCGCAAGGTGTTGTATCGGTCCTCTCGAACGTCTATCCGGGTGCGACGGTCGCTTTAGCTGAAGCGCTCCTCGTCGGAGATTTGGAAACGGCACGCACATGGCAGCTCCGACTGCTCCCGGTCATCGACGAATTGTTCGCGGAAGTGAACCCGATTCCGGTCAAAGCAGCATTGAATGCACGCGGATTCGAGTTCGGTGCACCACGTCTCCCGCTCGTCCCGATGAGTGCGACGGCCGAGGCCCGCTTGTTGTCGGCAATGGAGCAGTTCAATGAGGTGAGACAGTGAACTTACTCATTCATGGATACGGCGCGATGGGACAAATCGTCGAAGAAGTCGCCCGGACACAAAATTTGAACGTTGCGGCCATTGTTTCGCCGGCCGGAGGGGAACATCCTGTCTCGCTACAAGATGTCGAGGCCGAGGTCGATGTCGTCATCGACTTCTCGAACCCGGCGCTGTTGGATGATGTGCTTGCGTTTGGAAAAGCTAAACAAATCCCGCTCGTCATCGCGACGACGGGCTTCTCGGAAGCAGAGCTCGCCAAAATTGAGGCGGCGTCTCAAGAGATCCCGATTTTCCAGTCGTATAATACGTCTTACGGGATCGCTCTTTTGAAACAGTTGCTCGACCAACTCGTCCCGCTCACGCTTGGTTATGACATCGAAGTGATTGAGGCGCACCACCGTAAGAAAGTCGATGCACCGAGCGGGACGGCGGAACTGCTCGCCCGTGCCATCGAGGCGAAACGCGACGTGACACCGGTATATGACCGTACACCGCGTCGTGAAGCGCGCGCAGCCGATGAACTCGGCATGCATTCGGTACGCGGGGGGACGATTTTCGGTGAACATACCGTCCTCTTTGCCGGAGACGACGAAATGCTTGAATTGAAACACACGGCCCTGTCCAAACGCGTCTTCGCGAACGGGGCACTCGCTGCGGCGGCAACGATTCTTGACCGCCCAGCCGGATTATACAATTTAACGAACCTATACGAGGAGGCCACTCATGTTACTCACAAACGCTTATGAAATCGCGCAATACATTAAAGATGCCAAGAAAGAAACGCCTGTCAAATTGTACGTCAATGGTCAATTGGCCGGTCTGACGATCGAAGATGCCAAAGCTTTTGGAACGGACGAGTCGAAACTGTTCCTCACGACGGCTGAACGTGCGGCTGCTTTCCTAGAAGCGAACGCTACCGTCATCACGGACACGCACCTCGAGTACGACCGCCGCAACAGCGCCGTACCGATGCTTGATACGACGCAGTTGAATGCCCGCATCGAACCAGGTTCGTTCATTCGCGACCACGTTCAAATCGGGAATAACGTCGTCGTCATGATGGGTGCTGTCATCAATATCGGTGCCGTCATCGGTGACGGGTCGATGGTCGATATGAACGCGGTCATCGGTGCCCGCGGGACGCTCGGGAAAAACGTCCACCTTGGCGCTGGCGCTGTCGTGGCGGGTGTCCTTGAGCCACCTTCAAAAGATCCGGTCATCATCGAAGATGGCGTCATGGTCGGTGCGAACGCCGTCATTTTGGAAGGCGTCCGCATCGGTGAAAATGCCGTCGTCGCAGCAGGTAGTGTCGTCACACAAGACGTACCGCCAGGCGTCGTCGTTGCCGGTACACCAGCCCGCGTCATTAAGCAAAAAGATGAAAAAACCGCAGAAAAAACACAACTTGTTGATGACTTACGCTCCCTGTAACGTATAATAGACAGAAAATATCAAAAATGAATGGGAGAGTTGAACAATGGAACAGTATGGACAATGGATGTGGCAAGACGGGGCTTGGATCGAGCCGAGTGACGCGAACACGAGTATCATGACACACGCGATTCACTACGGTAGCGGGTTCTTTGAAGGAATTCGGGCATACCACACAGAGGAAGGCCCGGCCATCTTCCGACTCCGTGAACACTTGGAGCGACTCGTTCGTTCGTGTGCATACTATCACGTCGACTTGCCGTACACGGTCGATGAGCTCGAACAAGCGACAATCGAATTGATTGAACGCAACGGATTCGAAGCTTGTTACATCCGCCCATTCGTTTTCCTCGGCACACCTTGGCAGGCACTCATGCCGACACAGGAAACGAAAGTACACGTTGCCATCTCATGCTGGCCGCTCGGCGAATATTTCAGCAAGACGGTCGGGATCCGCGCGAAAGTCGCCTCGTATCGTCGCGTCTCTTCGACGATGATGCCGATGCAAGCGAAAGCGGCAGCGAACTATATGAACTCACAACTCCTTAAAGGAGAAGCGGTCCGCGACGGGTATGACGAAGCGATTGCCCTCGACATGAACGGAAACGTCAGCGAGGCGAGCGTCGCCAACATCTTCCTCGTCAAAGGAAACAAAATTTTCACACCGTCACTCGATTGCTCGGTGCTCGACGGCATCACGCGTCAAACGGTGATCGAACTTGCCCGTGAGGAAGGGTTCGAGGTCATTGAACGCCACATCGGACGTGACGAACTATATGTCGCAGATGAGATCTTCTTAACAGGAACGGCGGCTGAAGTGACGAGCGTCATCGAAATCGACAACATCTCGATTGGCGGCGGCGTCCAAACGGTCGCGACGAACATGCTCACGCGTTACCGTGAGGCCGTGACCGGACAAATCGCGGGCCACCGTGATTGGGTCACGTTCGTCAAAGCCGGAGTCAAAGAATAAAGGAGTTTTTTGTATGGGAGTCACAATTGACTTGAATGCGATTCGCGAAAACAAACGTCGGATTGAAGCGCTTGGCCGACCGGTGTTCGCCGTCGTAAAAAACAACGCCTATAACTTAGGGATGGAGCCAGTTGTGACGACACTGTACGAAGAAGGGGTGCGTCACTTCATGGTGACGACGCTTGACGAGGCGAGCGAGGTCCGGGCATCAGCTCCGGAAGCGCGCGTCCTTGTCATGAACCCGGTCTACGAGTGGACAAGCGTCCATCGGGACCATCTTGACGTCGCCATCGGTTCTTACGATTGGCTCGTCTCGCAACGGGACCAGCTCGACGGGGTCCGGCTTCATTTGAAGCTCGACGTCGGCATGAACCGTTTCGGTGCGAAGACGTTCCAGGAAGCGTTGGCCATCGTCGCCTTTTGCCAAGACGAAGGGCTCGACCTTGTCGGCTTATGTACACACTTCCCACTCGCGGACGCGGATAACGCCGAAATCGAGCATAGTGTGCACGTGCAACGGTTCGCCGACTGGTCGAATCGTCTCATGGAACGGCACACGTTCGAGATCGTGCATGCGGCCAACAGTGCGGCGACGCTTCAAGCGGATCCGCGTCTCGGACATTGCACGCACGTACGTGTCGGCATCTTTCTGTATGGCTACTCTTCGGTCGAACCGGTCGATTGGCTCGTCCCGGCGTTTCGCTGGGAGACAGAAGTCGTCGCCGTGCACGACATCGAGGCCGGTGCCCACGTCGGTTACGGCACGGGCTACACGGCCGAGACGAAAGAACGCATCGCCGTGCTCGCGGTCGGCTATGGCGACGGACTCATGCGGGCCCGGCGCTTCTTACCGGCCCACATCGAAGGACGGGCCTATCCGTTCATCAGTAACATCTTCATGAGCCACAGCTTCCTACGCGTCGATGACACGATTCAAGTCGGAGACCAGGTCGAGCTTTACGGCCATCTCACGAAAATCGATGACGTGACCCGCACCGGGCACGCCAACAACTCAGAACAATTATGCGCACGCTCATGGCGTGTCCCGCATCGCTTTGAAGGAGGCAATGTATGTACACCACCAACCAATCAGTTTGTATGATCGAAGGCGTGTCCGTCCGTGAACTTCAAGCGACGTACGGGACACCGCTCTATATCATGAGCGAGCCTGAACTCGAACGTCGCCTCGGCCTCATCCGGAACGCGTTCCTCGACAAGTATCCGAACACGTACGCGCTGTACGCATCGAAAGCGATGTCGATCGCGGCCGTGTACGACAAAGTGATGGCAGCCGGTCTGAGCATCGACGTCGTCTCGCGCGGCGAGATGTTCGTCGCGCTCCACGCCGGTGTCCCGGCCGACCGGATTCACGTCCACGGGTCGAACAAGACGGTGCAGGACATCACGTTCGCGCTCGAGAACGGGATCACCCACTTCACGATCGACAACATGCGTGAGATTGGGCTGTTGTCGGGTCTGGCCGCTGCGCAAGGGGTAGACGTTGATGTATTGCTCCGCATCGTCCCACAAGTCGTCGGAGGCGCCCACGAGGCGATTCAGACGGGCGGGGTCGATACGAAGTTCGGCTTCCCGACCCATGACGACACGTATCTCGAAGCGATCAAGGCGACGCTGCAAGCGGAACGGTTGAACTTGACGGGGATTCATTGTCACGTCGGTTCGCAGATTCAAGAGCCGACGCTGTTCATCAATACGGTCAAGACGATGGTCAACTTCATCGAGACGATTCGTCAAGAGACGGGGTATACGGCCGACGTCTTAAATATCGGAGGCGGCTTCGGTGTCGCCTATCTCGAATCGGACGACCCGCTCGACTTCGCCGATACGATGACGCAAGTGATGGATACGCTCGTCGCGGAAGTGGAACGCTTCGGCTTGCCGCTTCCGAAAATCGGCATTGAACCGGGCCGTTGGCTCGTCGCCAACGCCGGTGCGACGCTCTATGAAGTCGGGACGGTGAAAGAAGTGAGCGGTGTCCGCACGTACGTCTCGGTCGACGGAGGGATGACGGATAACATTCGTCCCGCTCTCTATGACGCTGAATATGACGTCATTGTGGCGACACGGATGGATGAAGCGAAGACGCTCGAGGCGAAAATCGTCGGGGCGTGCTGCGAGTCGGGAGACATCATCTCGAACCGTTCGCTTATCCCGCCGGTCGAAGCGGGTGATCTCTTGCTCGTCAAAGCGACAGGGGCATATAACTTCTCGATGGCGAGCAACTATAACCAGATGCTCCGTCCAGCCGTCGTCTTCGTGAAGGACGGGACACATCGTCTCGTCGTCCGCAGACAGACACTCGAAGATTTGGTCGCCTGTGAGATTGTCGGACAGTCGACATAATGTGATGAACGCATTCCTGAATCAGGGATGCGTTTTTTTGAGGAGTCGTTCTTCTTCAAATGAGAAATGTTTTCAATTATGATGAGAGAGAGAATAGAGGGGGAAGTGACTTCAATGGAAAAGACAGTAGGACAACAGTTGATTGAATCGCGGCGGACGATTCGCATGTTTACGGAAGGTACGCTCGACACGTCAGAACTATACTCGTTACTCGCCTCGGCGCACCAAGCGCCGTTTCACAATAAGGTAGAACCATGGAATGTTTACTTGTTCAACGGAGACGGGAAAGATGTGTTACTGTCCGCGCTAGAGCCGGCGTTTCAAGATGGACCGGATTCGAAACGTGAAAAGATTGTCGGGCGGATTCGTAACGCGGCCGCATGTGTCTACGTGACGACGAAGGCGTTCGAAACGGAGAAAGATCGGAAGGATGCGTTGCTTGCGACAGCGACGTTCATTCAAAACTTCCACTTGCTGTGCAGCGAGCGGGACATCGGCCTCGTCTGGCGGACCGGGGGCATCTTTGAGGACGCGCGTCTGCAGGACATGATCGGGGCGGAAGGGGAGACGTTTGTCGGGTTACTCCAGCTCGGTCGTTACGAAGACGTGCCACCGACGAAGCAACGTCAATCGATTGACGCTAGTTTGACAATTTTTGAGTGAACGAAAAGGCCCGAGCGTAGGTGACTACGACCGGGCCAATATTTATAGGTCAATGAGACTGAGCCGTTCATGTGAGCGCTCGGTTTATTTTTTTAACTTGGCTGCAAGCCAGTCTTGAATGACATTCGTTGGAATCATTGTGTTCACGTTCCCTCAGTTTTAATTTCTTTCTCTATATTATTATCCAATTGCAGTCGTTCCCAAACCTCGCGATGTGTTCCTTGAAGCGTAGCGTCAAATGAATCCTCGATATGCAGGTAATGACTTGGGTTAATGGACGAGGCGTACAAGTCTAGAATCAGTTCGGCATGGTTTGGATACATACAATTGGCCCCTTTCGAAACGTCGGCTTGACTACATCCTCAGTATACAGGGGGAACATGAAGAAAAATCGGGGGAATCGTTAACATTTTATGAATCTTGCAAACGCTTTCGCAAACTTTGTGTAGATGTCAGTGGTTCACACGTCTGTTTGTACTGCTCGGCCCGCTTCGCGTATTTGTTGACGGTCCGTTCCATGATAAAGCGATCCTCATCATTGAGCGGACGGACGACTTTGGCGGGGACACCCATGACCATGACGCCTTCCGGGATTTGCATGTTCGGTGTGACGAGCGCCCCGGCGGCGATGAACGACCCCTTCCCAATCTTTGCCCCGTCGAGGACGGTCGCATGCATGCCGATGAGACAGCCTTCTTCAATCTCACAGCCGTGAATCATCGCCATATGTCCGATGGAGACGCGGTCATGGATGACCGTCGGAGAGCCTTCATATTGGTGCACCATCGATCCGTCTTGGATGTTCACGTAAGAACCGATGCGAATCGGTCCTTCATCTCCCCGAATGACCGTATTGAACCAGACGCCGGAATGGGCACCGATTGTGACATCACCGATGACATGGGCTCCGGGTGCGAGAAACACCGTCTCGTCGACTTGCGGCGTCAATTCGCCTAATTTGTATTGCATATGTGTAACCCCTTTCAAACAGATATGCTTTCATTGTCGCATAAGTTGAAAAAGAAATTGCGCCTGAAAGATTATTCTTGTTAAGATAGTAAAAATACGTAGAAAAAAAAGGAGACACACAGATGGAGAAACAACATTTGATTGACATCGCGGCGAAGAAAAAGAAAGCAGCGGTCGTCTTTAAAGATGTGGCGGTCATTGACGTCTACAGTCGCGAGACGATTCGCACGGATGTCGCCATCGACGCAGGATACATCGTGGCCATCGGGGACGGCTACGAAGGGGAGACAGAGTATCACGACCCGTCTTGGACATTGGCACCATCGTTCATCGATTCCCACGTCCATATTGAGTCATCGATGGTTCCACCCCACGAGTTCGCCAAAGCGGTCCTGCCGCTCGGTGTGACGACGGTCATCGCCGATCCGCACGAGATCGCGAACGTCAACGGGGCACTCGGGATTGAGTATATGCTCGCGGATGCTGAGGGGTTGCCGCTCGACGTGCGCATGATGCTCCCGAGCTGTGTACCGGCGACGCCGTTCGAGCACGCAGGGGCGAAACTATACGCCGAGGACTTGGCGCCGTTTTTAGGCGATCCAGGGGTGCACGGTCTCGGCGAAGTGATGGATTATCCGTCCGTCGAGTCGGGGAGTGCGGACATGCTTCAAAAGATCGCCCAGACCGAACTTGCCGGGAAAGTCGTCGACGGCCATGCCTCAGGTCTTGGTCCGGATCAGTTGAACGTGTATCGCACGGCCGGTATCATGACCGATCATGAATGCACGACCGCTGAAGAGGCGCTCGAACGGGTGCGCCGCGGTTTTTACGTTCAGATTCGGGAAGGATCGGTCGCCCGGAACGTCGAGCAGGTCAGTTTGGCCATCACCGAGAGCAACGCCCACCGGTTCTTGTTCTGTACGGACGACAAGCATTTGGACGATCTCGTCGCCGAGGGTGGCATCGACTACAACATTCGCATGGCGATCAAACAAGGCGTCAAGCCGGAAACGGCGTATGCTGTCGCCAGCCTGCACGCGGCCGAGGCGTACGGGTTGAAAGAAGTGGGGGCCATCGCACCGGGCAAGCGCGCGAACTTTGTCATCTTGTCAGACGTCGAATCGGTAACAATCGATACTGTGTACGTGAACGGGGAAGTCGTCGCCAAGGCAGGCAAGGCCACGTTCGAGGCTGATGGGATCGAAGTGCCGAAACCGATGCGAGGCGAGCTGAAGCTGCCGGACTTGACGCCGGAGTCATTCCGCTTGGCCGTGAAGGAAGAGGCGGTCGATGTGATTCAAGTGCTGCCGAACAGTCTCTTAACGAAACGGGAGCGGCTCGTCTTTAATCCGGACGCGTCGGGTGCCGATTTCACGCAAGATATCGCCACACTCGCTGTCATCGAACGTCATCACGGGACGGGTCATATGGCGCTCGCGCCGGTGACCGGTTTCGGCTTGAAACGAGGGGCACTCGCAGCGACGGTCGCCCATGACAGCCACAACCTCGTCATCGCCGGGGTGAGCCCGGACGACATGTTGCTCGCAGCCGAGACGCTTGAAAAAGTGGGCGGTGGGGTCGTCGCGGTGTCAGAGGGCAAGGTGCTGGCCGTCTTACCGCTTGAGATTGGCGGACTCATGACGAAACGTCCGTATGCGGAAGTGGCGGACGTGCTCGAACAGTTGAACGATGCGCTCGACGTCGTCGGGGCCCATCGTCACTTCAACCCGTATTTGACGATGTCGTTCCTCGCGCTTCCGGTCATCCCGGATTTGAAGTTGACCGATATGGGACTATTCGATGTGACGACGTTCTCATTCATCGAGTCGTAAGTCAGTCTAACGTATGATTTTTGTTAAGAACGACCCGAAACGATTGAATGGATCGGCTTAAGTTGGTATAGTTACGACAAGTTTCATCGGTAAATATGGAAAGGGGGGATATCACAGATGGAACAAGTTGCATACAACCGGTCGTATGATGAACATGGGGATTTGATCAATTCTGTATATCGTGCCTTCCAAGACCGATGTCAAGAATTGCCCGACGAGACGCGGACGAAACGGCGATTGCGTCACCTTATTTTCTTAACAATCAAAGAACATACGACGTCACACGCCGAGCGTTTTGTCTTATATCATTTCTTTAGTGATTTCTTTAAAGCGGTCGAGTCAGACGACCAGGCTGCACTCGCGGTGTTGAAACAAATCATCCGAGATGAAAAAAACTATTGATTAGTCACTATGACCTATGATAATTTAGACGTAACTTTAAATGAATATTCGTGCTATCGATGAGGTAGAGGTGCGATGCTGATGAGTAAGTAGTCCGAGGACGACAACGGTGAAGACTACAGAAAGGCAAGATCGCCGAAGTGTAAAGTCATGTCTCTGACTTTGTGCTGGGCTGACGGGAAATACCCGTCAGACTGCCATACATATTTACGTATGGAGCGCTCCAAGTCGGCTAAGAAAGACGGAACATCCAGCGAGGGTGTCGGCTTTGTTGCCGATGCCCTCGCTTTGCGTTTTTTTAAGCATAGGGGGGCCTCATCTCTAACAAAAGAGGAGGAAATCACATGGTAGATTATTCAACTTCGGTACTCTCACTCGTACCGGCTTTATTGGCCATTATTATGGCCATCACAACACGGAAAGTCATTCCGTCACTCGGTGTCGGGATTATTGCAGGGGTCTTATTGCTTCACAATTTTAATCCTCTCGAATCGATTCAATATTTGTGGTCGAACGTCATCGCCTTATTCTGGGCCGACGGAGCCATTAATGAATGGAACGTGCTCTTGATTGCGTTCTTGCTCTTGCTTGGGATTTTGTCATCGATCATTCAAACGTCGGGTGGCGCCCGCGCGTTCGGAGAATGGGCCGCTTCAAATGTCAAGACAGCCCGTGGTGCTCGTCTCGTCTCGTTCGGACTTGGGATTTTAATTTTCATCGACGATTACTTCAACAGTCTCGCCGTCGGGAATATCAGCCGACCTCTCACGGATCGGAAAAAAGTGTCACGGGCGAAACTCGCTTACATGATTGACTCAACGGCCGCACCAGTCTGTGTCATCAGTCCGTTATCGAGTTGGGGAGCCTACATCATTGCCATTCTTTCAGGTATTCTTGCAAAATATTCGATTGACAGCTATTCATCGTTCTCGGCGTTCATTCAAATTATCCCGATGAACTTTTACGCCGTGTTCGCATTGCTTTTGACAGCTTATGTCGCCTACACGGGACTTGCCATCGGACCGATGCGCACGCATGAACTCCGTGCCCTCCAAGGGGAACTCTACGACGCTTCGAAAGGTGCGCCGATGGGGATGAGTGAAGATTTGAACGAACATGAAGGTGGGAAAGTCCGTGACCTGATTGTCCCGATTATCGCCTTGATTATCGCGACAGTGTCGGCCATGCTCTACACGGGCGGACAGGCGCTTGCCGCTGACGGTCAGAGCTTCTCGTTGATCGGAGCGTTCGAATCAACAGACGTGACACGTTCCCTCGTAACGGGTGCTGTCATCAGCTTGATTGTCGCCCTCTTATTGTTGATTGGCCGCAAGATTCCCGCGAAAGACTATGGACAAGCGACATGGGGCGGAATTCGCGCCATGTGGCCAGCCGTGCTCATCTTGTTGTTTGCTTGGACGATTATCGCCGTCATCGGTGACATGAAGACAGGTGACTACTTGGCAAGTTTCGTTACAGATTCGATTTCACCATCTTACTTGCCGTTCCTCTTGTTCTTGATCGCCGGTCTGATGGCGTTCTCGACAGGAACGAGCTGGGGAACGTTCGGTCTCATGCTTCCAATCGGAGCCGATTTGATTATGGCAGTCGAGCCGGAGCTCTTGCTACCGACACTTGCCGCTGTTCTCGCCGGAGCGGTGTTCGGAGACCACTGTTCACCAATCTCGGATACGACGATTCTCAGTTCGACGGGTGCCGGGTCGCACCATATCGACCACGTGTTGACGCAGTTGCCGTACGCCTTGATTTCAGCCGGCGTGGCAGCGGTCGGTTACTTGGTCCTTGGAATCTCAGACTCGATGTGGGTCGGATTCTTCGCAGCCCTCGCGACGTTCGTCGTGGCGCTCGTCATTGCGCAAATTATCTCGAAACGCGGACGCGTACCAGCCGATATGCGGACTGAGCGCGAAGCGTAATCATCTAGATAAGGGACATACCACAACTTCGTGGTACGTCCCCTTTTTTTGCGTCACAACGGCATAGCCCCAACAAACAAACCCTGCCGCAAGCAAGCGGCAGGGTTTGTGGGTTAGTTGACGTCCAACCATTTGAAGCTAGCGTCAGCTCCGAACGGGTGGCGGTACATGTTTTCGATGTTTGAACGCTCAAGGTAAGCCTCACCTTTTTGGTAAATCGGTGCGATCGCGAAATCATCTTCGAGCAAGATGCGTTCGGCTTCTTGCATCGCTTCCCAACGTTTCATTTGATCGGCTTCTTGTTTCGCGCCTTGAATCAACTTGTCGTACTCGTCGTTCGAGTAAGCCATACGGTTGAACGGACCGTCTGTGACCCACATGTCGAGGTACGTCATCGGATCTTGATAGTCAGGGCCCCAACCGGCAGCGGAGACGTCATAGTCGCCAGCGCCTTCAAGTTCAAGGAAGTTTTTGAACGGCTGTTGCTTAATGTTAAGTGTGAGGCCAGGAAGGTTCTTCTCGAGCTCACCTTTGATATACTCGTTGACTTTCTTGAACGCTTCTTCGTCACGTGAGAGGAACTCAAGTTCGATTGTCTCGACACCGAGTTCGGCAAGACCTTTCTCCCATGCCGCTTTCGCCTCGTCGACGTTATAGCTTTGAAGGTCTGGATACTTCTCGCGGAAGTCAGCTCCATCTTCTGTGAACGTGAAGTCTTTCGCGACGATATAGTTGGCCGGCTGTGAACCGTCCGTCAAGATGACGTCTGTGACGCCTTGCTTATCGAAGCCTTTTGCGAGTGCCTCACGAATGTTGACGTTTTGAAGTGATTCGTTCTTCTGGTTGAAACGAAGGAAGTTGATTCGTGCGTCGGCACGTGTCTTGAACTCATCCGAGTCTTGGAATTGTGGAACGAATTCAGATGACAAGAGCGTGTAATCGACTTCGCCCGATTCGAACAAGTTGACGCCCGTCGCGACTTCTTTAACGACCTTGACGTTGATTGTATCCATCTTGACGTTTTCAGCGTCCCAATACTCAGGGTTCTTTTTATAGACCCAACCTTCATTGTCTTGCCAGCTATCTAACACGTATGGTCCGTTGTAAAGTGTCTTATCGACAGCTGTCGCAAACGACTCGCCTTGTTCTTCGACGAACTCTTGCTTTTGCGGCATGTACGTCGGGAATCCTGTCAACCCGAGGAAGTAAGGGGCAGGTGCCTCCAATTGTACTTCGAGTGTCTTCTCATCGAGCGCTTTCGCGCCAAGCGTATCAAGTTCTTCTTCGCCTGCGAGAATTTTATTGGCGTTTTTCAAATCTTGGAGGATATAGGCGTACTCAGCACCTGTCTCAGGATTGAGGGCGCGTTTCCATGAGTAGACGAAATCTTCAGCTGTGACCGGTGAACCGTCTGACCAGTTCGCATCACGCAATTTGAAGGTGTATGTAAGTCCATCTTCTGAAATTTCTACGTCTTCAGCAATTCCCGGTACCGGTTGGTTATTTTCATCCAGACGATACAGTCCCTCGAAGACGTTGTTCGTCACGATGACTGACGTCGAGTCCGTTGTGAGCGTCGGATCGAGCTGTGGCAAATCTGTCGCCGAGACGAGCGTGATTTCCTTTTTCGCATCACTTGATGAAGAGCCTTCAGACGAATCTGTTGTTTCTTCTCCGCCGCCACATGCTGCCGTTGCAAGCAAAGCGACACCCGATAAAGCTAACCATTTTTTGTTGCGCATTGTGTTACCTCCCGAAAATTCTGATTGTTTCGAATATATTGCAATTAAACTACAAACAAGATGAATGCGCAATAAAATTTTTTAAATTATTCGAAAATATAAACATTAGCAAAATACCTATCTAAACACCATTAGTTTCAGTAGAATAAGGAAATCATCGAATGATTATACATTATCGATGTATAGTTATTCGTCAGACGTCAACTTTTTGTGGAGGGTTTTAAATGAAGTTACAGTCAGCCGGAATCGGCTTTTTTGGGCTCGCTGCCATGGTCGTTGGAACGATGATTGGCGGAGGCGCATTTAATTTACCGGGAGCGATGGCACAAGGTGCTGGAGTCGGTTCGGTGTTAATCGGATGGACGATTACCGGTATCGGGATGGTCATGCTCGCGTTCGTGTTTCAGTTTTTAGCCAATACACGTCCTGAACTTGAAGGTGGGATTTACGCCTATGCGAAAGAAGGATTCGGCAAGTTTGTCGGATTCAATAGCGGGTGGGGCTACTGGATGTCGGCGTGGATTGGGACGGTAGCGAACATCACGTTAATCTTCAGCACGCTCAGCTACTTCTTTCCGATTTTCTCGTCAGAACATCGGACGTTCCGCTTAATCATGAGCGCGGTCGTCATTTGGGGGTTGTTTTGGATTATCTCACGCGGGATGAGAGAAGCGGCGCTTCTTAATATTGTCACGACAATCGCCAAACTCGTCCCAATCTTTTTATTTATTGTCCTCATCTTGTTTGCGTTTCGGATTGACACGTTCCAAATCGACTTCTGGGGACAATCGGGATTTAGCTGGTCACAGGTGTTCCCGCAAGTGAAGTCGACGATGCTCGTGACGCTTTGGGCGTTCGTCGGGATTGAAGGAGCAGTCGTCTTGTCATCACGGGCTCGTCATAAACGGGACGTCGGTCGGGCGACGGTGATCGGACTCGTCGGAACGCTTGTCATTTATATGATGATCTCGATTTTATCGTTTGGGGTGATGACCCAGGAACAACTCGCGGCACTTTCGGAACCGTCGATGGCGTACGTGCTCGAGGCCGTCGTCGGACCAGTCGGTGCGACCATCATCAACATCGGACTCCTCGTCTCGCTCTCGGGTGCCCTGCTCGGGTGGACGATTCTCGCGACGGAGATTTCGTACGTCGCGAGTCGTGACGGCGTGTTCCCGAAACTGTTCAATCGACTCAATCGAAAGGAGACGCCGGTGAGCGCCTTGTTCATCACACAGGCGTTCACACAACTCGTCACGATCATCGCTCTCTTTTCGGAACAGACGTACTTGGTGCTCTCGAGTATCGCTGGCATCGCGGCGCTCGTCCCATACTTGTTCTCGGCCTTGTTCGGTTGGAAAGAGGCACGGCGGACCGGAACACGCCCGATGCTCGTCATGTCGGGGATTGCGACCGTTTATGCGGCCTGGCTCCTCTATGCGTCAGGTGTCGAGTATATGCTCATCGCCATGATTTTGTACGCGCCGGGCGTGTTCGTCTTCATGTTGGCCGAACGTGAACAAGGCCGGCCGTACCTCAGCCGGTTGCAATATATGATTGCGGTTGTCATCCTGTTGGCGGCCACTTACGGTGTCTATGGACTATGGACGGCGACAATCAGCCTATAACAAAAAGTCATCGTACGTCGTGAGACGCGCGATGACTTTTTTCATTGACTGTTGTCCGTCAATAAGCGAACGACTTCAATTGGAGGAAGCGGCTTGGCGTACAAAAACCCTTGGAACGAGTCGCAAGCGGTTTGCTTCAAGTGGTCGAGCATCTCTTGGTCCTCGACACCCTCGGCCACGACGTGCAGATTCAGGCTCTTGCCGAGGTGGACGATGACATCGAGTAAGTGTGACTTCGACGTCAACCAATCATCGAGGAAGACTTTATCGATTTTTAGCTCGTCGACCGGGAACGACTTCAAGTATTGCAGTGACGAGAAGCCGGTCCCGAAGTCGTCGATGGATAGGCGATAATCGAGACGTTTGATTTGATCCATCCGGGCGATAATCTCGTCCGTCTGCTGCATGACGAGACTCTCGGTAATCTCGAGGATGATGTCGGACGGGTTCAAATTGAGCTGTTGCTTGATATTACGGAGCGTATTGATGAAGCTGTCGCTCCGGAATTGATTCGGTGAAATGTTGACGGCCATCGACAACGGACGATTGACTAGTTGCTGCCAGGCTTTCAACTGTTTGGCCGCCTCGAGAATGACCCAGTTGTTTATCGGGACGATGAGTGCCATCTCCTCGGCGAGAGGGATGAACTCTGACGGTGGGATCTGTCCGAGTTCATCATGATGCCAACGGAGAAGCGCCTCGAACCCGATGAGCGTGTCAGTCTTTAACTCATACTTTGGTTGATACTCTAAATAGAAATGTTTTTCTTCAAGTGCTTGATAGAGTGCTTTCTCGATATGGATTTGACGTGAGAACGCATCGTCCATATCTTTCGTGACGAACTGGATCGTCCCGACACCGATTCGCTTGCCTTTGAACAGGGCGCTCTCGGCGCGTGTATACAGTTCTTCTAATGAAGACGTGGCCGAAGGATAGAAAACACATCCGATAGAAATCGACACCATGATGGAGTGATGATAAATCCGGAACGGACGCTGCAGTTCATGTTGTAGTTGACGGAGCAACTGGAACACTTCTTCTTTCGACTGTTCAAAGAAAATCAACCCGAACAAGCCACCCGACGGATGGAACATGACGCTCGTCTCAGGCAAGAACTGCGCGGCCCGATCCTTGATTTGAAGGAGCAATTCGTTGCCGACGCGTGAACCGAACGATTCATTGATGATTTTGAAGCGATCGATATCGAACAAGGCGACGTGAACCAAGCCATCTCCTTGATCGACATCCGTCAACACGTGGCTGTACTGACGGAGCCATCCTTTCTTGTTCAAGAGTCCGGTCAAGTCGTTATGGTACGCGAGATAATTGACCTCTTGCTCGAGTCGCTTTTTATCTGAGACGTCAAAGCCGAAAGCGGTATATTGTACGATTTCGCCTTCATCACTCAAAATCGGGACGACCGTCAAATTGAGCCAACACATGTTGCGGACATGCCGCTCGGAACGGACAGGCATTTCACCGTTCCAGATGCGGTCGGTCGTAAGTGCTTGAAGCACGTCCTCGGCAAGCGGATGATTCTCAAATGACGGATGGATGAGCTCGAACCAGTTACGACCGATGAATTGATGATCGGGTGCGCCGATTAACCCGCAGAGCAACGGATTGATTTCTGTAATCTCGCCGTAAGCGTTTGTTGCCAAATAATACGTCGATTGTTCAATCATCGTTTGAAAGTGGTGAAGCAGATTGAACTGTTCTGTACTGATGAGCGGCCCAAACCCTTTCGGCAGGAACGCAAGGAAGTAGCCCGTATAGTTGTTGATGGAAAAAGATTGTAAATAAGCAGTCGCATAGACGACTGATCCGTTTTTATGTTTGAACGGCGTCATCGCCGTCGTCGAGAACGGATATTGAAGGAGCATCGGTGACCAGGATTCAAGCGCATCCTGTAAGTGTTGGACAACAGGGAGCGGATGGTGAAGCACCTCGTCTCGTCCCCATCCGAACAGCGTTTCCGCATATTCGTTCCACAGCAGGACGTTGCCATCGAGATTGATGTAACAGCATGGAACAGATAAAGCATCGATAAACTCGTCAATCGGCAAATCACGCAATGAAGCCACGTCGTTTCCTCCAATCTACATCAAATGAATCATAATCTACGTTCAGTGTACCTTATTTTGCCAAACCGAGGAATGGGCAAGTTGGTCGTTGTCAAAAGAAAGACGGTCATCATATACTGAAGGAGTAAGATAGTTTTTTGATAAGGGGGAAATCAAATGTCAAAGACACAAGAAGTGATTGAATTGACAGAGAAATTCGGGGCGCACAATTATCATCCACTTCCAATCGTCATCTCGGAAGCGAAAGGGATCTGGGTGACAGACCCAGAGGGGAACCGCTACATGGATATGTTGAGTGCCTATTCGGCCGTCAACCAAGGTCATTGCCATCCGAAAATCATTCAAGCACTTAAGGACCAAGCCGATAAAATCACGCTGACGTCACGTGCGTTTTACAATGATCAACTCGGTCGTTTCTACAAAAAAGTGGTAGCGCTTACAAACAAAGAGATGGTGTTGCCGATGAACACGGGTGCGGAAGCGGTCGAAACGGCTGTCAAAGCGTCGCGGCGCTGGGCGTATGAAGTGAAACAAATCCCAGGTCAAGCGGAAATCATCGTCTGCTCGGGCAACTTCCACGGCCGTACGATGGCGGCGGTGTCGATGTCGACAGAAGCGGAATATCAACGTGGATTCGGGCCACTATTGCCAGGGTTTAAAGTCGTGCCGTACGGTGACATCGATGCGTTCGAGGCGGCCATCACTGAAAATACGGCGGCGTTCATTGTCGAACCGATTCAAGGCGAAGCCGGCATCATCATCCCACCGGCTGGTTACTTGAAGCGTGCTAGCGAGTTGTGCCAGCAGCATAACGTGTTGTTTGTGGCCGATGAGATTCAATCAGGGCTCGGTCGCTCAGGTAAATGGTTCGCCATCGAATGGGAAGATGTGGAGCCAGATATGTATATTCTCGGAAAAGCGCTCGGGGGCGGCGTGTTCCCGGTATCGTGTGTGGCGGCCAATGAAAACGTCTTGAGCGTATTCAATCCAGGATCACACGGTTCGACGTTCGGGGGGAATCCTCTCGCGGCGGCCGTGTCGATCGCGTCACTCGAAGTGTTAGAAGAGGAGCAGTTGCCAGAACGTTCCCTCGAACTCGGGACATATTTCATGGACCGTTTGAAATCAATCGATAATCCGCTCATTAAAGATGTGCGCGGTCGCGGTCTGTTCATTGGGATCGAATTGACGGAAGCAGCCCGTCCATACTGTGAGGCGCTTAAAGAACGCGGCCTGCTCTGCAAAGAGACACATGAGACGGTGATTCGATTGGCACCACCGCTCGTCATCACGAAAGAGGAGCTCGATGAGGCGTTCGAGGCCATCTCGGCCGTGTTCGCACCAGCAGCTATTTCGTGATCACTCATCGCTTGGTATAATGGTTACAGACTCAACACCTGTCTCGCGACGTGCTCGCGGCAGGTGTTTTTTTGAAGGGAGGCCTGGCGATGCTATATGTATACGTCGGTTTGGCAGGAGCGCTAGGTGCCTTGGCACGTTATGGGATCGGCACAGGCATCGAGACGTTTTGGGTCGGTATGTTTCCGCTCGGGACGCTGCTCATCAATTTATCAGGCAGTTTCGCTCTCGGTTGGCTGACACACTTCCTGTTTCAGTCCGGACGACTCTCCCCGAGTGTCGTCACCGCGGTCGGAACCGGGTTTATCGGCTCGTTCACGACGTTCTCGACGTTCAGTGTAGAGACGATTGAGTTGCTGGAGTCCGGCGCAGTTGGCATGGCCTTGCTCTACGTGACACTAAGCCTTATGCTCGGTCTGTTCAGTTCGTGGCTCGGGTTTTGGTTCGGACGGCGTCGGTTCAAACAGTTCAGGCGAGAAGAGGTGGTGCGATGACGATCGCCATCATTATGCTGGGGGCGTTCTTTGGAGCGATGGCACGGTTTGGCATTGGTCAGCTCGTCAAAACATGGACGACATCTATGTTCCCGTGGGCGACGCTGTTCGTCAATGTGAGTGGGTCGTTTTGTCTCGGCTATTTATATGCGTCGAGTGCCGGCCCGTCGCTCATGCTTGGACTCGGTGTCGGCTTTCTCGGTTCGTTCACGACGTTCTCGACGTTCAAGCTCGAAGTGATGCGGTTCGTCGCCAAAGACTGGCTTCGTTTCGGGATGTATTTGCTTGCGACCTATGTACTTGGTCTGCTGGCGGCCTATCTCGGTTATCATCTGCCATGACAAATCCCTCGGAACACGTTTCCGAGGGATTGTTTTATTCGCTAAGTTGGAGTTTTTCAGCACAAGATGGGCACGTGTTCTCGTAAGACTCGCACTGCTCATCCATCTGTTTCCCGCACTCTTGACACGTCTTGTCCGGTAACTTCCGATAAAATTCGACGGAAGATTCAAGTCGGCTTGCCCATTCATTCATTGTAACTGCCCCCTTTATTTAAGTAACGTAGCTGTTATGTTGTTTTGATTGTATTATAACAGAGGGTGATAAGTCAATAATAATATATAACAGATTTATAAATCGGATTTTGTTAGAATGAGAGTATAGAAAATGAGGTGAGATGGATGAAAGCACCCCAATGCGAAACGATTGCCATTCAGAATGAGGATGTCGGGGTATTACAACAAGCGTTGACCGATCTTGATGCGACGCGGGTCAGTCGATTATTCAAAGCGTTCGCCGATCCGACCCGACTTAAAGTGCTCTACGTGCTCACGCTCGAAGCGGAACTGTGCGTCTGTGACGTGGCGGCCGTGATTAAACATTCGAATGCCACGGCGTCCCATCACTTACGGACATTGCTCGAGCAAGGACTTGTCAAATATCGAAAGGATGGAAAAGTCGTTTATTATTCGCTCGACGATGACCACGTCCGGTTGCTCGTCGAGATTGCGATGGCCCATAGCGCCGAGCAAGATGAGACTGAATCAGACACGTGAGGCTGACTGGGATTCCAGTCGGCTTTTTTTTCGGTTGTAATTGTGAGGCGACCGCGTTACGATATATTCAAATGAACGTTTGAATATAAAAGGGGCGAAATTAACGATGAAACGAGATGTATTGCCCGTCGAAGGGATTACATGTACGAACTGCGCCGCCAAAATCGAGAAGAGTGTGACGGGAGAGGACAGTGTCGCCGCTTGTCAGATTGATTTTGCGACAAGTCGAATGATTATCGAATGGAATGATTCGAAAGATCATACGGAGACGCTACGGGCTATCGAAGCGTCGATGGCGCGAATTGAACCGGGTGCTCATTTTGTGAAAGATGATGAGGAAGTACCGATGTCGAGTCGCTTGTTATGGCGGTTCGGGATTGCATTCGCATTTCTGCTCGTCGGTCTGTATACCGATTCGCTTGTCGTGTACGGAATCGCCTACGTGGTTGCGGGTTATGATGTCGTCTATGCCGCATTTCGTAACGTATGGCATCGGGAATGGTTTGATGAGAAATTTTTAATGACGATTGCGACGGTCGGTGCGATTGCGATTTCGGAGTATCCGGAAGCGGTCGCCGTCATGCTGTTTTATCAACTCGGTGAGTATTTCCAAGCGAAAGCGGTCCACGCTTCACGGCGGTCGATTCAATCGCTATTGAATTTGAAACCGACACGCGCACGCGTTCTTGTTAAGGGGCGAGAAGTTGAGAAACGACCTGAGGACGTAACGGTCGGCTCCGTCATCATAGTGCGGGCTGGTGAACAAGTGCCGATGGATGGTCAGGTGTTACAAGGGGACAGCTCACTGGATACGGCTTCTCTGACAGGAGAGTCGTTGCCACGCCAAGTCGGGCCTGGTGAAGACGTATTGGCCGGCATGATCAACCTCGAAGGACGGCTCGAAGTTCGGGTCGAGCGACCGGCTGCGGAGTCGAGTCTTCAAAAGATGATTGCCCTCGTTGAACAGGCGAGCATGAACAAGGCGAAGACGGAACAGATGATTACAAGGTTAGCTAAAGTGTACACGCCGATCGTCGTCGTTTTAGCGGCTGTGGTCGCGTTTGTCCCGCCATTGTTTGTCGGAAATTTGGAGGAGTGGGTGTACCGGGCTTTAATCTTCCTCGTCATTAGTTGTCCGTGTGCCTTAGTGATCTCAATTCCGCTCGGTTATTTCGGTGGAATTGGTGCTGGCTCGCGGCGTGGCATTTTAGTGAAAGGCGGCGAGTATTTGGACGTCCTCGCCGAAGTTGAGACGGTTATCTTTGATAAGACCGGAACGCTCACGACGGGACGTTTTGAAGTGACGGATATCGCGACGAATGGTGAATTGACGAAGAACGAGTTGCTCCAACTTGCGTCTCGTGTCGAGATGGCTTCGACGCATCCGCTTGCAAAAGCAATCGTCGAGCAAGCCGGTCCGGTCGCGCCGTTCGCAACAATCCAAGAAGAGCCGGGTTACGGACTGATGGCTATAGACGGTGAACACCGCATTTACGTCGGTAGTGCCCGCTATATGAAAAAATTGGGCTGCTCGATCCCGACGGAGACATCGGGGACGATTGTGCATGTCGTGAAAAATGATCGCTGGCTCGGACGAATCGAGTTGAGGGACGAAGTGAAGGCGGATGCGGAACAGACGATTCGTGCGTTGAAACAATACGGATATCGGACAGTCATGCTGACGGGTGATCGGCAAGAAGTCGCGAATGCCGTCGGTTCAGCGATTGGCATCGATGAAGTGTACAGCGAGTTGCTTCCACATCAAAAAGTAACGGAAGTCGAGCGGTTGGCAACAACCGGCAAGGTCGCTTTTGTCGGTGATGGCTTGAACGATGCGGCGGCGCTTGCGCGTGCTGATGTCGGACTCGTGATGGGTGGTGTCGGTAGTGATACTGCGGTCGCAGCAGCTGACCTTGTTCTCATGAATGATGCCCCACACGATGTTGTGGCGGCGATTGATTTGAGCAAAAAGACACGACGAATCGTCTGGCAAAACATCACGTTCGCGTTCGGGATGAAGGCGCTCTTCCTCTTACTCGGCGTATTCGGACTCGCCTCAATGTGGGAAGCCGTGTTTGCCGATGTCGGGGTCGCCTTACTCGCCATTGGGAACGCCACCCGATTGATTCACGCCAAATAAAAAACCTCGAGCATGCTCGAGGCTGGGAACCGACTCATTGAGGTCGGTTCTTTTTGCGTGTTTTGAAAATCAAAAATAAAATGACGATAATCACAGCGCTGAGGAGGATGGCGATGGACGTGAGCGCTTGCATCAGCACATCGATTTGATTCTCGGTCGCAATCAATTGTTTGCGGATGTCGTCATACTGCATCTTTTTTAAGGCTCGTAAATCTTCGAGAATCGTTTGACGTTGATCAGTCATCGTTTCAGCGAGGTCAGTCGCGGCTTCGATGTCGCCCCTTTCATAGAGGACGAGCACTTGATCGGCCCCTTGCTCCCAAATCCCGTCGCGATGGAGCAAATCGATGAGTGAGCTCGGAGTGCCGGGATCATTCGCAATGGATGTTTTCAATTCTTCTGCTTGCTGGGACATACTGTAATACGATTCTAAAAAGCGCCGGTCTTGATAGGCGAGAAGACCACGGATGGCGTTGGCTCGTTCGATGTTGAAATACATGATATCCTCGATAGCGTCATACGAGTCGAGACGTTGACCGTGAATCGATTCGATTTGCCTTGTCGTGTCGCGAAGTTGGGAGGCGAAACTAGCGAGAACGAGTATGGATAAGACGGATAACGAAATGAGTACGGTCAGCCATTTTCGTTGGGACATGGTCATCCCTCCTTCTGTAAACATCGTACAATACTTCCTGATTTCACCGCAAAATATTTTTTTGGAAAAGGAAAAAATCGGGTAAAGGTATAAATATTAAAGGTATAAATATATAGTAATGCGTTTCTTGATATCGTTTACAATGATAGAGGAACGATTTTATTCATAAGGAGAATACACATGCCAGAGAACTCATCGTTAATCAAGTTGCACCAAGTCTTGAAAGAAAAACGAACGAACGTCCATTATGAGATTCCGACGTTATGGAACCGGCTGCAATTCGCTTCAGAGCCTGTACGTGATGGGGTCGAACGGGTCAATCCATATGATTTCTTGATCGATACGATTGAAAAAGCGATTCTTCCCCATGCGGTCGACGGACGGGGTTACCATCAATCGGTCGCCCAAGCGGACGGATATTTGCAAACTGGCGGCGATTGGATCAAGCGGGCATCGGTCTACTCGATGCAAGTCCGGACGTCGACATCATGGGATCATGATGGATCAGGCTATGTCGAAATGGAGAACTCGATCGGCATGAAAGACACGGGGACGTTCGTCAAAACGCTCGCGTTGATTCCGCATCTCCTTTACATGGGAATCGACACGTTGTTCTTATTGCCAATCTCGCAACACAGTCATAAAAACAAAAAAGGCGAATTTGGTTCTCCTTATGCCGTGCAAGATTTTTTCGGAATCGATGAGGAACTGAAAGAGACGTTGACCGGAGACGGCTTGACGGTCGAAGAAGAGTTCGCGGCGTTCGTCGAAGCATGTCACATGGTGGGGATTCGTGTCGTCATCGATGTCATCCCGCGTACATGTGCCCGTGACAACCGACTCATTCTCGAAAATCCGGAATGGTTTTATTGGATTCCGGTGACCGAACTCGATTACTATCATCCGCCGCACGTACCAGGGATTGGAGAGAACGTGAAACCAGAGCACGCTTTCTTGCCTATGATTTATGGGTCAGAAGATGTCTGGGCGCACTTACGTCGCTTCTCGATGGCGCCGAATCTCGTCGATGCGGACAAGTGGGAGACGGTGAGAGCGTACTTGCTCGAGCATCCAGAAGAGAACTTGCTTGCCGTCATCGAGCGCGAGTTCGGCTTGACGACCGCTCCAGCCTTCTCCGATTGCATCAATGATCCGCAGCCGCCATGGTCGGATGTGACGTATTTTCGTCTGTTCTTGGACCACCCGACAGCGGCAACGCCTTACGTGAGCGAAGCGAACTTGGCACCTTATATCTTGTTCGACTCGATCAAATCGAATCAATTCCGAGGCAATCAAATCAACGAGCCGCTCTGGGCGATGCTCGCCGACATCATTCCGCACTATCAGCGTGAATATGGGATTGATGGAGCTCGCATCGACATGGGGCACGCCTTGCCGGTCGATTTAGCGCAACGGATTCTACAGCAACCGCGTGAACTCGACGCCAACTTCAGCTTCATCGCTGAAGAATTAATTGAAATCGGTGCGTGGGCGGCGAAAGAAGCGGGCTATAACATGATTATCGGGTACGGGTTCTATAAAGAGCCACGTTTTGATACACATGAGACGCACCAGTTCGTATATGACTCGCGCTTCTTACCGTTACCGGTGTTTGCGGCCGGAGAAACGGCAGACACGCGCCGTATCGCGACACGAGATGGGGGACGGCAGGCGAGTCGCTTGCTCACCGTCTTGAACGGCTTCGTACCGAACGGCGTCCCGATGACGAACTCTGGACTCGAACTGTATGAGACACAGCCGATGAACACCGGGCTCGACTGCCGACCGGAAGAAGCGTATCAACTGTTCCCGACCGATCCGTACTTTGGAAAGCTTGCTTTCTTCGATGCGTACCAGTTCCATTGGGATCATCCAGAGCGAGACGAGATGATCGAACTGATGCATCAAGTGGCCGAGGTGCGTCGTCGTTGGTTGGACGTCCTCGTCAACCCGAGTCATTTCGAACCGCTCGCCATGGCACATATGGATGCGCCGTTCATCGGCTTCGCTTGGTTGCGTCCGGATACGAACGAGACGCTTCTCGTCGTGGCCAATACGGATATGTACCAACCGCTGCAAGGGAAAGTCCCGCTCGACGGGGTGCGACGCCGTAACTGGAACGCGAGCCGTTTCGCCGAGATGGTGTACTCACCGACGTCATGGCCGTACGCCGAGCATTCGTTTGATGAGAATTGGGACCTGTGGGTCGATTTGAAGCCGGGCGAAGTGAAAATCTATGAGATGAAATAAGCAAATGCCCCGAACCGGATACCGGTTCGGGGCATGTTCGTTACATCGTCTGCTTCATATAGTAAATAACAAACTCATCGAGTGGCATCGGTTTCGCATAGCGATAGCCTTGCATCGAATCACAGCCGATTTTCCGTAAGAAATTCTCTTGATACTCGGTCTCGACACCTTCAGCGACGAGCGCCATCCCGAGTTGCCGGGCCATCGCGACGATGGTCGCGGTGACGGTCTGATACTCCCGGTTCTCTTCGAGTTGCATCGTGAACTCGCGCGGGATTTTCAGCTCATCGATTGGATAGCGGACGAGGTAGGCGAGCGAGCTGTAGCCGGTACCGAAATCGTCGATCGAGAGTTTGATGCCAAGCGCCTTCAACTCGAGAATCCGTGTCAACACGCGGTCGGATTGATGGGCCGCGACCGTCTCGGTCAACTCGAAGTTAAGTCGGCCAGGTTCAATCGGGAACCGTTCGAATAACGTCGTCAAATATTCGATTAAGTGCTCATCGAACAGTTGGCGAACGGATAGGTTGACCGATAGTTTTGGTAAATCGATATCGCCTTGCTCGAAAGCGTACATCAATTGGAACGTCTCATGAATCATCCAGCGGCCGAGATCATGGATATGCCCCGTCTCTTCGGCAATCGGGATGAACTGGCTTGGCGGGATGAAGACGCCGTCTCGTTGCCAACGCATGAGCGCCTCGGCCCCGATGATGGCTTTCGTCGAAGCGTCAACTTGAGGCTGAAGATAAAGCGAGATCTCGCCTTTCTCGAGGGCGGTATCAAGCCCTTCCATCAACAGTTTGCGCTCTTCTTTGTGGGCCCGCAATTCAGGAGCGAACAAAACGGTCTCGTTGCGTCCTTTGTCCTTCGCCTTATACATGGCAAGGTCGGCGTTCGACAGCAAATGCTTGAGCGTCGAGCCGTGTTCAGGATAGCGGACGATACCGATGGACGCGTGAATCTCGACGAGCGTCCCGCCCATGAAGTACGGCGGACGATAGACGGAGCGTCGTAACCGTTCGACGAGCATCTCATCGTCGTCATGCTCGGCGACAACGATGAATTCGTCACCACCGAGCCGGCCCGCACACTCGTTCGGCAACAGGGCGCCCCGCAGACGTTTACCGATATGTTGCAACAACTCGTCACCCATATGATGGCCGAATTGGTCGTTAATTTCTTTAAAACCGTCGAGGTCGGAGAACATGAGCGAGAACGGACGTCCTTCCGCGATCAGCCGTTCAATCTGTTCTTGCAGGGCGTAGCGGTTATGAAGCCCGGTCAGACTGTCATGGTTCGCTTGATAATAAATCTGTTCTTGTTGGACGATCATTTGAGTGATGTCCTTGACGATTGCATAGATGCCTTCGACTTCGCCGTCGATAATCATCGGAATGTTCATCAACTGCCACACCCGTTTCGCCCCGTCTTCGGTGACGACATCGACGTCGAGCGTCCGGGGGCGACCGTTCGTTAAATCGTGCAACACGGTCGCATAGGCGGACCGGTCTTTTTGTTCGATAATGTCTAAAATGTTGGAGCCGATCAACGTTTCCGTATCATGACCAAGCACCGAGCTGCCGGCCTCGTTCACAGACAACACTTCGCCATGGAGGTCGAACAAGAAAATCGGTTCGGCATGATAGGCGAATAGCGAGCGATACTGTTGTTCACGGACCTCAAGTTCATGCGCCTTTGTTGTCACCGCGACTTCGAGGTCAGTATTGACGGTATGTAAACGGTGACTGATCAATGCATTTTGTTTGGCGACGACGAACTGACGGATGAGCAGCAACAAGACTGCGTTCGCCGTCATCGAGTCGAGTACAGACGTGCCGAGCAAACGGTCCGAGGCGATCATGAACAGCATGACGATTGCGCTATAGACGACGTAGTCGAACACGGAGTCATAGACGAGGGCATCTTCTCTCGATTCATCAAACACGTAGCTGATGGAAATGATGAAAATGCTACTCACTTGAAGCAGGTGCAGCAACTCATGACCGATGCCGTTAAAGATGAGCAATTGGTTCAAAATCGAAGCGGTCGTGAAGCCGAGAATGCCGATCAACAAGAGCACCCGGAAAGTTTGGCCGACCGAGGTGATGCGATTCAAGTACAGGAAGCCGAGCATCATGTAGAGACTAATCAACACCATCTGTTCTTCAAACCCGTTCAAATGAGCCGCATAACGTGCTCCGTCGTTCGAATAAACGAACAGATGCAACGCCCCAATCAACAGGAAGCTGAACAAGGCGAAAATGTCGAACGTTCGCAGTTTCAATGTCCGAATTTCAATCGATTGCGTGATGACAATCAGCGACATAATCAAATAAAAAAAGTTCTGAATGAACGGCATATGGTTGATTGTTGTCGATGCGCCAAAATGGTGTCCGACCAAATAAGCGATGAAGCAGACATTGCCGGCGCTAATCAGTAAATGTATGTAGCGTCGCATCCCGTGATTTTGAAACACGGCCGTCGCGCTAAAGACGGTCGCGATGAGTGTGACCGCCGTGAAATAGACGAACAAACTCGTCTCCCTCAAGGCGTAAGGGGTGAACAGAATCAATAAAAGTCCGAGAAAAAAGGTCCCGACGAGCAAAGCGGGGACTGTTTGGCGCAACGAGTGGTTGGTCAACTCATGCACCTCCTTCTGTATATGTCTAAGAGACTCACCATTATTATTATCGGATTGTTCATGCGTTTGTTACACAAAAAAATCGACAGCAAGTTGCTGTCGATTAAAGTGTATACGAATGTTCTTTGAAGTTACCGACGACCGAATCGATTTCAGAGACGGTGATGAACGCTTCTGAATCAATCTCGGAGACGATTTGACGCAGTTTTGGAATCTCGTTATTCTGGACGACGACATACAACATCTTCTTCGAGTCGTTCGAGTAACCGCCGGTCGCGTCCATAATCGTGACGCCGCGTTTCAAGTTTTGCTTGATGACGAGGTTGATTTCGTCGGCTTTCTTACAGATGATGAAACACTGCTTTTGCGCCGAGAAGAACCGGTGAATCGTCAACAACGTCCGCGACCGGACGAAACTGAGCACGAGCGCATACATGACGGCTTTAATGTCGAACGTGATGAACACGAGGATATAGACGATGATATCTTGTGTCAAAAAGATTTTCGGGAGTGATAAGTTCCGATTGTTCGTATAAATGACTTTCCCGAGAATGTCGAGTCCGCCGGTCGAAGCGCCTGCGAACAAGAGCAGGGCGAGGCCGAGTCCGGAGACGATGCCACTGAACACCGAGGCGACGAGTGGGTCATCGAGCGGTGTCGGCGGGATGAGTACGGGCAACGTGTCAATCAAAATGGATGATAAGACGACGACGAGTCCGGTCATGAGAATGAACCGTTTGCCTAAATATTTAATCCCGATAATGAAAAGGGGGATATTTAATAGAAGTTGGCTGAACCCGATTGGCGTGCCGAACAGTTCATTGATAATGAGCGTGATTCCGACGATACCCCCGGACCCGATTTCGTTTGGTTTGAGCAATAGACCGACAAAAATCGATTGTAGAATCGTTCCGACGATGATGAACAAGGTCGTCTCGACGGCGATCCGTTTTCTAGTTTTTGCATACATAGATAATGGCTAGGCGCCATACGCCCCCTTTGAAATAAACTCATTCAAGCGTACTCCGACGATGTCGGAATTTCAAGCGTCGAATGATTACAATTCATTATGGAAGCGGTCGATATCACTTGCGAGCTGTTCATGAACGTAATCGATGACTTGAGCGTCATCGAATAAGCCGAGCGGAGCGTCATCCGGAATCGCGTCGAATGGGGACACGAAATATAGAATCGCAGCGACAAGAGCGTGTTGTTTGTCCGCCTGCATCTCGAACTGGTCGTTATAGAGGGCGCGCAACATATTGAGCAACTGTTTCATTTGGAAGTAGAGCGTCAGTTCTTCTTCCCGTTCGATATTGCTAATCTCGCTTGACGCGACATCGACTGTCACTTTAGCGAGAGCGAGTTCACCTTGGACCAAGAGATCACCCAATTTTTCTTTGTTGGTATATTCCTCGGTCGCGCTTGTTAAAAAGTGTGTGTACGTCGTTTTCCAATCTGACATGTATATTCCTCCTTCTGTCTTCATCTACTAATATGCCCGTTTTTGCGATTTGGTTGCAACTTTTCCGAAAATTTAAGAAAATAGAAATAAGTGAAAAAGGAGGAACTGTACATATGTCTACTGTAACCATGCCGACTGAGGCAGAATTTGCCCGCTACGCTGAGCTTGCCGTCAAAAAAGGCGTCAACATTCAGCCGGGCCAACAGCTTGAAGTCCGAGCTGATATTAGCCAAGCACCGCTCGTCCGTCAAATCGTGAAAGCAGCTTACGCGGCTGGCGCGAAACAAGTGTATGTGAACTGGAGCGACGAAGAGACGACGAAAGTCCGTTACTTCAACGCCCCAGCAGATGCCTTCAAAGAATACCCGGAATGGCTCAAGGCACGCTTTGAGCAATTGGCCGAAGAGAAGACGGCGTTCCTATCGATCGTCAGCGACGACCCGGACGCACTGAACGGCGTCGAGTCGTCACGTATCGCGGACTCGAACCGTGCTGCCGGCGTAGCGCTCGCGAAATGGCGCAAATATGTCATGAGCGACAATGTCAGCTGGTCAATCGTCGCTGGCGCTTCGGAAGCATGGGCGAAGAAAGTCTTCCCAGACCGTGAAGACGCCGTACCAGCCCTTTGGAAAGCGATTTTCGAAGCGACGCGCATGGACCAACCGGATGTCGTCGCGGCGTGGGATACGCATGACGCATCGCTCCGTGAACGCGCGACGTTACTCACAAACAAGAAGTACACGAAGCTCCATTACAAAGCACCGGGCACGGAATTGACGATCGGCTTGCCGAAGAAGCACGTCTTCCTTGGCGGCGGCGGTCCGAACATCGACGGTGTCGATTTCATCGCCAACATGCCGACCGAAGAAGTGTTTACGCTCGCCGATAAAGATTCGGTCGAAGGACACGTCTCGAGCACGAAACCGCTCAGCTATAGCGGCAACTTGATCGATGGATTCACGCTCTGGTTCGAAGGCGGGAAAGTCGTGAAAGCGGAAGCGAAACAAGGACAACAGGCACTCGATGAGTTGTTGAACCTCGATGAAGGGGCGCGTCGCATCGGAGAAGTCGCGCTGGTGCCGGACGACTCACCAATCTCGAACTCGGGTCTCCTTTTCTATAACACATTGTTCGACGAGAACGCATCGTGTCACTTGGCGCTCGGACGCGCCTACTCGACATGTCTCGAAGGCGGACCACAAATGTCAGCCGAAGAGCTCGCCGAGAATGGTGCGAACGACTCGATGACACACGTCGACTTCATGATCGGCTCGGCCGAGATGAACATCGACGGCGAACTCGAAGACGGTTCACGCGAAGCCATCATGCGTGACGGCAACTGGGTCATCTAATCAAGCAAGAGACGAATCCCTTCGTGGAATTCGTCTCTTTTTTCATGTCAATTCATAGAGGAAGGCGAGAGCGTTCGGTAGCCGTCGCCGCCACGCGATTTCATTATGGACGGCACCGGGCTCGACCTCATAGCGGAAGGCGATTCCTGTTCGCGCGATCGTCTCGACGAGTTGCGCGTTCGTATATAAGTAATCCTCAGGCGTGATCGGTCCGCTCGTCTCGTTCGTCCCGATGTCCATATAGAGGCGCGCCGTCACATCGGCCTGCTTCACTTCCCGAATGAGTGAGTCGAGATTGGCCCATGCGGCCGTCGAGAGCGAGCCGACGCGCCGGATGGACGGATAGGCCGTCATCATATAGAGCGAGATGACCCCGCCCATCGAGCTGCCCATCACGCCGACGTCGTCCGGGTCGGTCGCGTAGCGTTCATCAATCCATGGCTTTAACTCTTGCATGAGCCAGTCGGCGTAAGCCCGACCTCTCCCGCCGAGCGTGGGCCGTGTCTTGGCGAGTTCTGGTCCGATTCGGCGATATAGCATCTCGTCTTCATAAAACGAATACTCATCGTAGCGGTCGAGCCAGTCCGGGGCACTCGCGATGGCGACGACCATGAGCGGCAATTGCAAGTCCTCGATGTGGCGGTCGATTGACCAACCTTCGCCGATCGTGGCGGTCTTGCCGTCGAACACGTTTTGACCGTCGTGCATATAGAGGACCGGGATTCGTTCGTCAGCCGACACGAAGTCGGGACGATAGACACGGACAATCCGCTTCCGGCCACGTATGGCCTCGGTCGGTAAGGTGAAGCTGAATTGGTCGAGCATATAAAGCGCTCCTTTCGCAGTCAACTGGTTTTAGTTTGCCGGGTGTGGACGAGAAATACAATCGCGACACTTGACTACCTACCGTTCGTTAGGTAAAGTGATGAGAGAAGAAAGGGGACGACAGAGCATGAACACGAAACAACGGATTGAACTCGCGGCACGACGGCGCTTTGCGCTTGAAGGGTATGAAGGACTATCATTAGCGGCACTAGCCGAGGACGTCGGCATTAAGAAAGCATCGTTATACGCTCATATCGAAGGAAAAGAGCAATTGTTCAAACAAGTCGTCGAGGACATGGCAGATCGTTACGATCGCGTCTGGCGAGAAGCGCGGGACGCCACTGAGGGCGCGGCACCGCTCGAACGGATCGAGGCCATCGTCGAGACGTTGATTCGCTTCTTTGAAGAAGAGGAGACATGGATGCTGACAAAGCGGATGTTGCTCGTCCCGCCGCCTGAATTGCGATCGTTCATCGAGACGACGCTCGGGTCGGTCGAGACGGACTTGCAAGCGTTTGAGAAAGAACAGTTTCGATTGGCGATGGAGCAAGGGGCGTTACCCGAACAGTCGCTCGAGGACGTTTACGATGCCTACTATTGTTTTCTCGACGGCGCGCTCATCTCACTCTTTACGCTCAAGACGAATCGCGTCAAGCGGCAACAGGCCGCATTCACCATCTATAAGAAAGGAGTCGGATGGACGTGAAACAAGATCAAATGGCCTGGGTTTGGCTCATTCTAGCCGGCCTGCTTGAAATCGTCTGGGCCACGACGATGAAACTGTCGAACGGCTTCACGGTGCTCGGTCCGAGCGTGGTGACCGTTCTCTTATTAGTTGTGAGCTTTGGGCTGTTGGCGATGTCGTTCCGGACGTTACCGGCTGGGACCGGTTACGCAGTGTTCACCGGCATCGGGGCCGTTGGAACGGTCATCGTCGGTGCGGTCTTGTTCGACGAGGCACTGACCGGCATGAAGCTCGTCTTTATCGCGACGCTCCTCATCGGTGTGATTGGACTGAAACAAGTGACAGGAGGGGAATCGGCATGAGTTGGGTATTTTTGATTGGCGCGGGTCTTGCCGAGATGATGGCGGTCTTTTGGATGGGAAAATCGAAAGGCTATCAGATTGTTAAATGGTCGATCTTGTCCGTCGGAACGTTTGCCTTAAGTTTTTATTTGTTGTCGCGCTCTCTCGAGACGCTCCCGCTCGGGCTTGCGTATTCGATTTGGGTCGGGATTGGGGCGGCCGGCGGCGTCGTGCTCGGTATGCTGTATTTGAACGAATCTCGAGACCGGTGGCGCATCTTTTTTCTTTTGCTCATTATCGGGAGCGTCATCGGATTGAAAGTTGTCGCCTAATTAGGATTGAATCGAAATAAAAACGGGAATTGAATAGTTCAGACTGTGAACGAAAGGGGCGAGGACGATGAGTCATATCAAACTGCAATCCGAGCGTCTACGACTCGAACCTTACACGATTGCTGATTTTTATTTCGTGAAATCGCTACTCCAAGATTCGCGCGTGATGCGTTTCATTAGCCCGGATGGAAAGCCATATACGGATGAACAGACGATCGAATGGTTCGAGCGCCAGTTGGCCCGCTATCAGACGGGTCGTCAAACCGGGTTGCTCAAATTGATGTCGCATGAAAATGACGAGCCAATCGGTCATGCCGGCACGTTGCTCCATGAACTCGACGGCACGATTGAACTTGAAGTCGGATATTGGCTGGCGCCGAAGCATTGGCATATGGGCTACGGACGCGAGGCAGCGGCTCGTCTCATGCGTCATGCGTTCGAAGAAGGTGAGAAAGAGATCATTTCCTTGATTCATCCGGATAACGTCCCATCGCAACGGGTCGCGAAAGCGAACGGACTGCATTGGGATCGGGATACCGAATATCAAGGCATGCTCGTCTCGGTATATGCCGGTGATTTAGAACGGTTGTGCCGCCATATGAAACGGGAAGAAATGACGCGTTAAAAAAAAGTGAAAAAAGTTTTAAAAAACAGTTGCCAAGGTATTAGTTTCTTGATATATTAATAGTGTCCTTAAGAGAGGACACGACCTGATTCTGTAGCTCAGCTGGGAGAGCGCTACCTTGACAGGGTAGAGGTCGCTGGTTCGAGCCCAGTCAGAATCACTTGGGTGCCAAACCCGATGCGAAACCCATAGGAACGTGGGTTTCCGCGACGCCACTTCTTGCGAGAAGTGGCTTTTTTTTTTGTTTTTCTTTCAATTGACAGCCTACATAAACAGTTGGTATATTCCTCTCAATACATACAGAAACGGGGAATTATACGATGGTCTTAACTGGAACAATCGTCAACGCGGCGTTGATCGTGATTGGTACATTACTTGGACTCTTGTTTCACCGCATCCCCGAACGAATGAAAGAGACGGTCACCGCAGCCATCGGTCTCGCCGTCATCTTGCTTGGCGTTCAAATGGGGATGAAAAGTGAGAACTTTTTAATCGTCATCAGCAGTCTCGTCATCGGGGCTGCACTCGGCGAATGGTGGAAGCTCGATGAAAAATTGAACGAGGTCGGCTATCAATTGGAACGCCGCCTCGGGGGCAAGAGCAAGTCAAGTATCGCCGAAGGCTTCATCACGGCGACGCTCATCTTCGTCATTGGTGCGATGGCTGTCATCGGCGCGCTCGACAGCGGATTGCGCGGGGATCATGACGTCCTCTATACGAAAGGATTGATTGACGGTTTCACGGCACTCGTCCTCAGCTCGACGCTCGGCATCGGGGTCATGTTCTCGGCAGTACCTGTGCTCTTATATCAAGGAGCAATCGCCTTGCTCGCCATTCAAATCATGAAGTTCATCCCGGAGTCGCTCATGGATGACTTTATTTTAGAGATGACGGCGACCGGTGGTGTCATGATTGTCGCAATCGGGTTGAACTTGGTCGGCATCACGCGGATTCGTGTCGCGAACTTATTGCCGGGAATCTTGATGGTCGCGGTCATCGTCTCTATCTTACATATCGTCCAATAAAAAAATCCGAGAGACGCGATGCGTTTCTCGGATTTTTTCAATTCTTCGGTTGTTCGACTTCTTCTCTCGCACTTTCGCGAAGGGCAGAAGCCATGACGTCTGCTAAATCGCGCGAGCGGAGCACACCGACACCGCGGTCGGTCGGACCGTCTGGCGCGGCCACGTCCGCAATCAAGTCGTTCGTCGGCCGTGTCTCGTGAAGCAACAGTTCAGCCGATCCTTTCATCGCCTGGGCGACGATTTGGCGCGCCGTCGCTTCATCGAAACCGGCATCGGTCAAGACGGGCGTCATCGAACCGACGATTTCATAAAAGAAAGCGGGGCTGCATCCGGCGGCAGCCATGAAGGCGGACATCGTCTTCGCATCCGTCACGGCCGTCCGTCCGACGCGTTCAAACAGCGCCGTCGCGGTCTCACGGACCGTATCATCGGTCTCAGGGCCGAACCAAAGTCCGGTCATCCCGCTCCGATAAGCGACTGGGGTATTCGGCATCGCGCAGACGGCAGGGAGACCTGACGCCTCTTCAATCTCGCTCGGTTCGATATGAGCTGCTACGGAGACGAGGAGCGGTGTGCTCCACGTTTTAGATTGCACATAAGGCATGACCCCGTCCGGCTGCATCGCGAGGACGACGATGTCATACGCGTTGACATCCTCTTCGTCGACGATTTGCACACCGAGCTCAGCTTGGAGCGCTGTCAAACGGGTCCGGTCACTCCGGTTCGTCATGGTGATTTGTTCAGGCGACACACCTGAGGCAAGCCATCCGCGCACGAGTGACTCACTCATCGATCCTGCACCTACCATTAAAATATTCATTCTCGTCACCTCTTCATATAGATTCGGTCATATACATGTTGCTTATCATAACAAATGATCCGGTAAATAGCGCCCATCGTGCTCAAATTGTAAAACAAAGGAAAAACAAATGAACGGATTGTCATTTGATTGTCGCATTCGTCATAGATGACAAGCTGGCCCGAGCGAGCTATTATGGCAGTAATCAAACTGGAGGCGATGGAAGTGAAACGAGTATTAGTGCGGGGAATCCAAGGGTATCAGCGGTTCATCTCGCCGTTGAAACCACCGACTTGCCGCTTTTATCCCACGTGTTCCCATTATGGAATCGAGGCGATTGAAAAACATGGAGCCCTCAAAGGCGGATATTTGACGGCGCGCCGTCTATTGCGCTGTCAACCGTTCCATTCGGGTGGGCTCGACTACGTGCCGGATGAATTCGATTGGCATGCGCCATTGCAACGTGAAAAGCCCCTATCTCAACGAGACGTCTAAGCGGCGTCTCGCTGTTTTAGATACAGAAGCTAAATCTCATCTTTGTTTTATTACAATACTTTTGACAATCTTCTAAGTATTCTGAAAAAATAGAGATGTACGATTACATAAGGGGAAGGGGAATTCAAAATGAGTCAATCGTTCAGTGAACTCATCGGTACGATTTCGAACTTTGTGTGGGGACCACCGTTATTGATTTTGCTTGTGGGGACAGGCATCTACTTGACGGTACGGCTCGGGGGACTTCAAGTCACGAAGTTGCCGTACGCATTGAAGCTCGCGTTTTCTAAAAATCAAGACAAAACATCGAAAGGGGATATCAGTCACTTCCAAGCGCTCATGACGGCGCTTGCAGCAACCGTCGGTACGGGGAATATCGTCGGGGTTGCGACCGCGGTCGTGCTCGGTGGACCGGGGGCGATCGTCTGGATGTGGGTATCCGGATTTTTCGGTATGGCGACGAAATACGCCGAAGCCGTGCTCGCCGTTAAATATCGGGTGACCGATGAACGCGGACAAATGGCCGGGGGGCCGATGTATTACTTGGAACGGGGTTTAAAGCAACGTTGGCTCGCCGTCGCATTCGCGGCATTCGCCTCGCTCGCCGCGTTTGGAATCGGGAACGGGGTGCAGACGAACTCGGTCGCGATGGCGCTCAAGACGACCTTTGACGTGCCGTTGTATGTCTCTGGTATCTTGATTATGATTTTCACAGGCGCGGTCATCTTGGGCGGTGTCAAATCAATCGGTCGCGTCGTCAGTTACTTCGTACCAGTCATGATCGTCTTTTATCTCGGCAGCGGATTGTTGATTATGGTGATGAACTATACGCTCATTCCGGATGCCATCGCCCTCATCTTCAGCAGCACGTTCAGTGCCGAAGCAATTGGTGGCGGAGCCATCGGGGCCGCCATTCGTTACGGTGTGGCGCGCGGCGTCTTCTCGAACGAGGCAGGTCTCGGTTCGGCGCCGATTGCCGCAGCGGCTGCTAAAACGGATATGCCGGGACGGCAGGCGCTCGTCTCGATGACGCAAGTGTTTCTCGATACGCTCATCGTCTGTTCGGTCACGGGAATCACGCTCGTCATGGGCGGTCAAATCGGTTCGGGCCTCGAGGGGGTCGAATTGACGACGGCGACGTTCGAGCAATTCCTTGGACCGGCCGGCGGTTATATCGTGACGATTGGACTCGTCATGTTCGCCTATTCGACGGTGCTCGGGTGGTCATACTACGGGGAACGGTCGATTCATTACTTGTTCGGTCAAAAATCGATTCTTCCTTATCGGATTGCGTTCGTTCTCGTTGCCGGTCTCGGTGCGATGACGACGAACCTCAACTTGGTTTGGGCGCTCTCGGACGTGTTCAACGGCTTGATGGCCATCCCGAACTTGATTGGCTTACTGTTCTTGTCGGGTGTCGTCATTGCTGAGACGAAGCGATTCAATCAACAGCTCGAACTCGAAAATCGAAATCGAAAAGCCTCTTAAACCAATACGCCACCATCCTCACGGGGACGGTGGCGTATTTCGTTTGCGAACCTCTTCGAGCCGTGCTTGTTGAAGATGGTCGAACACTTTCGTGATGAAACCGACCATGATGCCGACACCCGTGATGACATAGCCGATCGTGAACACTTTGCCGATATCGGTCGTCGGGACAAAATCCCCATAGCCGATTGTCGTGAGTGTGACGACACTGAAATACAGGGCATCGAGCCAACGCATGTCTTCGAAGCGTGAGTAGAACAGTGTCCCGGAGAGGATGGTCAGGAAGGCGAGACTGAACAAGACTTGAAACTCCGCATCCTTCAAGCCACGCCAAATCCCGCGGAACATGCGCCGGAACGTCAAGATGAAAGATAGCATTTCATTTCCTCCTTTCCCTATAGGTTTGTTTGCTAGCAACAGGGGAACATCCTTTATAGCAAAACTGGAGAGGATGATCATGATGACACGACTGATTCCAAAAGAAGAAGGGCTCGATCATAGCCTGACGTTCCTACGGGAAGGATATTTATACGTCCCGAACCGTCGGAAGAGCTTTCAATCCACTCTGTTTGAAACACGCTTGCTCGGCGAACGCGTCATCTGTCTCGGAGGCGGCGAGGCGGCAGCCTTGTTCTATGACGCAGAGAAGTTTGTACGCAAGGATGCGGCACCGAAACGGCTACTGAAAACATTGTTCGGTGAGGACGGGGTGCAGACGTTAGACGGGGCGGCCCATACACATCGCAAACGAATGTTCATGAAACTCATGTTCCCCCAAAATATCGAACGGTTAACGAAACTGGTCAGCCGGGAGTGGGAACGGGCGCTCGACGCGGCAGTTGACGAGACGGTGCTCTATGATATGGCGCAAGAAGTTCTCATGCGGGCCGTCTGTGAATGGGCCGGGGTCCCGCTCCATGAAAGCGAAGTAGCGCGTCGGACGGACGAGATGAAATTGTTATTTGAATCTGGGACTGCCCTCGGACCAAAACATGTTCGGGGGCGAGCGGCCCGCTCCTCGGCCGAGGCGTGGGTGCGTGGCATGGTCGAAGAAGTGCGGACGAACCGGCTTCTCCCAAACGAACAAACGGCGTTATACGAATTTTCTTGGCATCGGGATGAAGCGGGTCATCTGCTTCCGGCCGACGTCGTTGCTGTCGAAGTAATCAATATATTGCGCCCGACCGTGGCTGTCTCGATTTATGTGTTGTTCACTGTATTGGCGCTCCACCAATTTCCGGAAGCGCGGGACCGATTGGCGCGTGGTGAGACCGAACCGACATGGTTCGTTCAAGAAGTGAGACGCTTTTATCCATTTTTCCCCGTGACTGCTGCGAGGGTCAAGCAAGATTTCGAGTGGAACGGATTTACGTTCGAAGAAGGGACGCTCGTCTTGCTCGATTTATATGGGACGAATCATGACCCTTCCTTGTGGACGGAACCGGATACATTCAACCCCGATCGGTTCAAAGACTGGACGGAAAGTCCGTTCACGTTCATTCCGCAAGGCGGCGGGGATGTCGATTTCGGACACCGCTGTGCGGGAGAGCATGTGACGATTGCAATCATGCGTGAGACGATTGACGTGTTCCTAACACGTTACCGTTACGAGGTGCCGCCGCAAGACCTCAGTTATAGCTTTGTCGATTTGCCGAGTTTACCGAAGAGCCGTTTCGTGCTGAATCAGATTCGAAAGAACAAATAAATGAGTCGCCCGCGGGCGACTCATTTCGTGTGTAACGCTAGCCGTTTTGTAATCGGTTGAATCGTGATATTCGTATCGACCATTCGATTATCACGTTTCGGTTCATCAGTCTGTTCGATTTGCCACGATGTATCATGTGACTCTTTGAGCGCCATCGCGATGTCATACAGAGAGTGACTCGAATTGCCGTTCAATTGGTACAACCCGGGCCCTCGCTTCGTCAAAATCTCGAACAAGGCATCGGCCGTGTCTTCCAAAAACGAGCAAGACGGGTACCAGTGAGCGCTCGCGACGATGACGCCATGTCGTTTCATCTCGTTCTCGAAATAATCCATCATGTTATTCGAACCGGCACGATGCCCGATTTGCCAACCGAGCCGTACGATTTGGGCACCAGGATTGGTCCGGGCAATCGTCTCTTCGCAGGCCCGCTTATAGGCCCCGTATTCATCGGTCGCGTCAGGAGGCATGTCCGGTGTGATTGGCCCTGTCACGTTGTCAGAGAACACCGAGACGGTGCTCGTGAAGAGAAATGGAATCTTATATTCTCCGCATAGCCGAGCTAGCGTGTCGGCCCATTCGACGGCACCCATCCCGATATGAAGAAAGTAGTTCGGACGCACCGATTCGATAAAACGTCGCATCTCGGCCTCATCTGTGGTCGATACTTTCGTTCGGTCCCAGGCCACGGGCTCGATGCCATGCCGCGTTAACGTCTCGGAGACGACGGGGGCGACGGTCCCGTTCATACCTGTTAAAATTGCTTTCATCATGGATTCCTCCCTTTTGTTTCTATCATCCCACACTTCACGAACTGACAAACCCTTTGTGGACAGCTTTATGCTAGACTGTTGAGTGGAGGCGATAATGATGAATATTCGAAAAGCGACACCGGACGATCAGTTGCAGATTGCACCGCTCGTCTATACGGCGATTCATGAAATCGCCTATTCATTGACCGGCACATCCGATCAAGAGCATGTGCTCGTTCGACTCGCGATGTGGATTGGTCAGCCTGGCAACCGCTTGAGCTACGAGAACATATGGGTGGCCGAATCCGATGCGACGATTGCAGGCATCCTGATTGCGTATCATGGCGAGCAGGCGGCAATGCTCGATGAACCGATTAAAGCTTGGCTCCGGACAAACGGTCAGTCTGGCGAGTTGGATGTCGAAACGGAAGGCGACGTCCTGTATATCGACTCGGTCGCCGTCGACGCGACGTTCGGCGGACGCGGGATTGGGACGGGCTTGATTCAACAGGCGATTGCTCATGCGCGTGCCATGAACATTCCTCGCGTCACGCTCAACGTCGATCAGACGAACCCGGCAGCAGGTCGATTGTATGAACGTCTCGGCTTTATGAAAGAGAAAGAGATTGAGATATCCGGGGGACGGTTCGATTATATGACGTTTACGGTAAGCGAGAACGCCTGAACACGTCACGAAACCGATGCAAACCGATCGGGACTCGGCTATACTATAGGCTTGATCACATTGAGAGAGAAAAAGGAGATTGTGTATGGAGTGGAAGAATATGTTGCGCGGCATCGCGATGGGAACGAGTGATTTGATTCCTGGCGTCAGCGGCGGGACGATTGCAGTTATTTTAGGAATTTATGATCGTTTGATTGAAGCCATCAGCGGTATCTTCAGTCGGCATTGGAAACAGCACTTGTTGTTCTTGATTCCGCTCGGGATTGGGATGGCAGGGGCGATTTTAGGACTCAGCCGCGTGATTGAGTTCCTCTTGCTCGAATATTATGAACCGACCCAGTTCTTTTTCATCGGATTGATTCTCGGGATTATCCCGATGCTCTTCTTTGAATTTCGAACGAGAGCCGTCATGCGACCGGTACATATCGTCGCGATGGTCATCGGGGCGATTCTTGTGGCCAGCATGGCAATCATCAAACCAGCAGATACGGTCATCATCACGGAACTCTCGACAGGGACGACGATTCTCTTGTTCTTCTCAGGATGGCTCGGCAGTATGGCGATGTTGTTGCCGGGAATCAGTGGCTCATTCGTATTGCTTTTGATCGGGGTGTATCCGACCGTCATCAGCGCGTTGTCGAACTTGAACCTGCTCATTATCGGCATCGTCGGTCTTGGAGTGGCCGTCGGGTTTATCGTCAGCAGTAAAGTGATTCGCTATTTGCTCGGTCATTTTCCGGGCATGACGTTTTCGGTCATCATCGGGTTGGTCATCGGCTCGCTTGCGGTCGTATTCCCAGGTCTGCCGGACACGACAATCATGTGGATACTCAGTGTCCTCTCGTTCTTCGCTGGATTTATCATCGTCCGTCTACTTGGACGTTTCTCCGTTTAACCAAACATGCACGCCCGTCAATGAAGACGAGCGTGCATGTTTTTTGCTTAATAAATGAACGGGATCAAGCGTTTACGTGACTTGGCCCACGTCTGATACGTCACACCGAAGTGAGATGTCAACATTTTCTCCTCGATATGGATGCGCCATAAGAGAGCGAGACTCATCAAACATGTACCGACGAGAGCAATCGTCCAAGGCGCGAAAAAGAGTGAAAATCCGAACGTGATAAATAAGAGCCCCGTGTAGAGAGGATGGCGTAAATAACGATACGGTCCCGAACTGACGAGCTCATCCGCGGGCCGGACGACGACGTGGCGGGTGAACTGATGGCGCAATTGTCGGATGCCCCAATAGCGAAGTGAGACACCGGCGATGAACCCGCTAAGGCCGAGCAGGCGTTGCAGTGTGGCCTGACGTGTATCGGTCCAAACAGAAAGTCCGATCGAGATAGCGAATACGGTAACCATCATCAATGAGACGATATAAAAACTAGCGTGCTCACTGGCACCATCGGTCGGTTCGGACCGGTTTCGGTATCGCCAAATTTCATATAGCCAAGCGACCGAGGTGAGAACAAATAATCCATCGAGCCAATCCATAACGTGCCTCCTTTTTCAATACCTTCGATGTATTACCCGTGTCTTCCTCCTCACTAACGTGCAGGAATCGAAAAAACGTCTCGCGATGTGCGGGACGTCAAGAAAGCCTAACGGGCATTGGCGAGCAAGGTTGCGGCGGCCTGCTGGGCAGGAGGCGCTTCTTTTAGCTCATCTTTAATCAAATGGTAAGTGAGACACATCGGTTTTTCGGTCCGGGGGTCACGCCCGATGATGGCATCGATATGGAACACTTGTTTGAGCACGAGCGGACAAATGACTTCCTCAGCCGAACCGGTCGCGAGCACCTCGCCGTTTTTCATCGCAACGATATGATCGGCAAAGCGAGCGGCCTGGTTCAAATCGTGGAGCACCATGACGATGGTCCGCCCTTGCTCTCGATTGAGCGTTTCGAGCAGTTCGAGCACTTCGAGCTGATGGGCCAAATCAAGGTAAGTCGTCGGTTCATCCAAGAAGATTAAATCGGTCTCTTGGGCGAGTGCCATCGCAATCCACACGCGTTGACGTTGTCCCCCAGACAGGGCGTCGACGCTGCGGTCTTTATAAGCGAGCGTCCCGGTCACATCGAGTGCCCAATCGATGACTTCATGGTCATGTTTCGAGAGGCGTCCAAATCCGGACTGATAAGGGAATCGACCGTAGGAGACGAGTTCGCCGACGGTCAAGCCGCCGGCACCTTCCGGCGTTTGCGGCAAGATGGCCATTTTACGGGCAATCTCTTTCGTATTACATTTCGCGATATCGGCCCCGTCTAAATGCACAGCGCCAGCAGATGGAGAAAGAATCCGTGTCATCGCTTTTAAGAGCGTCGATTTTCCACAACCGTTCGGTCCGATAATCGTCGTGATTTTATGGTCGGGAATCGACAAGCTCAATTGTTTTACAATCGTCTTGTCCCCATATCCGACCTCGATATCCGTCGTATGTATCCGTGACATGATGGATTCCCCTTTCCGTAAATGACGCCCGTGATAATGATTCTCAATATCGAGTTTACTATAGCAAGTGCGAAACATCGTGTCAATGTTTGTTTGATGTCAAAATAGATTGTCGAGCGGTCTAATTCGCGGTATAGTGAATGAGAATGAGAATCAATGGCGCAGGAGTTTTGAGGAAGGGTGAGGACGATGAGCGAACAGGACCTATATGATGTAACGATTATTGGAGGCGGACCGGCCGGGCTATATGCGACGTTTTACAGCGGATTGCGGGGGATGAAAACGAAATTGATTGAGTTTCAACCGCATCTCGGCGGGAAAATCCATGTCTATCCAGAGAAGATGATTTGGGATGTCGGGGGTGTCACGCCGACGACCGGGGCTCGACTTATCGAACAACTGGTAGAACAAGGCTTGACGTTCGACCCGACCGTCGTGCTCGGAGAAAAGGTCGAATCGATGACGAAAGATCACGATGGCCATTTCGTATTGGATACGACGCACGGGCAACATCGATCGAAAACGATCATTGTCGCGACAGGAAGTGGTATCCTGCAACCGCAGAAAATTGATATTAGCGGAGCGGAGCGCTTCGAGGTCTCCAACTTACACTATACGGTTAAATCGCTCATGGCGTTCAAAGGGAAGACGGTGTTGATTTCGGGTGGCGGCAACAGTGCGATCGATTGGGCCAACGAGCTTGAACCGATTGCCGAGCGTGTCATTTTGACGTATCGAAAAGAGGCGCTTAAAGGACATGAGTCGCAAGTCGATAAGCTCCTCTGTGGACGTGTCGACTGTCGATTGCATACGCAAATCGAGGATTTGATTTCCCGGGACGGGACGACGATTCATGCCGTCGCTCTCGTCGATTGCGGAACAGGCGCCCGCGAGGTTGTGGAAGTGGACGAGGTCGTCATCAATCATGGGTATGAGCAGGATACAGCGCTTCTCGGGGAATGTGAGCTTCAAGTCGAGATGGTGAACGATTTTTACGTGAAAGGCAATGCGAGCAGTGAGTCGTCGGTGCCAGGTCTATACGCAGCGGGCGACATTTTGACGCATGAAGGGAAAGTCCATCTGATTGCGGGTGCTTTCCAAGATGCGGCCAACGCTGTCAACCGAGCGAAAACGTTCGTCGATCCGGATGCGACGAAAACCGCAATGGTATCATCCCATAACGAACGATTGAAAACGAAGAACCGGGATATCATCGAACAGGCATTACAAAAGCAGTGAGGGGAGCCCTCACTGCTTTATTGTTGGATAATCACATAGTTCGACGATGACGCCTCCGGAATGACGGGGGTCCATATAGATGAGGCGCCGGCCTTTGGCCGTCGTCCGCAACGTGTCCTCTAAAAAAGTTACACCGTCACGTTTAAGTGACTCGATTGACTCGTCCAAATCCTCGACGCGATAGGCGATATGGTGAACACCTTTACCACGCGCTTTCATGAAGCGAGCGATTGGGCTGGTTGGACTCGTCGGCAATAATAGTTCAATTACGTCGTCACCCACGTGGATGACGGCAATCTCCGTCTCGACGCCGATGGCTGTGTTCGTATAACGGTCGACCAACTTTCCTTGTAGAACGGTCGTGTAAAATGCGATCGCCTCGTCTAAGTCACGGACGGCGATTCCGGTATGGTCAATGTGCATGGTTGTTCCCTCCTCTCGCTCTAGTTTGACGAAACTTGAACAAATTGTCACTTCACAACGTTTTGTCGGAATCCGATATACTAAAAGAGGGAGGGACGGCGAAATGAACGGAAAGATCACTCTTGGATTGGTCAGCGCGTTCGCGCTGGTGTCATTTGTGTTTGGACTCTCACTTGCGACGTTTGTCGACTATCGGATCAATGAAGAGCAAGTCGTTCTGGAACGCTTGACGACCCATAAAAAAATTGGTCCATCTGAACTTCTATCCACAGAAGTGGACTTTCACTTGAACGGTTCGAACTACGCCCTGCGGTTTACAGACGAGCCCCACATCACGTACTGGTTCAGTGTGACGGATCGTGAAATTCAGTTCGACCGGATTGAATCGTTGGACCGACGTGATACGGGTCTTCGGACCAATCTCTTTGAAAAGATGCCACCGCTCGCGATGGATTCGACAAACGCTGCCGAATAAAAACACGAAACGAACGAGTCTGATTGACGGACCGCGGACGTTTCGTGTTTTTTTATTAATCCGTTCGCGCTGGAGTCAAATACTTCAATAATGTATAAGTGGATGATGGCGTTGGACGGGCACCTTGCTCGTATAAAGCGTGCAGGACGTGTGTCTGCATCGAAGTGGCAGTGACACTCATCAATTCTGTCTTTTTAAATTTATCATAGTATGATTGCTGAAAAAATGAGATGCCTTCTTGAGTAAATTCTTTTTGGCCAACGATATGCAACTCGTGGAGGTACAATCGACCTTGCTTAATCTCGCCGTACATCGTACCGACCACGGTACCTTTCCATTTTAACGAATAAAAGATTGTTTGCCTTCGATGGAGCATATCAAGTGTCCGAGCCGTAAGGTGGACGGCTCCAGGCAAGAGCCAGAAATATTGATTTCGTTTTCGTAACCAATCTCCATGCGTCTCGGGATACTCTATACAAAATTGCCATTGGTCAAAAGTTGTTTTTGTGTACGGAACGAAAGGGAACTCAAACGACGTCGCCTCGAGGTGGGGAAGAAATCCAATGTCCTTGAAACCATTCAACAAATTGCCTGGTGCGTCAGTTGGGAGAGTTACCGAAACCGTTGTGTTGTGACGAACCTCTAATCGAAGTTGGAACAAGACCTGATCGATTAAACCACTTAACATCATGCGATTTTTGCAAGTGGTGTCGCTCAAGCGAATCAAATGCGAGGTTTTGAAATCCTTGCAGTCAACTGTGACAGCGGCGACTGGCTTGTTACGAAACCACCCGGTATAGTGGTAGCAGTCAGCAGGCAGACAGAAAAGATGTGGAAGTTGACCTGCTGGATAGAGAGAGTGGAGCATGGACCGTTCGTGGGGCTTGAGTTGTCGGCTTTCTTTGACGATAAAGGTGTGCTTCATGAAAGCAACCTACTTTCTACAGTTATTGGAACACCCTTAAATTGTAAGCGTTACCACTTTAAAATGCTCGTATTAAAATGATGAACATTATTTGGTTAAAATAGGGATGAATTTAAGGCGTTTTCCTGAGAGTCCCGTTTGAAAAGAACAGGAGAATGGCTTCAGAAATAGGTTTGTATCAAACTGAATCGAAAAAAACAAAACTAGATCTTTTAAACGGAAATGGGTGTGAGAATTATTTAACTGGGGGGGGAACGAAGAAAACCGTGTCATGACTTTGAAATCGACATGCTATAATTGATGTAAAGAAACGAACCGAGGAGACGACTATGCGATATTTGACAGGCTTGTGGTTGATAGTAGTGCTGTTGGCGGGGACGCCGCTCGTGGCTCAAGCGGATACAGAAGAACCGATTGTGGTCCACGAGAATGTCATCGTCGACGAGGCGGTAGAACTATATGAGGGGTTTCGCTCCCCGAATGAGATGGTCTTTATTTTTGTGCTGATCGTGCTACTGTCCGTCATCGGTCTTGGAATCATTAATGCCATCGAATAACGTGAAAACGTTCACAAAAATGCAATATCTAAAACGGAAGCGGTTTCAAATCTGATTTATACTAAACGTGTAGGAAGGAAGTTCTGCACCAACTTCCCCTCCTTTTCAGATGAACACCCCTCGTTCATATCATGTATTGGAGTCAACCGACGATGTCGATTGACTCCCTTTTTTTCGTATGCAGCATGAGGTTACAACTGGATGCGCTTTTCTTTGGCGAGACGACGCAATCGTTTCGTTTCATTCGTATGTCCATGACTTTCAAGCATATTGACATACACTTTGAACGGTTCAGAACGATGCGAGAAGAACGGGATATATTCGGCGAACAATTTTTGTTCGGCCTCAGATAACAAGCCACGTTCGACGAGCAATTCTAGCTCGAGCATTTTTAAAGCTTGATAATCGGCGAGCGCATTATCGTCTGTCTGGGCTTTCGCTAACGTACGGTCGCACAACGTGGTGAGGCGTTCGTGGAGCAAGTTCCATTCAGCTATACTATACGATTGCTCGAGGAGGGTCGAGAGCAAATCGACCCGGGTGGAATCGACATCTTTTGGGACGTGGAGCGCGGTATACAAAGACCGATCAATCCAAACGGCAGGGGCGGGGGCGTCGAGTTGATAATATTGAATCAGTTGGGATAACATCGTGGTTTGAGACAATTTTAATAGTCGAAACGGGTCACTTGTCGTGAATAGAGGTTCTTCTCCCGCTGAAGACGACAGCAACAAAAACATTTCTTCATACATCGTCCGAGCCTCGGGCTCATCGTCAGCGTAATGGACGAGGTCGCGAATAATCTTTTTAGCGTGAATGTACCAGTTTTTTTGATCCCGTTCACTCATCACTTGATTGGGCACTAAATATAAATGGTCATATGCCAATTCGACAAAGCGCTCAGCGAGGATGATGGTCTGTGAGAGCGAATGACGTTCGTCTGACGACTTTTGTTCTTTATAGCGCGTGAACTGGCTGACCATAAAGTCGATATCTTTCTCTTCAATCACGGTTTTTGGGATGTTGCGATACATCTCGACAATTACATCGCGAAGCGTGGCTTCACCGTATTGTTCCAGCAACATCCGTAACTTCCCGATACGCATTAGCTCTCCCTCCTTTCGAGAGGACGTCGAACAATCTATCCATCCACAGATGGGCAGACACCAATTATTATTCCTTTCCCGGTTTCGATTCAAAACAACCATTCCGTCTCATGCTTAAGACGGATTTTTGCGCTAACCGTTGTCAGAATAGCGTTTGTCGATGATAATGTAGAAAAATCTAACCATACTAGAGGTACAGCACATGAATGACGATCAACACTTATCACGTGTCGAACGACGGAAACGGGAGCTTGAACGCGAACGATTAACCGAACAAGCCCGGCTAGACGAACAAGCTCGACTAGATGAAGAGGCTCGACACGAGACGCATCAGCACCAAGGGCATGAAGCAGACAAGTTAAACAATGATTCGAATCGGCCGACAGATCCAGGACAAGGCGAGCATCCGTTTTTAAATCGTTCGGACGAACCCTCGTCGGAACGAAAGAAAAAATCGCTCAACGTCAAAAAACCGAAACTAAGTCTTCCCTTCGGTAAGAAGCGTAAGTCGAAGCCGCGCCGAGATGAACGACGTGAGCCTAGACAGAAAACACGAGAGCCGGAACGGACGCACGTCAAACGGGAGACGGCCGCTCCGAAGGAAAAACCACGCCGTCGCAAATGGAAAGGGAAATTGCTTCTCGTTCTGTTGCTCTTGATGATTGGGGCCGGCTATATGGCGACACGTCCGGTCACGTTCCTCGTCATGGGCAGTGATGCCCGGGTCGGAGAATCGTTATCAGGATCACGGACCGACTCGTTACAGCTGATGGAATTCGTGCCGCGTTCCCGCACTGTCCAAAACGTCTCGATTCCACGTGACACGTATACGGCGATTCCTTGTGAACCAGAGCGAGAAGGCGATAAAATCACCCATGCCTTCGCCTATGGCGGTGCTGACTGTACCGTTGGAGCGGTAGAGGGATTGACCGAAGCGTCTGTCGACGGTCAAGTCGTCATCACGTTCGAAACGTTCATGGAACTGATTGATTTGGTTGGCGGCGTCAACGTGACGGCGACCCACTCGTTCAGTGAGAAAGGCTTCAATCAGACGTATGAATACACGGAAGGTGTCTCGTACGCCATGGACGGAGATATGGCGCTCGCCTATGCTCGTCATCGGAAAACAGATACGGATGGGGCGCGATCGAATCGACAGACCGAGGTCATGTCAGCCGTCGCCGATAAATTGGCCAGTCCAACAGGCTGGACAAAAATCCCGGCGACGTATCGTTTCATGAAAGACGAGATGGGACTCGAAATGAATCCGTTGCAGATGGCATCGATCGGAATGACGATGGTATTACAGCCGCAGGTGGATAAACTTCAAATCGAAGGAGAAGACGCCTACATCGATAACGTCTATTACTATCAACCGACCGAAGCGAGTGTTCAAGCCATTCGTGACGCCCTCGACTTGACGATGTGGGGAACGGTGAGATAATTTCGCGAAAAGGGTTTGATTCCGTTCCGAAAGAGGAAATTTAATCAAATGAACTACTCTTTTGAGGAGGGAAATTTGAATGAAAGTTTTAGTCATTGGAGCAACAGGAGAGATCGGGAAACGTGTATTGAAAAACCTGGCGAAAACCCATCAAGTGACCGCTTTAATTCGTTATCCTGAACTACAAGCAGAGTACGAGAAAATGGGTGCACGCGTATTGACGGTTGATGTCGAGACAGAACTCGAGAAAAAAGTACATGAGGCGACAAACGGACAAGATGCCGTTATTATCGCGGCAACTGCCGGCGCGGATGGTTCGATCGCTGAAATTGAACTACTTGACCGAAACGTTGCGATGAATGCCATCGATGCCGCCAAGAAGGAACGAGTACGTCATGTCATCTTACTCAGTGCCTATGGCGCCGATCAACCGAACGCTGCACCGAAAGAACTCTTCAACTTTCTGTCAGCTAACAATGCCGCTGAGGAGTATATCGAACAGAGCGGTTTGAACTATACGATTATTTGCCCAGTGACCATTGTCGATGAACCGGGTAAAGGTTCAATCGAAGCATCAGAGGACTTGAGTGATGCGGATGGTGCGACCATTTCCGAAACGGATGTCGCGACGATCATCACCGCTTCGCTCGATAATCGTGGGTTGTATGGCCGTCGGATCGAAGTGAAATCCGGCAGTACCCCAATCAATGAAGCACTCGATTTTGACAGTCGTGGAGAAGTGGCGACAGGTGGCAGAACGACGCTCCGTCGACCACAGCGTTAACGAAAAACTGGAGGAGAAGGTGTCTTGATGGAACGAAAACTGTATAAAGATCCGTCGAATCAAATGATTGCTGGTGTTTGTTCGGGACTCGGGAACTACTTAGGTGTCGATGTGACATTGATGCGAATCATCTTCGTCGTTCTCGCCCTATTTGGAGGTCCAGGTCTTCTGATTTATATCGTCCTCGCCATCGTCATGAAAAAACCGCCTTCAGAGTATGAGGCGGAGCAAGACAGTCGCTTTTAACAAAACGTGCTGACCATAGCGGTCAGCACGTTTTTTATTCCATATACAAGGTGTAAGTCGCTTCGAACGACTCGCCTGGTTCGAGCAGTTGCATGTCTTCCTTATGGAGGATGTCTTTCCGGTGCCCTTTATAGTCGGCATGTCCGAACCACGGCTCGAGACAGGCGAACGGGGCGTCGGAATGTGGAGGTGACCAGATGCCGAAGTGGGTGAACTGGGGGGATTCCATGACGATGGCCCGGCCGCTCGGCTGATGCCGGAGCGCCGCGTATTCGATTTGTTCAAAGATAAGGGCGTCCTGGTCGAACAAATGATGCGTCAACGGGATATAACGACGTTCCCCAAGCGGTTGATAAGCACCCGTCAAGTAAGGTCCTTCGAGCAAGAGACGGTCGAGTGTTCGTGTCTCCCCAAAGTCAATCGTATAGTCTTCGAACGTGCCCCCGGCAAACGGAATGTTGAAGGCCGGATGTCCGCCGATGCTGAATGGGAGTACGACATCATCCCGATTGAAAACGTGGTACGTCACATTCAACTCTTCGCCGATCAAGCGATAGATGACGTTCAGTTCGAATGAGAACGGATAGTGTTTACGGGTCTCGATCGAATCACGAAGAATGAACCGGACGTGTGTGTCCGAAGCCTCGGCGACCTCGAACAGTTCGTCTCGTGCAAATCCGTGTTGGCTCATCGTGTATGTCAGTCCTTCATATAAGTAGCGGTCGTCAAGCATCCTTCCGACGAAAGGGAATAGGATTGGGGCTTGCCGCCCCCAATACGTCGGGTCGCCTTGCCAAAGGAGCTCCGTTCCTTCGACTTTCCAACTTGTCATTTCGGCGCCGTGCGCTTTTAGGGTGAGGCTAACTTTCTCATTGTGAAGTTGCAAGATAGTTACTCTCCTTTGAATGATGTGATAAGTTAAGTTTAGGAGTGAACAGTCCACAGAACAAGGGGTAAATCATGCGATTTCATAAACTAGCAATCAGTCTCATCATGGCCGGCCTCATTGGAGGATTGGCTTATAAAGGTTACGACGAGTACAAGACGAGCCAAGCGAGTGAGCTGACGGTCGAAGTCGCCACGGACGACGGCGTGCTCGGCGGTCTTGAAGTCGGACAGCGGGCGCCACAGTTCGAGCTCGAGACGACGGAAGGGCAGTCGGTGTCCCTCGCCGACTATGAAGGGCAACAAGTCATCCTGAACTTTTGGGCGACGTGGTGTCCACCGTGTCGGGAAGAGTTGCCAGAGTTGATTGAATTCGGCGAAGATACAGGCATCCCTGTGCTCGGGGTGAATGCGACGAAAAACGAGCGGCTCGGTAAACGAGACGTCGATGCGTTTTTACAGGAAGTGCCGGTCAGTTTCCCAATCCTATTGGACGAGACGGGGACGGTGGAGAAGACGTATCGTGTCGTCGCGCTCCCGACCACCTACTTAATTGGGCCAGACGGCATCATCACGGCCAAACAAGTCGGACCGGTCGATTTCGACTGGCTGCATGACCGAACGAAATGAACGGACAAAGACAGACTGGAAAGAAACCGGTCTGTCTTTGTCTACTTTTTATAATGTTGTTTAATCAGCGCATCGAAATTGGGTGTCATGTCTTCTTCGAGATAGTAATGGTGGTTATCTCGAATGATGGTATCGCCAACACGTGCTTCTGATGGCAAGAATCGTCTTGGGATAAAGCTCGAGCCGTTGTTCCAACGTAACACGGCATACTTCCCTTCGACCCGCACCAACGTGCCGTACTTGATCATGCCTCTTCCTCCTCAACGAACAGCTTTCTGTCTCTTTTATTCTTATAGAGTGTATTCCCACATTCCACAAAACCTACACATATTTGCGCAAGGCTAGACAAGCGAAAGTAAAAACAGAAGCGTGACAAAATTGTGAAGAAAGTTAGAAGAAAACGCTTTCTTTTTGATTTGTTTTCTTCTATAATGAAGGCACGGGGTGATTATGACGAATTTGTGAACAATGGGGGTATGGTCAATGTTTTCATCAGCTATGATTGGATTGCTCGCTGTCACCGGCGTGACCATTTATGGGATTGACCGTATGTTCACGGTCCGTTCAGAACGCGTCACAAAGAAATAGGTCTACATAATAGGGGGGGATCGCAACGTCTTGGGGAGACGTTGCGATTTTTTTGCGTCAATAATCTTGTTGCCGCGACTCGCGATCTTTTGCTTTTTGCTCGACGTGCTTCCGATTACGTTCATGGACGCGCTGGAAGAAAGCGTGTTCGGGCCAATGCGGAGACCAGACGCGTTCTTCTGGCAAGGCGAGAATATATTCTTCGGCGGCGCTCAGTCGCTCCATCATTTTGCTTCGGTCGTCACACAAGTCGCCGTGGCCAGGAATGAGCCACCGAATCTCATACTCGTAAATGGCTGCTTGGAGTTTCTGCAACGACGTCAAATATGCCTCGGCATCGTGTTCGATGAACGGCGGCTCGATGTTGGAGGCATAATCGCCACATACGAGCAGACGTAACGGTTCGATGATTAAAGACATGTGGGTCGACTCATGACCAGGCGTCAATAGGAACGTGATGGGCGTAGAACCGAGGGCGAGGGTACCATCTTCCGAAATCATAATATCAACAGCAGGTTTGATGATGGGACGATCGATGTAATACTGTTCGTAGAACGATTGAATCTCATCGAGCTGAGAACTCGCATCCGTCTCGACGAACGCTTGAGACGCGATGACGGTGGCATCAGGAAATGCATAAGCTCCGATGATATGGTCGTAGTGCTGATGCGTATAGATGACATACAGCTTTTTCCCCTGGCGTCGCAATTCGACATCCCGGCGAATCGTGGCGATTTCTTCGGGCAACCAGGTCGGATCGATCACAATCAAGCTCTCGTTCGTTTCAATCAATGTTGAAGTCGTGCGCATCAAAGCACTCTCGTAGACGGTGAACGGTTGAAGACGTACTTGAATCACAGGAATCCCTCCTTTTTATCTCCCATCCTTTTCCCGAATTACCGTCATTTAAGCGTTGTCGAAATCGGTGCTATTATGCTGAAAAACAAAAAAGCAGAACGTCGAATGACGTTCTGCTTGGTGCACGGGACACCGTGCGGTTATGTGTGCGAGCAAATTCTCGCGTATATGTCGGTAATTGGAGCGGGTGAAGAGAATCGAACTCTCGTCATCAGCTTGGAAGGCTGAGGTTTTACCATTAAACTACACCCGCATATGAAATTTTAAAATGGAGCGGGTGAAGAGAATCGAACTCTCGTCATCAGCTTGGAAGGCTGAGGTTTTACCATTAAACTACACCCGCGAAACGCTTAACGTTACGGTAATATAATAGCACAGGATTTTAGCTTTGCAAACCCTTTTTTGAAAAAACATTGGTTGTTGCGGCTAGGTTGTCTTGCTAAGATAATAGAGGAGAGGAGTGGATGGGGCATGAGTGAGCGTAAATCCTATTTACGGATGATGAGCGAAGGGTTTCGGATGATGAAACAAGCCAAACAAATCGACCAGGAGACGAAGCTCCGTCAATGGACGTTCTCGATTCGCCACGAGTCGGACTGGCAAGTGATTCTTCGAACGGAACGTTTGAAATGGGTCGGCCCGGCGACGAACGAGTTCATCGTCGAACCGCTGACCGTTCAAATCGGGCCGCTACAGCTCACGCGTCATCTCGAGACGAACGAAGTACGTTTGAAGATCGAGGAAGAATGGGGAATTGAAAGTAAGGTCGTCTGTGACGACCAAGAGTGGGAACGATTCGTCGCATCGCTCAAACAATTGAAGGGGGAGTAGTCGTGAGTCGAGAAAGGCTATATCGGATTGAAGCGGAAGCCCGGGGCAGTGCCTGGCGGGCCCGTGTATTGACCGGCATCCAACGATTCCGCTTTTTTAAAGGGGAATTGCTCGCACCGACTGAACGTCCTTATGTCGTCTTGAGCATCTCACAAGACAAGCAGGCACTCCCCGATTTGATTGAGACGGATATGGGGGTGTTGCTCATCCATGAACGAATCGGTCCAATTTTTATGAATCTATGCCCATACGATATTCAGTTTGTTCGAGTCGAGTTGCACACGAGCACTGGGAAGACGGATCAATATTGCGCACTCAACGTATTGCGTCGCTTCGAAATTGAGCATCTCGAAGATTCAGGCGAATATCGACCGTTAGACCCGGACCGACTCTATTTTTTATCACATCAAACCGTACGATTGAACTTATTCGGGCACATGATTGCCCAAGACCAAAACAGTCAACGTCTTTACGTGACCGAGCGCCTCAAATATGCGCTCCAAGCGAAGATGGTGACAGGTCTAGCATTTAAGAAGACGAAGGAGCAAACAGCATGAAGGAATACGAGATTGACGGTTGGATCCGTCTATCCTACCCAGAACACTTTGAATACAATGAAGAAGAAGACCATGTCAGCTTTTATTCGGTAGAAGCCGACGCCCAAGGGACGCTTCAGATGTCCATCTATGAAGCCGAGGAAGCACAAGCGCCGAGCGACGCGGCTCTCCAAGAGTTGAACACGTTTTTAGGCGAGTTCCCGATTGACGTCAAAGTCGCACCGAGTGTCACGACAGACGCAGGTGGTATGACGACGGCCTATGCGAGCGGAATCGAAGATGGGATGCATCTTGACGTCTGGTCACTTACAGACGGGAAACGACTTTTATTTTTGACGTACGTCACCGATGAAGTGACGAATGAGAAAGTAGAGATTGAAGCAATCGTCGACTCAATCGAATGGACATAACAAGAGACACGCGCCATCGTCGGCTGCGTGTCTCTTTGTGTCTTACTGGAATTTTGGAACGTCGAAGTAAAGTGTATAGGATTCGAGCTGTTGGTACATGTTGTAAATGTTAGTGGTCTGTTTCGTCGCCCAAGCGATATCCGTGGCGTATTGGTACGTACCAGGATTGTTCGGATTGAACCGCATCTTATAGACAGTGTTTTGATTGCGATTAGAGTTGTGAATATACTTTTCACTGATAAATTTGGCACCGCCGATGATGGCGGCTTCCGGTGTGAACCAGCCTTCTTTATAGGCGTGCTCGGCCCCTTTGGCATTGGCGTTCCCATCAATCGCACCGATGCCGTACATGTTGTAGACGGTCTTCGGTGTGACGGGCTTGCCGTCGACGCTTGAGACGAGGATTCCGGTCGCGAGTGCCGAAGTACCGTGTCCGGTCTCGATCAATGCATGTGACAACAGATAAATCTCATTGACTTTGTGCGTGCGGGCCGCATCGATGAACGCTTGGCCACGGCCGGCTAAAATCCCTTTGCCGACGAGCGACTTATTCAACACCGGCGCTGTCAAATCGGCACTCTTCGACAAGTCGAGGAATTGGAAATATTCCCGTGACGTCGTGGCGAATGAAGACGGCGACACGTGACGTGTGATTTCTTCATCCGTAGCCCGACGCCAAGTTTGGTCATAGACACGAATATGGTATCCGCTCGGTCGGTAATAGCTGATTGTATAATATTGGCCGAGCTCACCGGTGATGGTCACCGTTTCGCCCGGGTTGAGCACACCGAACGAATGCGCCGTCAACGAGGCGTCTTTGAAGACATTGACATTTCCAACGACGAAGGAAGCGTTGACATACCCCGTCAATAGACCTGACTTCACTTTAAACCACGTCGTCGAGCCGACTTTTTGTGTGCCTAGGTACTCGAGTTTCGTATTCGTCGACAACCCGGCCAAGTTGGCCGAGGCGGATGACGCGGTCGCCTTCAAATTTTGAAATGCGGTCGTGAATAGTTCTGTCGAGTTAATCGTTCCGGTCGTGGCGGTCGGTGTCGCGCGAGTGATATACGCTTTCGGTACATAGGCGTTCGCAGCCCGGAAGGCGTCCGACTGGGCGAACACGTTGCGTTGCGTCGTCACCATCGATGCGAGCGTGTATGGATAGGCCGTTTCGGTGATGACCATTTCCTTACTGCCGGCGACAGGCGGTGTGTACGGTTTCGTATACGTGAGGGAGATGTACCCTTTCACGAGCGAGCCGTTGACGAGATATGAGATGCCCCCCCAGTCGCTACCGACGATTGGCTTCACTTTGACGACCGTCCCGTTCGCGAGCGTCCCGATTACGGCGCCATCAACTGCTTTATTGCGCACGTTCAGCGTCCCGTTGTTCGCGACGACGACCTCGATTTCACGTTCGGCCTCGAGCTGTTCTTCTGGCACTGGCGGTTTGTCCGCAAAGTAACTCGCGGTCGCATAGCCTGTGAGCGAGCCGTACTTGATTTTATACAACGAGCTGGTCAATCCGGCCTCAGAAATTTGCTGAACTTTTGTCCCTGTCGGAATGACTGCGATTTTTGTTTTCGGTGATGCCGACCGGTCATAGAGGACGACTCGTTGCGTCGTGTAGTAATCTGTCACGACAATCACCTCCGGTTTTTCGACTGAGAAGTGACGTGAAGCGGCATAACCGGTTTTCCCGTCATAGCGGACTTTGAACCATGAGCTCGATAATCCGCTTTGAGAGATTTGTTCGATTTTCGCACCGAATGGAATCGTATCGATTTTCGTTGCGCCCGAGGCGGACGAACTGTACATCGCTACGTTCCGAATCGCGTAATAAGGCTTGATGACAATCACTTCTGGTGGTGTCGTCGAGAAGTTGCGAGCTGCGGCATAGCCGGTGACACCGTCATACTCGATTTTAAACCATGAGCTCGCGAGTCCAGCATCCGATACTTGTGTCACTTTACTGCCGGCGCGGATGGTCCGGAGACGATCTGCACCCGAGGCAGACGATTTATACAAGACGAGATCGCGAGCGGCGTAATAAGGCGTTCGTACGACGACTTCCGGCTTCGTCTTCGAGAAGTTACGGGCTGCGGCATAGCCGGTGACGCCATTGTAACGAATCTTGAACCAGGACGAACTGAGTCCTGCCATTGCGATTTGTTCGACTTGGGCCCCCGAAGGGATGGTCGCGATCTTCGTCGCGCCTAAGGCCGAACTGTTATAAAGGGCGACGTTTGTGATTGAAAAATAAGGCGTCGTCGTTTCAGGCGTCGACGTATCTGGAGTCAATAGTGACGTCGAGAAGTTACGGGATGGAGCGTAGCCGATTTTCGTGCCATATTGGATTTTAAACCATGAGCCGGTCGCGCCGAGTGAGGCGAGATGCGTCACTTTGGCACCAGCCGGAATCGTCGCGAGTTTCGTCGCGCCCGAACCGGTCGAGTTGTATAGCACCGCTGTCTTGTTCGCGTAATATGGTGTTTCGACAGGAGCCGACGGCGTAAAGTATCGAGCTACGACGTAACCGGTGTACTTGCCGTACGTCGCTTTCATCCATGAACCGGTTGCGCCATGCGAAGAGATATAAGTGACGGTCGCGCCTTTCGGGATGGTCGTCAAGACGGTGGCAGACGTCGATGTCGATGAGCGCAAGTTGACGTTCGCATCAGCCTTGTAAGCAGACGTCGCCGTCGTCGAGGCGGTCGTCGCCGTTTTCGTGACGGTCGATTTGAGTGTCAAATAAGTCGACGATACGTAGCGCTTTTCGCCTTCGAATTCAATTTGAGCCCAGTTGTCGTTCGTCGTATACACTTGAACGGTTTCGCCTTCGGTCAATTTCCCGACAATATCCGAAGTGGTAGATGTGGCGGAACGAACATTTAAAATCGATGTATTCACTGTTCCTTCGTATGTTGCTGCATATGAGTGAGCGGGGAAAGCGTACTCAACACCGTGCTAGAGATGAGGACGGCCGTGCTCAATCGTGTGATCGTTGGCTTCAATGTGTTACCCCTTTCGGTGAATACGTATCAAAATATGAGTATTCTTTTAGTGTGCGGTCTAAGTATAGCGCACTTAAAAATTGGAAAGAAGAATCTAAATTACAAAAAAAGGTAAATGAATTAGAATCCTATTGTATGATTTTGGTAAAAGAAAAGAACCTCCTAGGAAATGGAGGTTCTTTTTGCGATTCGTATCGTTTGATGCATCCAGTCACCGATGTCCGTCCAGATGTCTTGGCGTTGGCGCTCACGAAGCACTTCGTGGCGAGCCTGATCATAAGACAGCACGGTCAATTCGATGTCGGCGGCCTGATGTTTGCGGACGATTCCGGAGAGTCCTTCTCCGTCATGGACGACAGGATCATCGGCACCTACGACGAACAAAATTGGTAGTGTTTTCGGATGTTCTTGTATCCGGGCGGCAGAGGTCACATCGAGTGACGCTTTTGCTACCTCGTGTAAATATCCGAGCGTCGGAATCCCACCACAGTCCGGGTCGTTCATATAGGCAATCACTTCCTCGGGGACACTAGAAATCCAATCGCTCTCGGTCGTGGCGGGTAAGAATTTCAAGTTATATCGTCCGAACAACAAGCGTTCGAATAAACGGGATTCATGGGTGCTCCCTTTGAACCGAATGGCCAAATCGATCGCATACAGTCCGGCACGTCCGATCAATCCAGAATGCGGGGGCGGGGAGACGGCGATGACACCCGCCAATCGATGACCTAACTGTTGACCGAGTCGACGCGCGAGCAACGAGCCGAAACTATGGCCGAGGACGACGGTCGGCAATTCATCTTGATAGTGATCGAGGAGCGAGATGGCGTCGTCGACCATTTGGTCAAATCCTTCGTGTGGAGATAGATGAGCGTAAGTGGACTGGGTTCGGGCCAAGAAACCGGCGCCGCGAAGGTCGCACAGAAACACATTAAAACCAATTTCTGACAAAAAATCAGCGAATTCGACATAACGTTGATGATGTTCAAGCATCCCATGGAAAATGAAACAATTTCCAATCGGTTGTCTGGCCTTGACGTGCAATAGTTGTGTCCGGTATCCATCCGCATACGTATGTTCCGTGACGTCCATCCTGATCCCTCCGTTGTCTTGATTAGAATAAGCCAATCGCTTTCCCTGTCTCATCAATCCCCATATTCAAGGCGGCCGGTTGTTTCGGCAGACCCGGCATCGTCAAGACGTTACCTGTCAAGGCGACGAGAAAGCCAGCGCCGACCGACGGTTTCAACTCTCGCACCGTCACGGTGAACCCGTGTTGGTATCCGAGTTTCGTCGGGTCATCCGAGAGCGAGAACGGCGTCTTCGCCATACAAATCGGCAAGTGCTGCCAGCCGTTCGCTTCGATTTGTGCCATCTGTTTTTTCGCGGTTGCGGTAAAGGTGACGTCGGCCGCTCCATACACTTCACGGGCGATCGTCAAAATTTTCTGTTCGATGGAATCGGTTAACGCATAGAGCGGGGTAAACGAACTCTCGTTCGACTCAATCGTGTCGATGACGGCCTCGGCGAGGGCACGACCGCCTTGTCCACCATTCGACCACACTTCACTGAGCGCCACTCGAATGTGGTTCGCTTCACACCAATCGAGGACGGCCGCCAACTCTTCGGCTGTATCCGAATTGAATCGATTGAGGGCGACGACGGTCGGCAAACCGAGTTTCCCCATCGTCTCGACATGTTTGGCGAGAAGTTTTAACCCGTTTCCGACAGCTCCGACGTTCTCGACGTGGAGTTGGTCTTTGGCGACACCGCCATGCATTTTCAAAGCACGGACTGTCGCCACGAGAACGACGGCGTCCGGGTTCAATTTTCCGATGCGTGACTTGATATGACAGAATTTCTCGGCGCCAAGATCGGCTCCGAAACCAGCTTCGGTGACGACATATTCACCGAGCTTGAGCGCGGTTTTCGTCGCAATCAATGAGTTGCATCCGTGCGCGATATTGGCGAACGGACCACCATGAACGAGGGCTGGTGTCTGTTCAAGTGTTTGCACCAAGTTCGGCTTGAACGCTTCTTTCAATAGCAGTGTCGCGGCACCGGCCGCACCGATTTGTTCGGCCGTGATCGGCTCATTGTCCCGATCGTATGCGACGACGATTCGCTTGATGCGTGCCTCGAGGTCAGTCAACGAATCGGCGAGACAGAGGATGGCCATGATTTCAGACGCGACCGTGATATCAAAGCCGTCTTCACGAGGTACGCCATGGGCACTGCCGCCAAGGCCAATCGTCACGTGACGGAGCGCCCGGTCATTCAAGTCGAGCACACGTTTCCAGACGATTTTCCGGACATCGATGCCAAGGTCGTTCCCTTGATGGAGATGATTGTCGAGCATGGCGCTAATCGTGTTGTGGGCCGCGGTGATAGCGTGCATGTCGCCTGTAAAGTGAAGGTTGATGTCTTCCATCGGCAACACTTGGCTGAATCCTCCGCCGGCGGCACCGCCTTTTAAGCCCATTGTCGGCCCGAGCGACGGTTCTCGCAAACAGACGATCGCTTGTTTGTCGAGTTGGTTGAGCGCTTGGCCGAGCCCGACGGTCACGGTCGACTTTCCTTCACCGGCTGGAGTCGGATTGATTGCCGTGACGAGAATGAGCTTCCCGTCTTCGCGAGTCGCCATCCGATCGATGACGTCGAAGGATAACTTGGCTTTATATTTCCCGTATAGGTCGAGGTCATCTTCTTGTAAACCTAGCTTTTCCGCAATCTCTTTGACGGGCAACATCTCGGCTTGTTGGGCAATCGTTAGGTCGGATAACGGTTTAATCGTCGTCATGTATAAAATCCCTCCACTTTCGAACATTGTAATCGGTTTATTTCATTTCATTCGTGAATCGACTTAGAATCAAGGTTTAATTCTTCATTCAGGAAGACTCGTTCGTGTTGTCATTGAGTTTATCATAACGCATCGTCTCGTATAATTCACCCATTGAGTGCAATATATTCCACCCTTTCCGTCAAATGTATCCGTTTTCATTTTGTCTTGAGGGAGGTAAGTTGATAGTGGAGGCGATGAACATGACAGAAACACCAAAACAACACAAGCGAAGACGAAATTGGAAGAAACCAGCGAGTTTTATTGCATTCGTCGGTCCGGCCTTTTTGGCGTTTGTGGCGATTGTGCTCATACCGTTCATAAACGGGATTTATTACAGCTTCACGGATTGGAACGGTGTGACGGGTCAGTTGAACGTAGTCGGGTGGGACAATTATCAGCGGATTCTATTCGAGGATGAACAGTTCCGCGCCTCGTTCTGGATTACGACGAAATACACGATTGTGGCCGTCATCTTGACGAACATCGTCGGTTTCTTACTGGCCTTACTGTTGACGATGAACATTAAGACACGCAATATCCTGCGCACCGTCTTTTTCATGCCAAACTTGATTGGCGGGCTCATTCTCGGATTCATTTGGCAGTTTATCTATGTGAAGGGCTTTGAATCAATTGGGGCACTGACCGGATGGAGTTTGTTCGAACTGCCGTGGCTCGGTGACGCCCAGACAGCCTTTTGGGGCATCGTCATCGTCGCCATCTGGCAAGGCGGAGGCTACGTCATGGTCATCTACATCGCAGCGCTTCAAAACGTGCCGACGGATTTGCTGGAAGCGGCCAAAATCGATGGGGCAAATCGATTGAAGATGTTGCGTCACATCACGTTACCGATGATTATGCCGTCGATCACCATCTGTCTGTTTTTGACGATCTCCTGGTCGTTCAAAGTGTTCGACACGAACTTGTCGCTCACGAACGGTGGGCCGTTCAAATCGACAGAGATGCTCGCCTTGAACATCTATACAGAATCGTTCGTGAATAATAATTACGGGCTCGGCTCGGCGAAAGCGGTCATCTTCTTCCTTGTCGTCGCGGCGATTACCGTCACTCAAGTCTATTTGACGAAAAAGCGGGAGGTGGAGGCATGACGACAGAAAAAATTGAACGCATCGAAGCGAAGGTCGATTCATCTCCACAGCGATTGCTACCGCAAAAACCGCTGCGGGCGGGTGGATATACGGCCGGTCTCGGTCTCGTCGAACTGGTGGCGATTCTACTTGGACTGTTATATCTCGTCCCGTTCTATTACGTCATCGTCAACTCGTTCAAATCAATTGCCGAGATTTACACGAACACGTCTGCCTTGCCGAGCGTCTGGCTCGCGTCGAACTATACAGAAGCCTGGGAGGCGATGAACTACGGACGCGTCTTCTTGAACTCGCTTCTCATCACGGCCGGGGCGAACCTTCTTATCGTGCTGTTCACCTCGATGGCGGCCTGGAAGCTCGTCCGGACAAAACATTGGATTTCGACCGTCATCTTCTTCTTGTTCGTCGCGGCGATGGTCATCCCGTTCCAGTCGATCATGATTCCGCTCGTCAAAGTGTCGAGTATCCTCGGTCTGTTGAACAGCCATTGGGGACTGATGGTCATGTATCTCGGCTTCGGGTCAGGCATCTCCGTCTTTCTCTATCATGGTTTTATGAAGTCGATTCCGGAAGAGATTGAAGAAGCGGCCATCATTGACGGCTGTTCGACGTGGGGTGTGTTTTGGCGGATTGTCTTCCCGCTCCTCAAACCGATCACGGTGACAATCGTCATCTTGAACAGCCTTTGGATTTGGAATGACTTTCTCTTACCTTCTCTTGTCCTCCGAGACATCGAGCTGCGGACGATTCCGCTCGCGACGTTCTATTTCTTCGGACAATATACAAAACAATGGGATTTGGCACTTGCTGGTTTAGTCCTTGGGATCGTTCCGCTCCTCGTCTTTTTCTTCGGTATGCAAAAGCATATTATCAAAGGGATTACGAGCGGCTCGATCAAATAACCCTGCCCAAGGGAATCTCCCCCGTCCGCTACACGGGGGAGAATTTTTTTTGAAAAAGTGGTTGACATTCGTCTGAATATTGATAATAATTGGGTCAATTCAATTGTGAACGACATTGAAAGGACGAGTACACAGAAGACGTAAGCAAAGCGAGCCGGGGAAGGTGAGAGCCCGGACTGAAATCTCTGTCGAAGAACCTCCTGGAGTCGCTACCCGAACGCTTTGCAAGTAGACGTAGCCGGACCGTTCCCCGTTATCGGAACTACGAGATGTTCGTCTCGAAAAAGTGAGTAGATTCGTCTACTAATTTGGGTGGCACCGCGGAGCTTGAAGCCTTCCGTCCCATAGTCCATGGGATTGGAGGGCTTTTTTCTATTGCTCCATCCCGAAATCCCACAATTGGAGGAAGAAAACATGACAACAACAGCAATGAGCAAGATGAAGGAAAAACAACAGGCGATTACAGTAGTGAAGGCGACATTCGAAGACAAGTTCAGCACGGCGCTCGGACTCACACAAGTTCAGGCCCCACTGTTCGTCACATCGGCGAGCGGTGTCAACGACCACTTGAACGGTGTCGAACGAATCATCCAGTTCGATACGCAGTATCCAGGGCATGAACTCGAAATCGTTCAGTCGCTCGCGAAGTGGAAACGTGAAGCGCTCGGCCGCTACGGATTCGAAGTCGGTGAAGGGTTGTACACACAGATGCGCGCCATCCGTCGGGATGAAGAACTCGACGCGACACACTCACTCCACGTCGATCAATGGGACTGGGAACGTGTCATCGCTCGGGAACACCGGACGACGGAGTACTTGAAGGCGACGGTCGAAACGATTTACGCGGCACTCCGCGAGACGGAACAGACGGTCGAAACGATGTACGGGATTGAGGCGATCTTGCCAGAGTCGATTCACTTCTTGACGAGCCAAGAGCTAGAAGACCTTTACCCGAATCTTACACCAAAAGAGCGTGAGCACGCGATTTGTAAAGCGTACGGTGCGGTCTTCCTCTCGCAAATCGGCGGCGCACTCGCTTCGGGCGATAAGCACGACGGTCGCGCGGCTGACTATGACGACTGGTCGCTCAACGGCGATATCCTCGTCTGGCACCCGGAACTCGAATCGGCGTTCGAACTGTCGTCGATGGGAATCCGTGTCGACGAGACAGCGCTTGCCGAGCAATTGGTGACAGCTGGAGCTGAAGACAAACGCAAGTTCCCGTTCCATCAAGCGGTCCTTGAAGGACGTCTCCCGCTTACAATCGGGGGCGGCATCGGGCAGTCACGTGTCGCCATGTATTTGCTACGTGCCCGCCATATCGGTGAAGTCCAATCGTCGGTCTGGCCGAGTGAGATGATCACAGCATGTGAAGAAGCTGGAATCAGCCTGTTGTAATTATATAGAAGAAACTAAAACCAGGACTTTCTTTTCAATAAGAAAGTCCTGGTTTTCTGTGCAACATTTTCCACCCTACACGTCAATTTTGACACCTACATAATGGAAGCGTTTTCATCTAAAGTTAGGGTGTACCGAATGTTGAAGGAATATCGACTCTATACTTAGGAGGAAGCGAAATGAAACGTAAATGGAGATTATCAACCGCCGTCATGACGGCGGGGATGGTATTGACACTTGCGGCCTGTGGCGGCGGGTCGCTTACGGAAAATGAAGGATCGAACGATGCGAACGCGGATGACGGGGACAAGCAAGACGTCACGTTGAACGTCTTCCAGTTCAAAGCGGAAATCGCCAAAGACCTTGAAGCGATGGCGAAAGAATACGAGGAAGAGACCGGCGTCAAAGTGACCGTTCAAACGGTCGGCGGTGGAGCCGATTACGGGGCCGCGCTCAAGTCACAGTTCGCGTCGGGCAATGAGCCGGACATCTTCAATAACGGTGGTTTCACCGAAGCCCAGACTTGGAAAGACAAATTGGAAGATTTGTCTGGCGAGAAGTGGGTCGGTGATTTGACGGAAGTGGCCAAGGAACCGATGACGATGGACGGGAAATTGTACGGCATGCCGATGAACTTGGAAGGGTACGGCTTCATCTATAACAAGGAGCTATTCGAGAAGGCGGGCATCAGTGAGTTGCCGAAGACGTTGTCCGAGTTAACGGATGCGGCAGAGAAGTTGGATAAAGCAGGCATCACACCGTTCTCGGTCGGTTACGCCGAATTCTGGATTCTCGGGATTCACTTGCTCAACATTCCGATGGCACAACAAGACGACCCGGATGCGTTCATCCAGGCGCTCAATGAGAATAAAGAAAAATTCGAGGACAATGAGCAGTTCCAACAGTTCTTGAAGCTGTTCGATCTCACGATCAAATACGGCAACAAAAACCCGCTCACGACGGACTATAACACGCAAGTCACACAGTTCGCTCAAGGTGAGACGGCGATGTTGCAACAAGGGAACTGGGCGCAACAGATGATTCTCGACGTGAATCCGGACATTGAGATGGGCTTCGTCCCGATCCCGATCAACGATGACAAAGAGAAGATGGACCGTCTCCCGGTCGGCGTCCCGAACAACTGGGTCGTCAATAAAAACTCGAAGTATAAAGAAGAAGCGAAAGACTTCCTCGAATGGATGGCAACATCCGACACGGGTAAAGACTACATGGTCAACAAATTCAAATTCATCCCGGCGTTCAAGTCGATTGAAGCGAACGATCTCGGTCCGCTTGCAGACGACATCTTGGCCTATTCGAACGAAGGCAAGACGATCTCATGGAACTGGTTCAAGTATCCGGACGGCGCGGTCAACGAGTACGGCGCGTTGATGCAAGCGTATGTCGGCGGTCAAAAGACCGGGGACGAGATGCTCCAAGACTTCACGAAAGTATGGGCGGATAAGGCAAAATAACAGCAACACAAGCGGCGAAATGACCCCTTCGCCGCTTGTGTTTTTTAGTGCGGGCAAAGCCGGGCAGAAGTTGAGGCTTGTCAAACGGGCGTCGCTCGCACAAAATAATAGACAGTTGAAGTGGTGCTCGGAACCTTCCGGCACCGCTATTTTATTGGGGAGATGACAGATATGAGAAAGAATGTCACGGTCGCATTGTTATTGGCGACTTTTTTAGCGGCGATTGAAGGGACGGTCGTCTCGGTCGCGACACCGGTCATCGCGAGCGAGTTGAATGGGGCCGCCCTCGTGAGTTGGGTGTTCGCCGCCTTCCTGCTGTTCACGGCGGTGTCGACACCGATTTATGGGAAAGTGGCCGACTTGTTCGGGCGCAAGCGGGTCCTATTGTTCGGGATTGGATTGTTCACACTTGCCTCGCTCCTATGTGGCCTCGCCACATCGATGGAACAATTGATTATCTTCCGGGCGCTCCAAGGGCTTGGCGCCGGGGCGGTATTGCCGATTTCAATGACCATCATCGGCGACTTGTACAAGTATGAGGAGCGCGGCAAGATTCAAGGCATCTTGAGCGCGGTCTGGGGTGTCTCGGGCGTGCTCGGGCCGGTCATCGGCGGGTTCTTGGTCGAGACGTTGTCTTGGCGCTACGTCTTCTTGCTGAACGTCCCGTTCGCACTGTTATCATTCATCATGATCATTGTCTTCTATAAAGAGACGGTGACAGAGACGACGGAGCGAATCGACGTCAAAGGGGCGCTGTTGTTCGCGTTCGGAACGACGGCGTTCTTATATGGATTGATCACCTTCAGCGAGACGAACGTCTGGACGCCATCGATTATCGTCAGTGCCGTGTTCAGTGTCGTGCTGCTCACGAGTTTCTTTTTATCGGAACGGCGTGCGAAAACACCGTTGTTGCCGCTCGATCTGTTGAAACAACCGATTATCGCGTCCATCAATGGTGCCGTCTTCTTCGCAGCATGGGTGCTCGTCTCGATGTCGGCCTATATCCCGATCTGGGCCCAGGCCGTCCTTGGTAAATCGGCGACGGAAGCCGGCTTCATGCTGATGCCGCTCTCGGTCGCTTGGACGTTCACGTCGATTATCGGCGGCCGTACACTTGGCGCGGCCTCGCCACGACGTCGGGCCGTGATGGGAATGAGTCTCTTGTTGATTGGGACAATCATCTTGACGTTGCTCACGCAATCGAGCCCAGACCTGTTCGTCTACCTCGCTGTCGCCATAATCGGCGTCGGGTTCGGCTTGTCGCAACCGATGTTCATCGTCGTCTTACAGACGGTCGTGTCGTATCGTCAACGGGGGACCGCGACAGCGGCGAACTCATTCTTGAGCACTGTCGGTCAGACGCTCGGTGTCGCCGTGTTCGGTGCCGTGTTCAACTTCATCGTCCTGAGCGGCTTCCGTGAGGAGGCCGGGTTAAGCGGTGTGTCACTCGAATCGTTCTTCAATCGGAGTATGACCGAGGCGCTAGACGCGACCGTCCGGCTCCAAGGCGAGCAACTCATCGCCAGCGGATTGAACACCGTCTTCATCGGCGCAGCCCTCGCCGCGTTCATCGCGCTCTTGATTGCGCTGCGATTACCGGTTAGCCCACCGGCACCTTCACGTGACAACTAAAGACACGGTATGATGGTGAAAAGGAGGCGATCACGTTGAAACGATGGATGTTCATCTTGTCGCTCGTATTTGTTGCCGGTTGTGCCTCGGAATCGACCGAGACGCCGGAACCTGAACAGGCACCAGTCCAGGAGTCGACCGAAGAAGCACCGTCTGACACGGCACCAGAGCAGGAATCAACTGAGCCGGAAGGCGACGTGTCGACCGGTGCAACCGAATCGATTGTCGAACAGTTAGAGGCACCGTGGTCGATTGCAAAAACCGATGACGGATGGCTCATCTCGGAACGCGGCGGCACGATTGCCGTCATCGATGCAGACGGGAATCTCGACCGACAACCGGTCGTCTTGAACGAGGACGTGCTTGAAATCGGGGAAGGCGGTCTCCTCGGACTCGCGTTGACCGCAGATTTTGCGACGTCACGCCAACTGTACGCTTACCATACGTACGGGACACCTGGTAACGTCCAAAACCGGGTCGTCGAGTTGACGTGGGATGGCAATCAGTTTGAAGAGACGGACGTCGTGCTCGATGAGATTCCAGGGGACCAGTTCCATAACGGCGGACGGTTGTTGCTCGATGGGGACGTGCTGTGGGTCACGACCGGAGATGCGCTCGTGCCGGAACTGGCCCAAGATGAAACATCGATCGCCGGAAAAGTGTTACGAGTGCCCTTATCCGGAGAGGGCGAACCGACCGATTGGATTTATTCGTCCGGTCACCGCAATCCTCAAGGCTTGACGAAGATCGAAGATACGCTTTACGCGAGTGAGCACGGAGCTTCGGGGCATGATGAAGTGAATATCCTCGAAGAGGGTAACAATTACGGCTGGCCGCTCATCGAGGCGGATCAAGCACGAGATGGGCTCGAGACACCATGGTTCGAGGTCGGGGAGACGTCATGGGCACCGTCGGGCATCGTTGCCGACGACCGTTACGTGTATATGGCGACGCTTCGTGGAAATCGTCTCGTCGCCATCGATCGGGAATCACGTGAGGTCATCCCGCTCGTCGAGGATAAAGGTCGCATCCGTGACGTCTGGTTGGAGGACGAAGGACTTTACTTTATCACGAACAATACGGACGGACGTGGCAACCCTGGAAGTGGGGACGATCAGCTGTATCGCCTCACGATCGAATAGAAACTGACGTACGTGTCAGTTTCTATTTTTTTGTTGAATACATCCATTTATCCGGTATAATGGACTTCATATGGAAAATGAAGGGGATTTTTACATGAAACAATCGCAATTGGTACATAAGAACGAAACATTGTATTTTGGACTGCTCGTCGCCGCCAGCATGTTGACGGTGGTGCTAGGAATCGTCTTCACGATTGCCTCGCTCGGCATCTTTTTATGGGTGATCGGATCAATTTTAGCACTGTCTTTATTCACACACTGGCTCCAAATCGGATATATTCGCACGAACGGCGTTAAAGTCACAGAGCGTCAATTCGCCGACCTGTATCAGACGTATCAGCGTGTCGGACAAGAAATGGGAATTCGCTTACTCCCGGATGTGTACATTCTTCAAGCCGGAGGCGTCTTGAACGCTTTCGCGACCCGTTTCTTCCAAAAGAATATGGTCATCCTGTATTCGGATGTCGTCGAGTTGTCACGTGAAGGGTACGCCAAAGAAGTCGAGTTTGTGATTGCGCACGAGTTGGCACATATTCGCCGCAACCATGTCCAAAAACAATGGGCGATGATGCTCGGCGGCTGGATCCCGTTTTTAGGATCGGCTTATTCGCGTGCGTGCGAGTTCACGTGTGACCGCATGGCGGCCCATCATATTCAAGACGAGACGGCATCAAAACGCGCCCTCACGATTCTTGCCATCGGTGGGAAGTTGGCGAAAGAAGTGAGCGAGTTTGACTACTTATATGAAGCGAGCCGTGAGAACGGATTTATTGCCAAATTGAGCGAGCTGTTATCGACGCATCCGCCGCTCCCGAAACGGATTGCGGCCATCGCGACGAACGCCGGTGAGACGAACGTTCCGGTCTTCAAGACGGCAGGGTATGTAAAAGGGTCGATTATCGGGACGATCGTGTTGAGCGTCATTGTCAACGTGGCCATCGTCGCCTGGCTGTTCACGAGCGACGGCTTGACGGGCTTCTCAGAAGGGTTCGGCTCGCTTGATGCGATGGCGGAAGAGCCGATTCAAGAACTTGCCTACAACGCCGCAACGTATGAAGAGTTTGAAACTCTATTGGCAGATGGGGCCGACGTCAATACGCAAGACTTGTACGACGACACGCCACTTCACAATTTGCTCTACAATGAAGGCGTCGACATCGATACGGTCGAATTGTTGCTTGAGAGCGGCGCCGACGTCTCGCTCGAGAATAAGGACGGCATGACGCCGGCTGAACTCGCAGCTGACTCCGGGCAACCGCAAGGCATCATCGACTTGATTCAATCATACGAATAAACAACGAGGTTTATGACCGGAACAAAGGTCATAAACCTTTTTATTTTCAAGTCTTGCAAACGCTTGCATAAGCCGTGATATAATGACAGCGAGGAGGCGATGTGCGGATGAGCATTCGGACGAAGCTGACGGGAATGATCGCATTGACGATTATCGTTCCCGTCATTTTGGCGACGGTCATTTCCTTTTGGTACGTCAAAGACCGGGAGCGGGAACGGGGGCTTCAGCTCACCGAATGGTCGCTTGAGCGAGGCACGCTTCAAATGGAACGGTATGTCTCAGACTTGAGTCGCTTGCCGACAAGTCTATATGCGAATCGGGACGTGCTCGATATTCTCGAGTATGGCCCAGGTCTGTCGCTCGAACAGACCGAACTAGAGGTGCGACGGGCACTGCTCGGCATGTACCTATCCCGTGAAGATGTGGCCCAAATCCAGTTGCTCATGCTTGAGGATATGGATTCGTTCGCCGCCTATAAGATGAAAGTATCCCCGCGCTCGAAACGGCAACCGAGTGAGATTCAGCAACAGCTATTGAAGTATGAGGAGAGCCGCGTCCTGCTCGAGGCTTCGCACCCGCTCGTGCCGTATCATGATTTCGGTCCGCTCGTCTCAGAAGAAGAAGTCGTGACGCTCCATTTCCGACTCGACAAAATCGAGACGGATCAGCCGCTCGCGATTTTGTCGATCGATATCCCGGAGGACGTCTTCATCGGCCAGCTCGCCTCGCTACAGAACAACCCGAGCGAGAGCCTCTGGTTCGTCGGGGGCGGCAATCAAGTGTTCGCACAACTCGGTGACGATGAAATCCCGCAAAACGTGTCGACGAACTCGCTGTCGAGCGATGGGAAGCATCACCGCATCGTCAAATCGTTCGAGTTTGAGAACCAGACGTTTTACGTCGGAAAATCGATACCAGATCGATTGTTGACCGAGCCGGCGTCACGGACGTCATTCATCATCTTTGTCGTCGGGATGGTGTCGCTCGTATTGGCATTGATTGGGGCGACATACGCTTCGATGCGTTTGACGACTCCAATCAAGACGCTCACCTCGAACATTTGGCGAATCGAGCAAGGGGACATGACCGTCTCATTCGATTCCCTCGGAAATGATGAGTTCGGTGTGCTCGGACGGCAATTCAAGCGGATGATTGAACGAATCGATGATTTGATTCAACGGGAATATCGGTTGGCGCTCGAGAATCGGACGAATGAGCTGAGGGCGCTCCAAGCTCAGACGAACCCACACTTCCTGTTCAACGCCTTGCAGTCGATCGGGACGCTCGCATTGAAAGGCGATGGCAAGACGGTGTACCGTCTCATCACGCAGCTCTCCTCGATGATGCGCTATACGATGCATCCCGATGAGTCGCTCGTGACGCTCAAGCGAGAAGTCGATCACCTCACGTCCTACATTCGCTTGCAACAAGTCCGGTTCCCGGATCAATTTGAGATTGAGGTCGATGTGCCGGAGCCGCTCCTCGATTTAATTGTGCCGAAGATGATTTTGCAGCCGCTCGCCGAGAACTTTTTCAAGCATGGGTTTGAGCGCGACGGTGCGACAGCGGCCAACCGTTTCTCAGTGCGAATTCATCAATCGGGATCAAATCTTGTGATTCATTGTGAGAATAGCGGACGCGATCTCTCGGATGAAGAGTTGACGCTATTGAAAGAACGGATCGAGGTATCGACCGAGCCATTGAATGGGGCGGAAGGTACCGGTTTAAAGAACATTCGAGATCGACTCATGTTAAACTATAATCGGGAGGCTCAGTTTATGTTGGCTACACCAGAGACAGGCGGATTTCGTATTGTCATGCGTTTCCCGGCCGTAACGGAGGCGGATGCGTCATGACGAAAGTGTTGATCGTTGATGATGAGTCGCCGGTACGGGAAGCGGTGAAACTGCTCGGGGAGTGGGAACGGCTCGGCGTCACGAAAGTGATTGAGGCACAAGACGGGGAAGAAGCGAAACAGATTATCGTCAAAGAACGGCCGGCGCTGATTTTATCGGACCTGCAAATGCCTCGATGTAACGGCATCGAGTTGATGGAGTGGGTCCATACGGAGGCGGAGACGGCCAAACTGATTGTCTTGACGGGCTATGACGAATATTCGTACATGCGGCGCGCGATTCAGCTCGGCAGTTTCGACTACTTGCTGAAACCGATTGACCCGGACGTCTTGAACGAGACGCTCGCACGTGCCCTCGCCGACGTCACTCCTGACGAAGACGATCCGATTCTACAGATTGGCGCGTTCATTGAACGCCATTATGCGGAAGAACTCAGCTTACAAGGGATGAGCGAGCGCTTTTACTTGAGCCGCGAATACATATCGCGTCGCTTCAAACAGCAGTACGGCGTCAACTTATCCGAATACTTGCTGTCGATCCGGATGCTCGAGGCGAAACGTCTCCTTGAGACGAGTAGACAACGTATTTATGAAGTCGCCCAAGCGGTCGGCTTTTCGGATGATAAGTATTTCCGGAAAGTCTTCAAAAAACAGATTGGCATCACCCCGAATGAATATCGGGAGCAGTGCCAACGACTATCTTGAAGGAGGAATTTAATCATGAGTGTACACATTGGGGCAGAAGCAGGACAAATCGCAGAAACGGTATTATTGCCAGGAGATCCGTTGCGTGCGAAATATATCGCGGAGACGTTCCTCGAGGATGTTGAGTTATACAACGAAGTCCGCGGCATGTATGGCTTCACAGGAACATATAAAGGAAAACGTATTTCCGTTCAAGGGACTGGGATGGGTGTTCCATCGATGTCGATTTACGTGAACGAATTGATTATGTCATACGGCGTAAAAAACTTGATTCGTGTCGGTACGGCCGGCGGAATTCAAGAAGACGTCAAAGTACGTGACGTCGTCATCGCGATGAGTGCATCGAGTGAGATGGCCCAAAACCGGGTTCGTTTCAACGGGATGGACTATGCGCCGACAGCGACGTTCGACCTCCTACATCGCGCGTATATGAACGCTGAAAAAGCTGGTATTCCGGTCAAAGTCGGTCAAATTTTCACAGCCGACCAGTTCTACCAGGATGATTTCCACCATTTCAAGAAGTGGGCCGATTTCGGTTGCCTCGCCATCGAGATGGAAGCGGCAGGTCTCTACACACTCGCTGCGAAACACAAAGTGAACGCGTTGACGATCCTCACAATCTCAGACCACTTGTTGACAGGTGAAGAGACGACATCGGAAGAGCGTCAATCGACGTTTGACGAAATGATTCGTGTCGCACTCGATACAGCGGTCGAAGTCACAAACTAATGAACACGCCTTACAGACCACTGGTTTGTAAGGCGTTTTTGTGTCCGCGCGCCTTGTCTTGTATACAAAGTGAAACTGGCAGGCTAGACTGAAGCTGAAACGAACAGTTCCCGTATCGGGCTGGATCAAGGAGTTGTCATCATGAATAAAGCGTCCGCTTTTGTCATTTATAGTATCGTCTTTTTTGCCTTCTTTGATTTATTCGCCCAGCTTCCGGTCATGAGCACGTTTGCGACATCGGTTGGTGCGACACCGTTCATCGCAGGGCTCGTCATCGCCATCTACTCCTTGTCGAATACGTTCGGCAACATTTTATCCGGCATTTGGACCGACCGGATTGGTCCGATCGTCATCCTGCTCGTTGGTCTTGCGCTGTCGAGCCTCAGTCTCTTGTCGTATCATCTCGTCGACACAGCGACGACGCTATTGATTGTCCGGATCGTGCACGGCTTTGTAGCGGGTTTGATTGTCCCAGCCGCGTTCACGTTGTCCGCCAATCTGACCGCCGCGAACCGACAAGGTAAAAAAGTAGCATTGACCGGCAGTTTTGTTGGTTTGGCAGCCATCGTCGGTCCGGCGTTCAGCGGCATCATGGCCAGCCAGACGACCGTGCCGATCGTCTTCACATACGTCGCGCTGTTCGGGGTAGCCGTCGCGCTCCTCGCACTCGTCTTTTTGCGCCCGTCGAAGTTAACGCTTGAACCTTCCCATCGTACAAATGAAGGGACGTCGCGCCTGGAACGAGACGTAGTGAAAGCGTATATCGGCGCCTTCCTCTTGATGTTCTCGCAAGGGGCAATCGCGTACTTGCTTCCCCTTTACGTGCAGGCGCTCGGGTATGACTCTCGTCTGAGCGGGACATTGCTCAGCACGTTCGGTATCATGGCGGTGCTCGTGTTTGTGTTGCCGACGAATCGCTTGTTCGACCAAATCGAACCAGCGAAGCTCGCGGCACTCGGTGTCGGCATTCTCGGTGTGAGCCAACTGTTGATTGGCCGATCTGAGACGTCGCTCCTCTTGTACGCTGTCCTCGCCTTGTATGGCGTCGGGTTCGCCATCTTATTCCCAGCCATCAATACGATGTTGATTAAAGCGACGAATCAGGCCAATCGTGGTAAGTCGTACGGCTATTTTTATGCGTTCTTCTCGCTCGGCACAGTGACGGGTTCGGCATTGTTAGGCTGGCTCTCGATTACGCTGACATAAAAATTCGCGCTGACAGGTGGCATCCTGCTCGTCGCCGGTTTGATATTTGTCGTCATGCAACAAACGAAGAAACGGGACGTGCCTGTCAGATAGGACGGACGCATATCGAAGGTTCAAAATGGTCGCTGACCGAGTGAAGATGATAAGATGAAGCTAGCGTTATCATCCAAGGGAGGCAGATTTATGCTCGCACCAATCGAACAGTTGACCATTGAAGAGCTCATTCGTAAACAGCGTCGCTTCTTTCGGACGCAAGCGACCAAGTCGCTCGCATTCCGTCTCAGCATGTTGACGTTTTTAAAAGAGTCAATCAAGCATCATGAAGCAGAGATTCTTCAAGCGTTGGAGCAGGATTTGAACAAATCAGAACTCGACGCGTTCACGACGGAGATCGGTTTCGTCTATGACGAAATCACACGGACGACACGTGAGTTGAAGCGTTGGATGCGCCCGAAACGTGTCCGTGGAGCCTCAATCCATCTGGGGACGCAAAGTGAGGTCATGTATGAACCTTACGGAACGGTACTCGTGATCGCTCCGTGGAACTATCCGTTTCAATTGGCGATGGCGCCGCTCATCGGAGCGATTGCCGCAGGCAACACGGCTGTCGTGAAACCTTCGGAATTGACACCGAACGTCGCCCAAATGATCACGAAAGTGCTCGAACGGGCGTTCACCGACCGCTACGTCGTCAGCGTCGAAGGGGATAAGGACGTTGCGACCGAGTTGCTTGCCCAGAAATGGGACCATATCTTCTTCACAGGGTCGACGCCAGTCGGGAAAATCGTCATGGAGGCGGCAGCGAAGCATTTGACGCCGGTCACGCTCGAGCTCGGTGGGAAATCACCGGCCATCGTCCATGAGGATGCTAATATCGAGATTGCGGCCAAGCGCATCGCCTGGGGCAAATGGATGAACGCCGGGCAGACATGCGTCGCACCGGACTATGTCCTCGTCCACGAATCCAAACGAGAGGCGTTCCTCGAGGCCATTAAACGGGAAGCGTTCACGATGTTCGGGAACGGCGTCGGGACGAAACGGTTCACACGAATTGTCAATGAGACCCACTTCAATCGTTTGACCGGATATTTGACAGAAGGAGACGTTTTCTTCGGAGGCCAGACGGACCGGGACCAATTGAAGATTGCCCCGACCGTGTTGACGGACATCGAAGAAGACGCGAACGTTATGAAAGACGAGATTTTTGGACCGATTCTACCAGTCCTTACGTACCGTCAACTCGACGAAGTGATTGAGTTTGTGTCATCGCGTCCACATCCGCTCGCGCTCTATTTGTTCACTGAGACGAAAGCGGTGGAGCAGACCGTGATGAAACACCTTACGTTCGGCGGGGGTTGCGTCAATGACGTACTCATGCATTTGACGAACCCGAACCTGCCGTTCGGTGGAGTCGGCGAGAGCGGGATGGGCTCATATCACGGACGTTACAGTTTTGAGACGTTCAGCCACGCCAAATCGATTTTGCGAAACACAACGAAGTTCGATTTACCGATTCGTTACCCAAACTTTAAAGCAGCCGAGAAGTTGATTCGACTCGTCTACCGCTGACCAGACTAGACTGCAGGGAGCCTGCAGTCTTTTTTTTGTGGACAAAGAATAAGAAGATTGTTTGAAATGTCACATACTTTTATAAAATGAGCTGCATACCTCTTGTATAATATAGCCATACACATGACGTACGAGACTTAATCAGATATACGATTAGTGGAGGGAGCAGACAACATGACTATGAAATGCGGAACGACCAAACCGAACAGCTTTGTCTTTTCGCAAGAGACGAAACAGCTCTTGCTCGAGATGATGACGTTTCAAGATCATTCGAAAGGGAGTATCGTTTGTTGGGAAGGCGAGAAGTGCAACAAGTTCTTTTATTTGAAGAGCGGTTCCGTCAAATTCACGAAGCTGACGAAAAAAGGGAGCGCACTCATCATGTTCATGTATGGGGCGGACGACTTCTTCGGGGAGTTCGATATCGACGAGGTGTTTCCGAGTTCGTATAGCATCGAGACGACATCGGACAGTGTCATCGGTTGGATCTCGAAGCAAGAGATGGATGAACTTGTTCGGCGCGATGCGCAGTTGGCCACTGAAGTATTGCGGTGGACGTCGATGATGCGCAAGCAGTCCGAGATGAAACTCCGTGACTTGCTGCTATACGGGAAACCAGGTGCCCTCGCCTCCACATTATTACGCATGGCGGCGATGGACGGCGTCGAGTCAGCAGAAGGGATTGTCGTGCCAAAACATCCGTCAGACGGGGAGCTCGGTCAGCTGATTGGTGCACCTCGCGAGACGGTGAATCGGATGATGAACCAGTGGCGGAAGGAAGGCATGTTGACGACGACAGGAACAGAGATGATTTTGCATGACATCGATTTCTTGAAAGAGCTCTGTTATTGTGAAGGCTGTCCCGCCGGCATCTGTCGGCTTTAATCTTTCAAGAGAGGTGCAGCATTTTGCCTTATCAAAGCGCGTGAAACCGAACAGGTGGTTGACTCGATTCGTGTCGGGACAATCACTTTTTTTGTATGCCTTTATACCAAATGTGAACTTTATGTGTGAAAACTACGCAAATTTGATGTGATTGTCACTTTTGGAGTGATAAATGTCACATATTAATCCTCATCCCATTTCATACAATAAAAGTGGAAATCACAGGGAAAGGGGTCCTTCACGTGGAGAAAAACGATGGACAAGAACCGAACTTAAAAGGCACGTTCACATCGGTCATGATTGTCGCGGGCGTCATCATTGCCATGTGGTCGTCAGTGTTTTACTTATTTATGACGCGATAACGAGCAGGAGGAGAGCAACATATGCATATTCATAAACTTGAGAAATATTGGCTTGTATTCGGCATCATTTTATTAGGCGTGTTTTTAACCGTTCTTGGCATCTCTGCCTTTGCGGCAGGAAATCAACCAGCATCGGACGCGGATTTGATCGATCCGGCGAAAGTACATCAAACCGCACCGTTCGACAAACCGGGACTTCATAAAATTGACGACAACGAATATGAACTTGTCATGGTCGCGCAAGCGTTCACGTTCACGCCGGGCAACGTCGAGATTCCAAAAGGAGCGAAAGTCACGTTTCTCGTCACCTCACCTGATGTCGTTCACGGTTTCCAGTTGACGGGCACACCGGTCAATATGATGGTCGTACCTGGTCATATCAACTCGCTCACGTATACGTTCGACGAGGCGGGCGAATTTTTAATCCTTTGTAACGAATATTGTGGTACCGGACATCACATGATGTCGACAAAAATTAAGGTGGTGGACTAAATGAATGACGTATCCTCAAAACTAAAGCAGTGGGAAATGGAACGCGGCGTACCAGTACCGAGTATCGGTGTCAAAGAAGCACGCCTCGCCTATGCCCACGTCGTCATCTCGGTCCTCGCCGTCTTAATCGGTGGACTAGCCGGCCTCATGCAGACGCTCATTCGGACTGGTGTCATCCCGGAAGTGTTCGGCTATTATCAACTGTTGACGGCGCACGGCATCATGCTCGGTCTCGTTTTCACGACAATGTTCATCATCGGTCTGCTTTACGCGCTGCTCGCTAAGTCGTTCGGACGCTTTGAGTCGTTCCCAACGCGGGTCGCTTGGCTCGGGTTTTGGATGATTATCGCCGGCGCCGTGCTCGTCACGATCATGGTGCTCGCCAATAAAGCGACTGTTCTGTATACGTTCTACGCACCACTCATGGCCGACCCAGTGTTTTATATCGGTCTCGTCTTGTTCGTCGTCGGTACGTGGTTATCGGCGTTCGCCATGTTCCGGATGTATGCGGACTACAAACGGGAGAACCCAGGTATTCATCCGCCGCTTCCGGCGTATATGAGTATCATGACGATGCTCTTGTGGGTCATCGCCACGCTCGGTGTCGCCGGGACGATTTTATTCCAACTGCTCCCGCTCTCGCTTGGTTGGAAAGACACGGTCGGAATCGAGTTGTCACGGACGCTCTTCTGGTATTTCGGTCATCCGCTCGTCTATTTCTGGCTCATGCCGGCCTATATTGTCTGGTATACGGTCGTGCCGAAAGTCATCGGCGGAAAGATTTTCTCCGATGCGCTCGCCCGGATGGCGTTCCTGTTGTTCCTGCTATTCTCGTTCCCGGTCGGCTTCCACCACCAGTTGACGGAACCAGGGATTGAACCGTTCTGGAAGTTCGTTCAAGTCATCTTGACGTTCCTCGTCGTCATCCCGTCGTTTATGACGGCGTTCTCGCTGTTTGCGACGTTCGAGCTGCGCGGCCGCGCACTCGGAGCTCGTGGTCTATTTGGTTGGGTCAAGAAGATGCCATATGGGGATGTCCGTTTCCTCGCTCCGTTCGTCGGCATGTTGTTCTTCATTCCGGCCGGAGCCGGCGGAATCATCAACGCATCGCACCAATTGAATGCGATGGTCCACAACACACTTTGGGTCACGGGCCACTTCCATATCACGGTCGGAACGGCCGTCGCCTTGACGTTCTTCGGAACGGCATATTGGCTCGTGCCGGTATTGCGCGGTCGGACCCTCACGAAAGCGATGAATCGAATCGGATTGATTCAAACAGGAACGTGGGCGTTCGGAATGTCGATCATGTCTTACGCGATGCACATCTCAGGACTGCAAGGTAATCCGCGTCGGACCGGTCCGGCAACGTACTTCTCGGATGCGCTTACGCGCGAGTGGATTCCATACCACATCGCGATGGCGATTGGTGGGACGATCCTCTTGATTTCGGTCCTCATCTTCGTCTATTCAATGTTCAACTTGTCGTTCCTCGCTCCGAAGGGAGAAGAGGAGTTCCCGCTCGCCGAGACCGAAGAGGCGGCGATGGAGACACCGCGTTTCTTCGAGAATTGGAAGCTTTGGATTACGGTCACGTTCGTTTTAATTGCCTTCGCCTATACGATTCCGATTTGGCACTTGATTGAAAGTGCGCCGCCGGGAGCGAAAGGTTGGGTGCTCTGGTAAACTGAAGTCAGCCTCGATAGCGGGGCTGACTTTTTCATGTGGGGAGATGGAAAGATGGAGCTACTTCGTGCAGATATTCAACGTGAATATGTTAGACGCGAGCCGGATCGGCCGTTCCTCGTCGCGATCGACGGGTTGAGCGGGGCAGGGAAGACGACGATGGTCGAACAACTACGCGGGATTGCAACGAATGAAGTGGTGTTACATATTGACGACTTTATCGTCGAGCGGCACCGACGTTACGCGACGGGACAGTCAGAGGCGATGGAATATTATGCGCTCCAATGGGACGTCGAGTTGCTCGTGGAGACCTTGTTCAAACCGCTTCGGGAAGGACAGGCGAATCTGACGTTGCCGTATTATGAGCGAGACCAGGACGCGGTCAACATGCGAACAATTGAGATTGCTCCGAACACACTTGTCTTGATCGAAGGGATCTTCTTATTGCGGGACGAGTGGCGTCCTTATTTTGACTACATCGTCTATCTCGACTGTCCGCGGGAAGTCCGGCATGAACGGGTCTTGAATCGTGATACGTATATCGGCGACTTATCGGAGCGACTTGCTAAGTACGAACGCCGGTATTGGCCGGGAGAAGCGCATTACATCAAAACGATCAACCCGCAAGCCCAGGCCGATCGAATCGTTCCATCTAGTTGACGCATCCATTTATAGGGGATGCGTTTTTGTTTTGGAAAAAACTGTTGACTCCGTTAGTGTACTATGGTGATAATACAGTTAGGTAGTGTATTAGTCGCATCATACACTTAGAGAGGTGACAACATGATCATACAATTCAACACGAGAGCCCCGGTTTACATTCAAGTCGTCGATTACTTCAAAAAGAAGATGGCGCTTGGCGAACTGCAGGCGGGCGAAGAGATGCCGTCGCGACGCGAGCTCGCGACCGAACTGAAAATCAATCCGAACACCGTCCAAAAGGCGTTCAAGGAAATGGAGGAACAACAATTGATTACGACCGAACGGAACCGTCCGAGCCGCGTGACGACCGATGAACATGTCTTGAAACGCATCCGCACGGAACTTGTCGATGAGGCGGTCGCTGTCTTCGTCGAATCGATTCAAGAACTTGACGTCACGATGGATGAGCTTGTCGATAAAATCAAACGACAATACGGAGAGGGGAATCTCGATGATCGAAGTATTGGGAGTTAAAAAACGTTACCGCAAAAAACAAGTCATCGAAGACGTGTCGTTTACGGCCCAAAAAGGGGAAATCACGTGTTTGATCGGATTGAACGGTACTGGGAAATCGACGATTTTAAAAGGCATCATGGGACTGACGCCGTTCGACAAGGGAACGGTGCTCGTCGACGGCAAACCGATTGATTTGAATCGCGTTGCGTTCGTACCGGACCACTCGACATTCCCGATTCACTTCACGATTGAGCAGTGCGAGGCGTTCATGCGAGACTTTTATCCAAAGTTCGACCCGAAATTGTTCGCCCGTCTTGTCGATGAGTTTAAATTGTTCCCAGAGGACAAGTTGAATGAGCTGTCGAAAGGGACGCTCGCCAAAGTGAATTTGGCGCTCGGGATTGCCCAAGATCCGGACTATCTATTGCTCGACGAACCGTTCTCGGGCATCGACGTGTTCTCGAAAGAACAAATTGTCGAGTTGTTCTCGAGTGACATTATGGAAGACCGCGGCGTCTTGATTACGACGCACGAGATTGAAGATATCGAATACTTGGTCGACAAGGCCGTCATGTTGAACCGCGGCCGGATCGTTCGTGAGTTCGACGTCGAGGACGTCCGCTTCATTCATGGGAAGTCTATTGTCGATGTCATGAGAGAGGAGTATGGCGCATGAATTTGTTGAAACTACTCGGATGGGAAGTCGAGCGGTTGACGAAACCGTATCTCATCTTAATCACGTTACTCGTCGTCACCCAGTTCGCCTGGCTCGGCGTCTTCCTATGGAGCGAAACGAATATGTATGAAGAAATGCGTCGTGCTGGAACGCCGGATTACACTTTGACGTTCGGGAATTATCTTGGTGGCACACCGTTCATCTTGTCGATTGGGGTGGCTGTCACGGCGATGGTATTCTTCAGTTTTTGGATTTGGTACCGTGACTTCCAAGGCCGTGGGACGTTCATGATGCGCCTATTGCTCATGCCGCAACAACGGATGCTCGTCTTCGGTGCGAAGCTAGTGACGATGATGTTAATGATCCTTGGCTTGTTCTCCGTCCAGTGGATTGCGCTCAAACTCCAGTACATAGCGTTTTCGAGTTGGTTGGACTCGCAAATGATTCCGATGAGTGGCTCCTTCGAACAGGCCATCGGCTACGATGGGGCGTTCTCGGTCATGTTCCCGGCGTCACTGTTCAACTTCTTTGTCCATCAAGTATTAATTGCCATTGCCGTCTTATTCATCTTCGCATTTGTGTTGATTGAACGGAGCCTGTGGCAACGGACGGTGTTGGCGCCGTTCCTCGCCTTATTGATGATTGGGGTTGTCGTAGTTGTGCCGATGATTGGGTTCTTTATCATTGAGAACTATCTGTTCATGGAAGAGACGCTGGCCGTCTTCACTCTTATTTTAGTGATTTGGTTTATTGGGGTCGTTTGGATTGGACATCGTCAGTTGACGAAGAAATTAAGTGTGTGAGGTGAGCAGATGAAACGAATGTGGAATGTGGCCGCGCTCGGTGCGGTCGTCATCATCGGGCTCGGTACGTTCGCCATTGATTCGAAAGCATCAACGGCGGAGTGGGTGCTCGATGTCAAAACGAATGAAAGTGTATGGGAAAATCAAAAAATACAAGCCTTTTATGAAACCGAGGATGAGGTCCAGGAACGGTTTGAAATCACCCGGTCTGGTAGTGAAGTGACGACCCATTTAAATTACGTCGAAGAAGCGCTTAAACAACGCGAACGGGTCAATCCTACGATGCGAAAGTTCTATCGTCAAATGACAAACCTTAGTTTCACCCAATCGTTACGCACGAAAGAGGAGTATGTCGGCATCGGACAAAAAGGAAACGATGAAATCATTCTTTTCCGAACCGAAGGCAACGACATTGCCACGACGACGTTCCCGTCAAATGTTAGCGGTGCAGTGGAAGTCATGGAAGGGAACTGGCACGGCATATTCGTTCAAGATGGTCGTGTTCATTTGATTTATCGTGACGGTTATGATAGACAAGCAGCAACAAAAATCGCCGTGTTTGATGAAGGGGCGGTTGAAATCACCCTTGAAGAAATCTCAATAGAAGACGGCTTTATTTCTAGTGTTGTCGGAACATCCAGGTTTTACGATGAGAACCGGATGACCATCGCAGCCGATAATCGTTTCCTCCCGGTACGTCTTGGGACATACGAAACGATAACCGAAGATGGTCAGACGTACACGAACGAGACGGAACGTCCAGGCGTGTATGCCTATGACACCGAAGAGAAGCGTGTCGTCGAGTTAAAAGCTGAAGGGGATATGTGGGACGCAACCGTCTATGAGGATCAATTAATCGCCTTGCGGGAAGATGGGACCGAATTCGTTGTCGACTTGAAGACAGGGAAGCAATCGACGCGACAAGTCATCGATGGTTCGGTCGGTACGACTTGGTATGTCGATAACCAACTGTATCATATTCGCCCGACGAAAGAAGGGGCCGTCATTGACGTCTATCAAGATGGAAAAGCCATCTCGAGCGCTGTCGTGAAGGCGACGAACGATGCGGCGAAAGCGTTGGTGTCCAACACGAAATATTATCTACAATAACAAATAACCGAGAGGCGACCGCCTCTCGGTTATTTTGATGGTTTCGGGACGATGACCCCGTCTTCTAAATCGAGCAACATGTCAATTAGTTCCGCACAGAACTCTGGGAACTGATCGAGGAACGCACCCGGACCGACCTCATCGGTGAAGTCGATATACAGGTCCGATACGTTACCGGCCATTTTCGCCGGAAGAGCGAGGAACGCCGATCCGAAACGCCAGCTGCCTCGGATATCGAGCAGCTTGCCGAGCATGATGTCACCGACCTCACGTTTTTCCGGGAGATTGACGCGATACGTCTCTTTCGTCTCCCAGTCGCGCAGTCCTTCCTCGGTCACTTCAAACACCGAGCAACGCGGGACCGCCAAGCCACGGAGCGCGTGATACAAGGCAGGGGACATGTCGGCTTTTTGATCTGCCAAGTAGCGGCCGTGCGGTGTCATCCCGTCCTCGTCCGTCTCGAAGAAGACGGCCCAGTCGATGAACAGGTCGCGGAATAGCTCGGCGTCTTTCAACTGCCATGTGCCTTCCGAGGCGATCTCTTGAATATAGTTCGTCCAATGTGTGCTGCGCGCGAGCGCGGCTTGCTCATACAACTTTTTCAGCTCGGCCAGCAATTCGGACTCTTCTACAAGCAAAGGGAATGGAATTACTTTCCGCTCTTTTTTCATCGGCGCGGTCCTCGTTTGTTCGCAGGACGCTTCACGACCGGCGGTTTATCCTCGATCCGTTTCTCGATGACGTCGCCACGATAAATCTCGAGTTCTTTCAATTCGACGCCGAGTTGGCGGGCGAACGATTTCAAGTGCGTCAAGTCTTCATCCGTCACGAGCGAGAGCACGGTCCCGGCCGCATTCCCGCGTGCCGTCCGGCCCGAGCGGTGAATGAAGTCGTCAATCGATTCTGGCAAATCGAAGTGGACGACGTGCGTCACTTCTTCGATGTCGAGACCACGGGCCGCGAGACCTGTCGTGATGAGGAGCGGATAGTCGCCTTTACGGAATTCGCGAAGCGTTTCGACACGTTCACGTTTCCCTTTTAGGCTGTCGAGCATCCGGTAGTTCACTTTCATTTTATCGAGTTCGCCTCTGAGTGGTGGCAAGAATGAGCGGTTGTTGATGAAAGCGAGCGCTTTGACACCGTTGACGTGTGACAAACGACGAAGCAATTCCGGCTTGTAGCGGCGTGTCGTCAACATGTAGCCGTACGTCACTTGACTGCTCACGGCTCGTTCGATTTTCACGTGTGCCGGCTCCTTTAAGAACGGGGCCGCCCATGCTTGAAGCGTGTCTGTGAGCGTTGCCGATACGAGGGCGATTTGATGTTCGTGCGCCGTGTGCTTGATGATGCGTTCGGCGGCTTCTGTCAATCCGCTGTCGATGATTTGGTCGGCTTCATCGAGGACGATCGTGTGCGTCTCATGAAGCTTCAATTTTTTCTTGTCGATCAGTTCGACGAGTCGGCCTGGTGTCCCGACGATCAAATGCGGCTTTTTCTTTAAGCGATCGATTTGACGTTTCAATTCGACACCGCCAATAAATGAAGCGATGCGGACATCACCTTTCTCGGTAAATCGTTGCGCGACCGTTTGAATCTGCATGACGAGCTCACGCGTCGGCGCGACGATGACGACTTGAATTCGGTCGTTCGATGCGTCGATTTTTTCAATGGCGGGTAACAAATAAGCAAGCGTCTTCCCGGTACCTGTCGGCGCTTCAATCGTGACGTCTTTACCGTCCAACAGAAGCGGGAACGCTTCTGCTTGGACCGGCATTGGTTCAGTGAAGCCAAGGCGATCCCAGGCTTCGTTAATAAATGGTTTTGTAAAGTTCATATCATTTCTCCTTATCGTGGGGCAAAAACAAAGGAAGCATAAGTGCTCCCTGTTTTAAATATAGCGAACATGTTCCGTGTCTTGGTCGAATGAAGAGCGAAGTGTCTGTGTGAACGTCTGTCCGTCCTCGATGAGTTTGATATGCACATCGATTTGGTCAGCCGACGCCTCAACGCCTTCAACGGTGAAGCCTTGATAGACACGATACTGCAATTCTTTCGTCAACCGTTCGTATGAGGCGAGCTCTGGATATGTCGCTGCCACGTCAATCGGGCGCGAGATGAGCGCAGCGAGCAAGTTATCGCGGTAATCGATAAAATCCTCGTTTTCGATGTCGTCGTCAAACCGAATCCAAAAACCTGCGTCTTCAAATTCTGTGATAAATCCATCACGTTGTTCACCGTTCGCTTCTACTTTAAGGGAGATGCGGTCACCGGCTTTCAAGTCGTGATCAGCTGTCAATAATTCGTACGTCATGGGAAGAACCCCTTCCTCTTCTACAATGTTCTGCCTTCATTGTGTCCGATGTAAGGCAAAAATTCAAGTTCTATCCCTGAGTCGTGATATACATCACACTAAAAACTGTACAAATCGTCACATCCGAATTCAGATGATACAGAATCGACTTGAATCGCGTCGTGACGTGATTTATCTGTTTCATAGTTAATGAGAAATACGTTATAACAGAATTTAAAGCGCTTACAAAAATGGCTTCACGCCAACGTTCATGAGATTGTTACAACTTTCACAAGAATGTAAAACATAATGTTCACGTTTTCACGTACACTCAACTTATAGAAAGCACGCAGTTATCTCAACTATGAGGAGTGACCCACAATGGCAACCGAAATTAAATCAGCCTGGTCAGGATTTGTACCTGGGCAGTGGACGAATGAAGTGAACGTCGGTGAGTTTATCCGTTTGAACCGACATGAGTACACAGGAGACGACCGTTTCCTCGTCGGACCGACCGAAGCGACGAATCGTCTTTGGGCACAAGTGATGGAATTGACGAAAGAAGAGCGCGAACGCGGTGGTGTTTGGGCAGTCGATCAAAACAACCCATCGACAATCGTCTCGCACGGACCAGGATACTTAAACAAAGAGCTGGAGAAAGTGGTCGGCGTTCAAACGGACGAGCCGTTCAAACGTTCGATTCATCCGAACGGCGGCATCCGGATGGTCGACGCTGCACTTGAATCGTATGGCTTCGAACCGAACCCTGAAATCACAAAGATTTATTCGGAAATCCGCAAAACGCATAACCAAGGTGTCTTCGATGCGTACACACCTGAGATGCGAGCAGCACGGAAGTCAGGGATTATCACAGGACTTCCTGACGCTTACGGACGTGGACGGATTATCGGCGACTACCGTCGCGTTGCCTTGTACGGGTTAGACTTCTTGATTGCCGCACGTAAAAAAGACTTGGCGAACCGTGGCGGTTTCTTATCAGAGTCTGACATTCGGACACGGGAAGAAATGTCTGAACAGCTCCGGGCCCTCCAAGAGTTGAAACAGCTCGGTGCGGCGTACGGGTTTGACCTCGGCCGGCCGGCGGAAAATACACAAGAGGCATATCAATGGGTTTACCTCGCTTATCTCGCAGCCGTCAAAGAACAGAACGGTGCCGCGATGTCACTCGGACGTGTCTCGACATTCCTTGATGTATACGCAGAGCGTGACATCGAAGCGGGTCGTTTGACCGAGTCGGATGTCCAAGAAATCGTCGACCACTTCATTATGAAGCTCCGGATCGTCAAATTCTTACGCACGCCTGACTACAACGAATTGTTCTCAGGTGACCCAACATGGGTGACCGAGTCAATCGGTGGGATGAGCGAAGACGGACGCTCGAACGTGACGAAGAGCTCGTTCCGCTTCTTGCATTCACTTTCGAACCTCGGACCAGCACCAGAACCGAACTTGACGGTGCTTTGGTCGACGAAATTGCCAGAAGGCTTCAAACAATATTGTGCGAAGATGTCGATTGAGACGTCTGCGATCCAATATGAGAACGACGACCTCATGCTTCCAGAGTTCGGCGACGATTATGGCATCGCCTGCTGTGTGTCACCGATGAAGATCGGGAAACAGATGCAGTTCTTCGGTGCCCGCGCCAACATGGCAAAAGCACTCCTTTACAGCATGAACGGAGGCCGCGATGAGAAGAGCGGCGACCAAATCGCACCGGTTTGGGAGATGAACACCGAAGACGTGCTCACGTACGACAAAGTGTATGCCGACTTCGATCGGACGCTCGATTGGCTCGCCGAGCTCTACGTCAACACGCTCAACGTCATCCACTTCATGCACGATAAATATGCGTACGAACGGATCGAGATGGCACTTCATGACCCAGAAATCCTACGGACGATGGCATGCGGAATCGCCGGTCTCTCGGTCACAGCAGATAGTCTGTCAGCCATCAAATATGCGACCGTGAAACCGGTCCGAAACGAGCAAGGCATTGCTGTCGACTTCGAGACAGAAGGCGACTTCCCTAAATTCGGAAACAACGATGACCGTGTCGATTCAATCGCCGTCGAACTCGTTGAGTCGTTCATGGAAAAAGTGCGTAAGCATAAAACATACCGCGACGCGCTCCATACGCAATCGGTCTTGACGATCACATCAAACGTCGTCTACGGCAAAAAGACAGGGAACACACCGGACGGACGTCGCGCCGGCGAACCGTTCGCACCAGGTGCGAACCCGATGCATGGCCGCGATACGAAAGGGGCAGCTGCGTCGCTCTCATCAGTCGCGAAACTCCCGTTCGAACACGCGCAAGACGGAATTTCATACACGTTCTCAATCGTACCGAAAGCGCTCGGTAAAGAAGAAGTGGCCCGTGAACTCAACTTGGCGGCGCTCCTTGACGGTTATATGGGCGGCGAGCATAAAGGACATCACTTGAACGTCAACGTCTTCAACCGTGAAACGTTGCTCGATGCGATGGAGCATCCGGAAGAATATCCACAGCTCACCATCCGCGTCTCTGGCTATGCGGTCAACTTCATCAAGTTGACGCGCGAACAACAAATCGACGTCATCAACCGGACGTTCCACGGTTCATTGTAAACAAAGGCTTGGCAGCCTTCACTCGAGGGCCGCTCATTCGTTAGGAGGTCATTTCGATGACAATGGGATATGTACACTCGGTCGAATCGTTTGGAACCGTTGACGGCCCGGGAATTCGTTTTATCGTCTTTTTACAAGGTTGTGCGCTTCGTTGCTTGTATTGCCACAATGCTGACACGTGGGATTTCAAAAAGAATAACCATCGTTCGGCCGAGGACGTCATTCAAGAAGCGCTCAGCTATCGTCCGTTCATGGAAGCGTCAAAAGGCGGCATCACGATTTCTGGGGGCGACCCGCTCGCGCAGCCAGAGTTTTTAGAGGCGCTCTTGCGTGAAGCGAAGAAACACGGGCTTCATACGACACTCGACACGTCCGGTGCACTTCGTCCCCCTAACTTGGATGCAATTTTAGACCATACGGATCTCGTGTTGCTTGATATCAAACATATCGACGATGACATGTGTAAGAAACTGACAGGACGGAGCAACGTCAACACGCTCGCGCTCGCTGAACATTTATCCGAGCGCGGAACGAAAATGTGGATTCGCCACGTCCTCGTCCCGGAATGGACACTTGATGAAGGAGCGCTCCGCCGCACGGCAGCGTTCATTCAAAAGCTCGACCACGTCGAGAAAGTCGAAATTTTGCCGTACCATGAGATGGGCGTCTATAAATGGGAGGCGCTTGGTCTCGACTATCCGCTCAAAGGAATTAAACCCCCGACGACGGAAGAAGTCGAATGGGCGGAAGGGATTTTACAAGGAACCGTTTAAAAAACTGCGCAGACCGTCATGGTCTGCGCAGTTTTTGGGTTACAAATGTTTTTGACTGACGTGCTGACGGATGGCGGCCTCATCGAGCGGACGTTTGGCGACGCCGGTCTCGACGGCAGCTTTGGCAACCGCGACCGCCACGGCCGGTGCGATTCGTTCATCGAATGGGCTTGGGATGACGACCCCGTTCGCCAAATCTTCTTCGGTCAATAAATCGGCAATCGCGTGGACGGCCGCTTCCTTCATCTCCTCATTGATTTCGCTGGCGCGAACGTCAAGTGCGCCCCGGAAAATACCTGGGAAGGCGAGGACGTTGTTCACTTGGTTGGCGAAATCGGAACGGCCGGTCGCGACGACACGCGCCCCGGCTTTTGTCGCGAGGTCTGGCGTAATCTCCGGAATCGGGTTCGCCAGAGCGAAGATGATTGGATCGACGGCCATCGAGCGGACCATGTCTTCCGTGACGGCCCCGGCCGCCGAGACACCGATAAAGACGTCGGCACCTTGAAGCACGTCGGCGAGCAATCCTTCGTGTTGCTTCCGATTCGTCGCTTTGGCGATTTGATCTTTGAACGGGTTCATCCCCTCGACGCGTCCTTCGTAAATCGCGCCTTTCGTATCACAGATGACGAGGTCCTCGACACCGAAACGCTTCAACAGTTTGGCGATGGCGATGCCCGCGGCTCCGGCACCGTTCATGACGACACGGAGTTCAGGCATCGTTTTATCGACGAGGCGCAACGCGTTGACGAGACCGGCCAAGACGACGATGGCCGTCCCGTGCTGGTCGTCATGGAAGACAGGAATCGGGAGCGATTGTTTCAACCGGGCCTCGATTTCAAAGCACTCGGGTGCTTTAATGTCTTCTAAGTTGACGGCACCAAACGTCGGTGCGAGCAGTTCGACCGTCCGGACGATTTCATCGACGTTATGCGTATCGAGACAGATGGGAAACGCATCGACGCCGGCGAAGCTTTTGAACAAGACGGCTTTTCCTTCCATGACCGGCAGTGCGGCTTCTGGACCGATATTGCCGAGACCGAGCACGGCGCTCCCGTCCGAGACGACGGCGACCGTGTTGGCGCGGAGTGTGTAGTCATACGAGAGCTCTTTATCTTCAGCGATGCGACGGCACGGTTCGGCGACGCCAGGCGAGTAGGCGAGGCTGAGCGCTTCTTTCGTGTCGACATCGACTTTCGGTGTCGTTTCCAATTTTCCGTGATGGAAGGCATGCATCTCGAGTGCGCGTTCGTTCAATGTTTTCATAAGTCTCTCCCTATAATTAGCGATTTTAATCTGTGACAATACGAGTCCATTGTAACGGAGAAACCGCTTACTTTCGAGGGTTTTACCTGCATTCGGACGAACTATTTCTGAACGATTGTTCACAAATGTCGGATTGCTGATAGGAGTTGATGCTAAATTTCGGGAAATGACAAAGGAGCCACAATATTTCTGTGACTCCCTTTGTAGATTAAGCTTTCGTTTTTCGTTTCTTCTTCTCGGCGAGACGAGCCGCTTCCGCTTGTCGTTTTTCGGCGTAGCGGAGTTCGCGCTCGAGTTTGACGAAGCTTTGATAGCGTTTCGCATCGAGCGTTCCGGATGTGATGGCGGCTCGGACGGCACAACCCGGTTCGTTGCCGTGCGAACAGTCCCGGAACCGACACGTCTCGGCGAGCGCCTCGATATCCCGAAACGTATCGTCGAGATGATCGGCACCGTCCCAAAGGCCAAATTCACGCATCCCGGGTGTATCGATGACGAACAAATCGTCAATCCGGAAAAGTTCGCGATGCGTCGTCGTATGCTTGCCGCGTTCATCGCTCTCGCGGACGGCCTGTGTCTCGGCGACGGTCGTCCCGGCGAGCGCGTTCGTCAGCGTTGATTTCCCGACACCAGATGAGCCGACGAGCACGATGGTGCTTCCGCTCGGCAGTGCGGATCGCAACGCCTCGACGCCGTCACCAGTGACTGAACTGACAGGGAAGACGTCGACCCCAGGCACTGTCAACGTAAGTTCGTCGACAAGTGCATCTGCGTTGTCGACTTGGTCCGATTTCGTCAAGACGATGAACGGCGTGGCGCCGGTTTCCCACGCGGCGAGCGAGTAACGCTCGAGCCGACGCAGATTGAAATCGTGTCCGCACGCCATCGTGATTAAGATGAAGTCGACGTTCGCACAGATCAGCTGTTCGCGCGTCTCGTTGCCGGCGGCTGCCCGTGATAGGACAGTACGCCGTTCAAGGAGACGTCGAATTACGCCTTGACCGTGTTCGCGAACGGTGAACTCGACGAAGTCACCGATGACCGGGTAGTCGCGCTCGCTTTCGGCCTCATGTCGAAATTTCCCGGTGACGCTGCACGTGTAAGCTGCATTTTCGGTCGTGACCGTGTACATATGTTGGAACTGTGCCGTGACACGCCCCGTTGTGATTGTTGTTTGATTCAAATAGAATCCTCCTCTTAGTGATGGAGGACAGTCGCCCTCCGATTAGCTGACAAGGTATATACTGCGTTGAATACGGTACTCATAAAACATCATCCTTTCATTGTTCGATGCCTCTAGTATAGCACAGGATTTGAGAACGCTATCATCTCAGTCTACAGACCGAGGGAAAACGGGCCTTGCGCTCGTCGCGCTATAAAAAATAACGTATTATGATAAGAGTGTACTTAACGAGGAGGGATGATAGATGAATCGCCAGGTGAAACAAGTGTTGTTCATCGTGGCCGCGATCTCTTTAGTTCTCGTTCTAATCGGCTTTTTACCGAATATGATCATGTTCGGTTTGGGGGCGCTCTTAGCACTGTGGGCTGGAGTCAGATTCATGGCCGTGACACATGTCGGCGCAAAAATCGGTTACGGCGCGCTTGCCTTGATCGGGATCATCACAATTTTATCGAATATTTGGGCGTTAATCGGGATTGTGGTGGCATGGGTATTGTTTAAAGGGTATATGATGTATGCCAACCAAAAACAAGACGTCGAGATTTTGAATGCGGACGGCTCGCGTGCGAACCGGAGCAGCTTTCAATCGTTTGATCAAGTGTGGCAGAAGTTTGTAAACCGTCGCTAAGCTTCACAAGGAGGATATTATGATGAAAACACCATTTGACCAGTTTCGTGATTTAGCTAACGAGTTGACGAAAGAATTGTCGAAAGAGATGAAGAAGTTCCAAGATAAAGAGGGTCCACGTTCGGCACCGCGTTCAAGCGGGGAGGCCGAGTTGAACCGTCACATCCGTGGTGCTGAAAAAGAAGCGATGTCTGTCGAACGTCTCGTCGAACGTCAAAAAGCGCTCCTCGATGAGCTGGCGACAAAACGTGATGACGCTAAACTGATGGCGGATAAGCGTTACGAGCAGACCGAGCTCGCCAAACAAGCGGGCGAAGAAAAACTCGCGGAGCGGGCCGCACTCGAGTCGAAGCATTACGGTGAGCAGTATCGTTACTTTGAAGGGTTGCTCGACGAAGGAGCGCGTGAACTCGACGCCCTCGAGCGCCGTGCCCTCGAGATGCGACTGAAACTCGATGAGATGCAAAACAAACGCTATGAGTTCGCGATGCGAGAAAACCTGGATTTATTGAAAGGTGCGCTCGATCAAATCTTCGGAGCGGAGACGTCGAAGACTCATCCGTTCACGGAAGAAGAGAAGAAGCAAGAACCGGCCGCTGAAGAGAAAATCGATGCAGCGGATGAAGATGATTTCGAAGCAAAACTAAAAGAACTTGAGCGTCGTTTCAAACAAGACTGACGCAACGGTTCAGCGATGGTCCGGCGAATGAGTTGGGCCATCGCTTCTTTGCTTCATTGTACATACTGTCAGAGAGGGGGAAGCAACGTGGAACGTTGGAACACACGCCAAATCATCGGATTCATGATTATTTTGTTTGCCATTGGACTATTTATCGATATCGTGACGGGTGGAAACAGCGTCCTCTTCAGCATGGTCGTCCCGTTATTGTTGCTTTATATCGGACGGCGCTTCAGCCGCAAAGGCAATCAGCCGGTCAGCTATATCTTTTACGGGATTGGCGGCATCATGCTCGTCGGACTCATCTTTTCGTCGGCGGCATTTGGTTTTGTGTTGTCGGGCTTACTGCTCATGTTCGGCTATCGGTTGTATAAGAACCGTCCGCTCGAATCGAGCCGATTTAAGTCACATATTCGGCAAGAACAGGCGTTTACGTTCGGGACGAAAGAAAGTGGTCACTACGTGCTCCAAGACACGAATGAATTTTTCTTGTTGCGTGACGTCGAACTCGACTTGTCACGCGCGATTATCCCGGAAGGAGAGACGTTCTTACTATTGAATGGACTCGCTGGAGACATCCGGATTCTCATTCCGGCCGGTTACGACTACTCGATTGACGCCTCAATCGGGTTCGGTAAGATTCAAGTCGACGAATCGAATTATTCGCCTGTGTTCAACCGTCGCTTCTATACGGCATCGGACGATTACGCATCGGCGACACGAAAAGTCCGGATTCATATCGTGCTCATGAGCGGAAGTGTCGAGGTGATGACCGTATGAAGAAGGATTCGTATCCACGGACCGTCGTCTGGCATCAATTGTTCAGCAGCCTCTTGACGGCACTGTTCGTCACGATTGCATTTTTAATAGGTGACTCGACTTCACTCCGAGATTTGTTCACACGTGAAGAAGGGTTGCCTTTCGGTGTGTCTATCCTCGTCATCGCCGTCTTGATCGGCAGCGTGTTCGGGGTCGGTTCGTACTTTTATTTGCGCCGTGACTTCCGGGAAGTGGCGATTGCCTTATGGAAGCTCGAGAATCAAAAAGAAATCACGTTCCGTCCGCTGTCGCCTTATCGCGACACACTCGAACGGATTGCACGCATCTCGAAACAGCGCGCAGAAATGGTCGAGATGGCGAAACGGGTCGGTGACCGGCCTGTCAGTGTCGAGGAAGCGCGCAGTGAAGCCGTCGTTGAGGAGCGGCGCCGTGTCGCCCGAGAGTTACATGATTCGGTCAGCCAGCAACTGTACGCCATTTCGATGATGACGACGGCAGCCAAGCAGACGATCGAGGCGAAGCCGGACGTGGCTGCCAAACAAATCGAACAAGTCGAAGTGATGGCGCAAACGGCTCAGGCCGAAATGCGCTCGCTCTTATTGCAACTTCGTCCGGTCGAGCTTGAAGGGATGACGCTCAAGACGGGCATCGAGCGACTGTTAGAAGAGCTGTCGCGCAAACAGTCGACCGAACTCATCTGGCGTCTCGAAGAAGTCGAGTTGTCGCGTCACACCGAAAATGAACTGTTCCGTATCGTTCAAGAAGCGATCAGCAATACGCTTCGACATGCGAAAGCGAAGCGACTCGAAATTGAAATGCGGACCGTACAACAAACGGTCATCTTAAAAATAAACGACGATGGCATCGGCTTTAATGTCGATGATACACAAGTCGCCTCATATGGCTTACAATCGATAAGAGAGAGGACGGCTGAGGTCGGCGGGACGTTACGACTCGTCAGTGTGCCCGGCGTCGGTACTCAGATTGAAGTGCGTGTGAAACAACAAGTGGAGGGGTTACAATGATTCGAGTCGTATTGATTGATGACCATGAGATGGTGCGGGCCGGTGTCTCGGCGTTCTTGTCGACGCAGCCTGACATCGAAGTCGTCGGAGAGGCATCGGACGGCGCGACTGGAGCGGAACTCGCGATCCAAGAAAAGCCGGATGTGGTCTTGATGGATTTAGTAATGGAACCTGTCGATGGGGTCGAGTCGACAAAACGGATCAAGTCGAGTTGGAAAGACGCTAAAATCTTGGTCGTGACGAGCTTCTTAGATGATGAGAAAGTGTATCCCGTCATCGAGGCCGGGGCGATGAGTTACGTCTTAAAAACGGCAAACGCCAATGAGATCGCTGATGCGATTCGTCAAACGGCAGCGGGCAATCCCGTCATGGCCGCCCAAGTGACGGGCAAGATGCTCGAGCGGCTCCGTCATCCGGAAAAGACGTTGCACGAGAGTCTGACGGCCCGGGAACGTGAGATTTTGCAGTTGATGGCAGAAGGAAAGTCGAACCAAGTCATCGCCGATGAACTATACATCTCGTTGAAGACGGTAAAGACGCACGTCTCCAACATTTTGACGAAGCTCGACGTCTATGACCGGACGCAAGCTGTCGTCTATGCATTTCAACATAATATCGTCAGTAAAGGGTGAACGGGATGCTTCCAACGATTGAAACGGAACGACTCCGGTTAAGACAGATCGATTTGAAAGACAGCGAGCGGCTGTTCACCATCTTTTCAGACCCAAACGTCTTGCGCTACTACGGAATGGAGCCTCATGCATCGCTTTCCGAGACGGAACAAATGCTTACTGGGATGCTCGAAGGGATTGAATCCGGTGCGGTGATGCGTTGGGGCATCGTGACGAAAGAGTCGTCCAACTTGATTGGGACGATTGGATTCCATAACCGAGCGCCGCGGCATCGACGTGCCGAAGTCGGTTACGAAATTCACCCTAACTATTGGCGTCACGGATATGCGACCGAAGCGCTCCACGCTGCGTTAAGCTATGCCGGGCAGACAGGCGAAATCGAACGGGTCGGGGCCATCGTCTTCACCGAGAACGTCGCGTCGCAACAAATGCTTGAAAAGAACGGATTCTCGCGGGAAGGGACGCTCCGTCACTATGTGCGACAAGGCGAACGCGCGCACGATGTGCATGTATATGGTTATACGACAAACAAGGATCACGCCGACGCGTGATCCTTGTCTTTATTTCTTCTGTGCTTGAATTTGTTCATCAATCTCCGATAAATATTCCCAACGCTCCATCTTCGCATCGAGTGCTTCTTTCAACGCGGCAATATCGGCGTACAGTTCATTCACTTTGCCGAGGTCGCTTCCGGCTATAGCGAGCCGAGCCTCCGCTGCTTCAATCTCGGACTCGAGAGAAGCGATATCTTCCTCAATCGTCTCCCATTCCTTCTGCTCTTTGAAAGTGAATTTGACGACGTCGACTTTGACGCGCTCTTTCTTCTCTTTCGATTCTTTCTTCACTTGTTGCTTCGTCTGTTCTTGGAGTGTGGCCAAATAATCACTGTACTCGGCGTGATAGACGTTTATCGTCCCATCTTCAAAGGCGATGAGCTGCTCAGCAATCCGATCTAAGAAATAGCGATCGTGACTGACGGCGATGACCGTACCTGGGAACGACTCCAAATAGTCTTCAAGAACAGACAGCGTCTCCGTATCTAGATCGTTCGTCGGTTCATCCAAAAACAGTACGTTCGGCTCGTCCATTAAAATCCGGAGCAAGACGAGGCGACGTTTCTCGCCACCGGATAGTTTGGCAATCGGTTTGTATTGCGCGTCCGGGGTGAACAGGAACCGTTCGAGCATCTGACTGGCCGTGATCGTCTCGCCGTCCGGTGTATAGATGACTTGGGCAATCCGTTCAATCTCGTCAATGACGCGGCGCGATGTGTCTTCAAACTCGACTTGTTGCCCGTAATACCCGAGATGGACCGTCTCGCCATGGACGACCGTCCCTTGCGTCGGTTGAAGGCGATGGGCGAGCAAGTTCATGAGCGTCGATTTCCCGCTACCGTTTGGTCCGACAATGCCGTATCGCTCACGTCGTCCGAACAACCACGTGAAGTCTTGGATGAGCAACTTGTCGTTGTAGCCGAATGATAAGTTCTCCACTTCAATCACTTTCTTCCCGAGACGACGTGACCCGACAGACACTTCGAGCGCCTCATCCTCGGCGAGTGTCTCTTGATGTTTCAACTCTTCGACGCGTTGGATGCGCGCCTTCTGTTTCGTCGTCCGGGCTTTGGCGCCGCGGCGCAACCAAGCGAGCTCGCGGCGCAAAATGTTTTGGCGCTTCTGCTCCATCGAATGCGACCGGGCCTTACGCTCGGCCCGTTTCTCGAGGAAGAGTTCATAGTTGCCGTCATAAAAATAACTCGTCCCGTCGGCGATTTCAAGAATGTGGTTCGTGACCCGATTCAAGAAATAGCGATCGTGGGTGATGAGTAAGATGGCACCTCGATAATCGGCCAGGACCGTCTCGAGCCAAGCAATCGTATCGGCGTCGAGTTCGTTCGTCGGCTCATCGAGTAATAACAGGTCGGCTTCGTCGAGTAAGGCGGCGGCCAAGGCGACCCGTTTTTGTTGTCCCCCGGAGAGCGAGCTGATTTCTGCCGTCACATCCGGAAGGCCGAGCCGGTTCAAAATCGATTTCAACTTGGCTTCGGTCTCCCATGCATCGGCGGCATCAACCGCTTGTTGGGCTTTCATAAAGCGTTCCAACCACTGTTCACTTGTCGGGTTCGCCTCGAGTGCTTGGCGGGCCAGTTCATATTGCTTCAACGCTTGAACGGATGGGGTGTCACTTGTGAACAAGGCGTCCAAAATTGTTTGACCCGAGTCGAAATCGACCGTTTGCGTCAAATAGCGAATCCGATAGTCGTTCGGGTGTTGCATCGAACCGCGGTCTGCCGTCTCGACGCCAGCGACGATTTTTAAAAACGTCGATTTTCCAGAGCCGTTGACTCCAATCACACCGATGCGATTGCCTGGATGAATCGTCATCGTGACGTCATCGAATAACACTTTATCTGCAAATTCTTTATGGATACCTTCAATCGTTAATAAGCTCATGACTCTTCTCCTTCAACAACGCGGCGAATCATCGTCTCCGCAAGCGCGGCGATTTCTTTGTTCGGGACGTCGGCAGGATCGATGACCGGTAAAAAGGTGACGTCGACCGTCCCAGGGGTGATGCGGTTTTTCGTCTCGAGCAAATAATGGCTGCCTTTAATGGCAACCGGGACAATCTTGGTGCCACTTGATGTGGCGAGCGTCAAACTGCCGGCTTTAAACTCTTTAATCGGCCCGCCTTTCGAACGAGTGCCTTCCGGGAAGACGATAATCGATTGGCCGGATTGAATCGTCTCAACGCCGGAGCGGATCGCTTTAATCGACTGGCGGCGGTCGCTGCGGTCGATGAAGATACAACCCATCAGTTCCATCCAACGTGGGATGATTGGGAACTTTTGAACTTCGATTTTTGAGATGAACGCTTTCGGATGTTTCGTCGCCGTGATCATGATCGGGACATCAAAGTTCCCTTGGTGGTTCGCGACGTAGACGACCGGTTCATTCGGAATGTTCTCTTGCCCGTGAACGCGGACACGAGCGCCGGCAATCCGGAGTAGAAAGCTTGCCCATGTATAGGCGACGGTTTGAACGTATGCGTAACGTTCGGGCGGCGTCAGCCGTTTCGCTTTCGGATAGAACGGAAGCGTCAGCGGTAAGACGGCAAAAAAGGTGATAAACCAGATGGCGGTGCGGATCATGAGTCATTCTCCTTTCAATCGTACAACTGTTGGTTTGGACACGAAGAAAGAGTCTTCTTCTCTAAGCGAGAATCCGACTCTTCGGCATGAATCCTTATTCCCAGAAGCGAGATTCGCTTTCCTCTTCTTCTTCCTCGAGTTCGAACGTGATTCGTTTATTCACCGGGTCCACGGCAAAGTAAGCCCCGTCTTGATCGATGCTCTTGAACTGCATGACGTGGTCAGTGCCGATTTCGAGGGTGAGTCGAATCCGGTTGTCATCGTCGACGAGCAAGATGCCGTCTTCTTTCAGCCATAGCTCCATGACAGGTGAATAACGTAATAGCCATTCGTTCGATAAAGGGATTTCATTCATACGTGTTTGTGCCTCCTACGGGTTGAGTCCGTTTTGCTCTCTGTCTACAATAGAATAACAAAAGTGGAGGGTGAAGACGAGTGTTATGTAGAACGTTTACGTGTACTTGAATGCATACGTGCCACGATGCGTTTGATTTTTTTCTGGTTGCGGCGTTCAATCAATAAGACGTTCGTTTGTGCGACTAACTGTTTAAATGAAGATAAGCCCATGGCGAGCAATACGGCGAACAGGAATGTACCGATCGGGTCTTTGAAAAAACCGGTTTGGAGCGAGACGGACAAACCGAGGACCGAAAGAATCGTGGTGAGAAAATAAAATAGCATGAGTGGCTCTCCCTTCCCAGATGATTCAATAGTAAAAGCCGAACGTTATGTTCGTTCGACAGCTGCACAAAAAATCCCTTTTTTTGTCGGAACAAAACAAAAAAACGCCTTCTGTCAGGAGAGGGCGTTTACTCTTGGACCATCGTGACGGATGAAGATACGTTTGTATCGACTCCGTTTGAGAAAATGAAGCTAAGTGAAGCTAGTAGCGCGAAGAAAGCAATCAATAAGCCTTTCATAAAGCGCTTCGCAAATGATCGAGATTGAACATCAAACATTTATTATCCCCCGTTCGGCCATGGCTGAAACCTAATTCGTTAAACAACACTTCCTTAATAATAACGTTTTCAAAATGTGGATACTAGATGGAAAATGCACGTTCACAAAATTGTCACAAAATTTGAAATAAAGACGTTAGAATGCTCGCCAATCGGTCATATGCGTCTTCGTCCCTCGTTCACAATTTAGACACAATTAAGCGGAGCAATGAAATCGAACATGATATGATTAGGAACGTGTGTAGGTAGGTATACTGACAGTAATAGATGAAAAAGGATGTGGATTGTATGGCATTACGTGCAGGAGAAGTAGTAGACTTGGTCGCGGAACGTTCAGCTGATTTTGGAGTGTTTATCGGAAACGGTCGCGAAGAGGTACTCCTTCATCGAAAAGAACAAACAGAAGAAGTTGCGGTCGGACAGACGGTACGCGTCTTCCTTTATCACGACTCGGAAGGACGTCTCGCTTCGACGATGACGATTCCTAGTGTCACGTTCGATGACTATGAATGGTATGAAGTGACAGGGGTCCGGTATAACACGGGTGTGTTCGTCAATATCGGGATTCAAAAAGATGTACTCGTCTCATTAGATGATCTTCCTGAGAACCGGTCGTATTGGCCGAAAGAAGGAGACAAGTTGTGCATTCGTCTCAAGTACGATCAAAAGAGCCGCCTCCTCGGCGAACCGGCTCATTATGCGTACTTGAACTTATTGGCGCGTCCCGCCAAAGAAGAGTGGGGCAACCAAGATGTGCAGGCAATCGTCGTCAATCGACGCGACGTCGGTGTGAACGTCTGGGTCGAAAATGAATCACTCGGTTTCTTACATGAAGCAGAGATGACACGTTGGCCACGTCTCGGTGAGCAATTGACCGTGCGTGTGACGCAAGTGAAACAAGACGGGACGGTACTCGTCTCGATGAAACCACGGGCATATGAAGCGATCGACCCGGACGCGGAAAGTATCCGTGCTTATATTGAAGAACGCGGCGGCCAAATGCCTTATGGCGACAAGACGGCGCCGGACGTGATCGATCGTGAGTTCGGGATGAGTAAAGCGGCGTTCAAACGCGCACTCGGGAAACTGCTGAAAGAAAAGCAAGTTGAAAAACTCGACAACGGCTATAAATTGAAATAAGATAACTCATGTCCAGGTGGCTATGAAAAGTTTTAGAATGTATTTCTTTCATTTTAGAAACAAATACGTTATAGTTAGTAAAGTTGACTACGAGGAAACATTGGAAAAACGTCTGTAGAACAAAACCTCAGACGTTTTTTGTATGAAAAAAGGAGAATATAATTTGACAAAATTCCAAGATTTACAGTTAAGTGAAGCATTAGTAAAAGGTGTACTCAAAATGGGCTTCGAAGAAGCTACACCGATCCAAGCTGAGACAATTCCTGTCGCACTCACAGGAGTGGACGTATTAGGTCAAGCGCAAACAGGTACAGGGAAAACAGCAGCTTTCGGTATTCCGACAATTGAGCGAATCGACACAAAGGCACGTCAAGTCCAAGCACTTGTTCTTGCACCGACACGTGAACTTGCGATTCAAGTTGCAGAAGAATTGAACAAAATCGGTGAAGCGAAGCGCGTTTACGCACTTCCAGTATACGGTGGCCAACAAATCGACCGCCAAATCCGTGGTTTGAAAAAGAACCCACAAATCGTCGTTGCCACACCGGGCCGCCTCATGGACCACATGAAGCGTAAGACGATCAAACTCGACGAGATCCAAACTGTGATCTTGGACGAGGCAGATGAAATGCTCAACATGGGCTTCGTTGAAGATATCGAGATGATTTTGAAAGGCCTTCCGGCTGAACGTCAAACGCTTCTCTTCTCTGCAACAATGCCACCACAAATCAAGAAGATTGCTGAGCGCTTCATGAAGTCGCCGACGATCATCAAAGTAAAAGCGAAGGAAATGACAGTTGAGAATATCAACCAACAATTCCTTGAATTGCGCGAAGGTCAAAAATTCGATACGCTTTGCCGTTTGATCGACATCGACTCGCCAGAACTCAGCATCATCTTCGCTCGTACGAAGAAACGTGTTGACGAAGTGACAGAAGCACTCATCAAACGTGGTTACACGGCTGATGGTCTTCACGGTGACTTAACGCAATCCAAACGTGACCAAGTCATCCGTCGTTTCAAAAACGGCACGATCGACATCTTGGTCGCGACAGACGTTGCAGCCCGTGGTCTTGATATCTCAGGTGTTACTCACGTTTACAACTTTGACGTCCCACAAGATCCGGAAAGCTACGTGCACCGCATCGGACGTACAGGCCGCGCTGGTAAAACAGGTACAGCCCTTACGTTCATCACGCCACGTGAATTCGGTCAAGTCAAAGCAATCGAACGCGTAACGAACAAGAAAATGAACCGTCGTCACGTACCGACAATCGCAGAAGTGCTCGAGGGCAACCAAAAGCAATCAGCTGAAGAATTGATCGAACGTGTTCAAGCGGGCGACTTCAAAGCTTACACGCAACTTGCGACTGAGCTTCTTGAAGAATACGAAGCAGTCGAGCTTCTTGCAGCGGCACTTCGTGGATTGACGAAAGAGCCAGATTCAACTCCGGTTGAAATCTCGTATGCAGAACCAGTACGCGTCAAACGTCAAGGTGGACGTAACGACCGTGGTGGATACCGTGGAAATCGCAGCGGCGGCGGCGAACGTCGTGGCGGCGGTGACCGTGGTGGACGCAGCGGTGGCGGCGGTGGATACCGTGGCAAACGCACGGGTGGAGACGACCGTCGTCGTTCAGACGACCGTGGCCCACGCCGTCCGCGTGACTAATCAATAACTAAAACCGCATCTCCTTAAGTGGATTTGCGGTTTTTTTTTTGGTGTCATGCTACACTAAACGAGTAGAGACAGAAAAATGAGGTGTCAACGGATGATTGAACTAGGTTTTGGTCTCGTCATACTATTGGCGTGCGTCCTGGCTTTGAAACCGATTATAACGCGGACCGAGCGTCCGAATTTCCGATATATCCCGGTCGCCACGCTCCTGTTCGGCGCGATGATTTGGCTTGTGATGGCCATCGGCGTGGGCGGGAAGATGGGAATCGGCTACGGTGTGATGAGTATCGTATATTTCATTGCTTGTTTCGGTGCCTATATGTATGTGCATACACGAGCGAGCTGAACCCAGCTCGCTTTCGTGTTTAGAAAAAAGACGAGGTGATCAAGTTGGACGCAGTGGATGTGATGATGAATCCAGAAGAAGTCGAAGTGACATTTGAACCAATCCTGGGAGCCGCCACCTTCCAAGTAGAAGGTTATATGGTCCATGGACAGTTCAGGGGCGAGTCGCTCACCCCATTCTTTTACGACGATGACGTTCCGCTCGAGTATCAGCTCGATATCGCCAAACGGATGGAGCGTTTAGCGGCCGAACAGTTAAGGGATGCGACGCAATTCGTCACGTTCCGATGTCGGTCAGAGTGGATTCTCGAACAAGGAGGCGAGGCGTTTTTGGCCCCGCTTCGAGAATTGAACTTCCCGCTCCATCGCATTTATGTGACGCTTCAAGGGACGGATCTCGTTGACGTGTCACGCTTGTCACGAGTCGTCCAATATTATCGTTCATCTGGTGTTAAAGTCGCACTCGACTTCGCAGAATCAACGAGTATCGAAGACATCATGACGGTGGCGCCTGAGATGTTGCTCGTCGATTTGGCGACGATGGTCGAGAAGAAGACGTTATCGGTCACGTATCCGCAAATGCTTCAGACGATGGAATATATCGCTTCCCGTCTCGGGGCTCCGCTCCTCTATAAATCGATCGACCATCTCGGACAGCTGCGCTATGCGTGGCGTCATGGCGGACGTTATTATATGGGAAGTCTCCTCGGGCAAAGCGATGCGATGCCGCCGCGCGAAGCGAAAGGCATGAGCGTCTTGACGCAAGAAGTGCCGTCATTCTTCTTGCACGACCAAGAGCGATTGAAGCGATTGTATGAGCTCGAGTTCGAACTCCATAAACGAATTCACGACCTCGTCCAAAGCGGGAAGTGGTCGCGCGATAAAAAAGATGAGTGGCTGCTCCATATCGCACCGAAACTCGAAGGAACGTTCGTCCGTTACTATTTGACGGACCAAACCGGGTTCCAGACGAGCGCGAACGTCTATCAGGCGCAGTCGAATTGGACGGTCGACAATACGTATCGCGGCTATAACTGGAGTTTCCGGCCGTACTTCATTCGAACGATGGCGGCGATGGACGTGCGCGGACGAGGTTACTTATCCGAGGATTATCGTGACTTCAGCTCGAACGAAGTGACACGGACGTTCAGTTATCCGTTACCGGACGGCATGTTCTTGTTTGCGGATTTATCAGAAGAGTTTTTATATCAAAATCGATTATTAGATTGAGAGGGAAAACGATGTTAGATTATGATTACGATGCCTTACGTGAGATTGGGCGAATCGTCGCTTTGGCACGCGACGAGATGGCGAAAGCGGTCAAACCGGGCATGACGACGAAACAGTTGGATGAGATTGGACAACGTATTTTGGAAGCGGAAGGGGCCGCCTCGGCCCCAATCACGATGTACGAGTTCCCAGGCTACACGTGCATCTCTATCAATGAAGTCGCAGCCCACGGGATTCCGGGCGAGCTTGTCATCCAAGACGGGGACGTGGTCAACGTCGACGTCTCGGCCGTGAAGGATGGTTACTATGCCGACACTGGGCGTACGGTCATCGCGGGCACACCGAAATCGGCTAAACACGAACGTTTGGTCGAAGTGTCATTGACCTCGCTCGAAGCGGGTCTCAGCAAAGTGAAGGCGGGCGTCAAGGTCAACCAAATCGGCAAGGCGATTTATGCCGATGCCCGGAAGAACGGCTTCACGGTCATCCGCAACTTAGCGGGCCATGGTCTTGGGCGCACCCTTCATGGGGAGCCGGAGACGATCTCGAACTACTATAGTCGTGAAGAGAACGACATTTTGAAGGAAGGTCAAGTCATTGCCGTCGAGACATTCATCTCGACGCAAGACGAAATCGTCTATCAATCGGAAGAAGACGGCTGGTCGTTGTTCACCCCGAACAACAGCCTCGTCTCTCAATTCGAGCACACGGTCGTCGTCACGAAAGACGGCTATGAAGTGTTGACGGGCACATTCCGTTAACGATGAAAAGGCGGCAGACGCGAGGTCTGCCGCTTTTTTTGCGGAGTTTTTACAGGAGTCGAACTGTCTGTTCGCTCAGTTGCTCGATGGTCGTCCAATCTGGTGCGACTTGGTCGGGAAGGATCAACTGTCCATTCTCGACCTCGAGCGGAGTATCGAGCAAATCGGTCTCGAAGTAAGCGCTCGTCCCGGCCATATCGGCCGGGTAGGCGGCTCCACTCATTGAGGCGAATAAGAGTGTGTGATAACGGCCGATGGAGGACTCATACATACCACCGACCCAGTAGGGGGTGCCGCTATCGCGAATCGCGAGTGCCGCGCTCAAGCCGCCGACGCGGGCCGGTTTGATATTGACGATGCGACCGGCTCGAAGTCGATGCATCGTCGCCACGTCTTGAGCCGAACTGATCGATTCATCGAGACAAATCGGTGTGGTGAGCCGTGCCTGCAAGTCTGCTGTCTCGACCCAATGTGTGCTCGGATAAGGCTGCTCGATCATCAAGAGACGGTAGGTATCTAATGCCTCGAACCAGTCAAGCGGTTGCTCGGAGCCACTTCCGTTCAAATCAATCATGAGCGGGGCGTCCGGAAAATTGTTCCGAATCTCGCTGAGCGCTGGAAGCAGTTCATGCGGGGACGCTTTTAACTTGATCCGGTCGAATCCAGACGCGAGCGCAGACTCGATGGCGTTCAACGTTTGACTGAGAAGACCGATGCCGATGGTCCGGCCACAGGCCACGGCGTCGCCGGCTTGGACGTATTGTTTTAATGTCTGATTCGCGCGGGCCGCTTCCACCTCCCATAGAGCGCTCTCCCACATCGCTTTCGCCATCGGGTGGCCGATGATGGAGCTGACATGGGTACCGAACGAGGCGGCGGACAACGTCCTCCCTTTCAACAGTTGGATAATCAAAGCGGACGTATCGATGACGGAGCGGACGGTCTCAGCCGTATACCATGGCGTCTCGAACGCGACACCTTCCCCGTAGCCGACAACGCCGTCGACCGTCTCCAGACGGAGAATGACCGTCCGTCTCGTCGTCAACACGGCGTGGGCGGTGACAATCGGATGTTTGAACGTGAGGGGGACGATATACAGTTCAGCGCGACGAATCATGGTCAGCCTCCTTTAAGCGATGACGCATCAATTTACCGTTGGCGTTACGAGGCAACTCGTCGAAGGCAATCCATGCTTTCGGATGTTTATAAGACGCCAGATGGTCGTGCAACAGCTGAATCGCCTCATCGAAATCGAACGTACCGACCGTGAAGGCGACAGGTATCGCTCCCCAAGTAGGGTCGGGACGACCGACGACCCCTACGTCTTGAATGCCAGGGCAACGCAATAACACGCTCTCGATTTCGGCCGGATAAATGTTCTCGCCGCCAGAGATAATCAAATCACTGCGACGGTCATGGACGTACAAGTAACCATCCTTGATTGTGCCGAGGTCGCCCGTCCGCCAATAGCCGTCGGGCGTCCAGGCATCGGCCTCTGGCTGTTTATAGTAACCAGGGGTCACCGTTGGTCCGTTCACTTCAATCTCCCCATTCGCATTGATGCGGAGTTGGGTCGGGGAGATTGCTTGACCGCTCGAACCGATGTGGGCGAGTGCCTCGGATGGCAAGAGTGTCGCGACTTGCGAACACGTCTCCGTCATCCCATACGTCTGGGCGACCGGTAACTGCCGCCGCTCGGCTTCTTCGAGCAACGGGCGCGGTACGGGACCGCCGCCGACGAGCAGAAGTCGTAGCTGCTGGCGGGAAAGACCTGCGTCGAGGAGACGCTGAAGCATGACGGCGACAAGCGAGATGTGGGTGATTCGTGCCGTCTCAATCAACTCGAGTGTCCGGACGACATCGAACTTCGGTTCGACGTATAATGTCGAACCGAAACGGGCGCTCCGATACACTTGGGCGAGTCCGCTCATATGGAAGAGTGGCGTGACGATGAGCATCTGATCACTCATCCCATATCCGAGGCGCGTCTTGGCCGCATCGGCGCTCGCGATGTGATTGCCGAACGTCTGCTTTACGGCCTTGGCTCGTCCGGTCGTGCCCGAGGTGAACATGAGCGACATGACTTCATCGTCTGCCCATTCGTGTGGTGTGGCGAGTGACGCCTCATCTCGTGACGTCAACTCGAATTGGGTGATTGACAGGTCAATCGGTTCATCGACGAGCAATACATCAATATCGGCCGTCTCGATTTGTCCTGACAGTTCGCTCATCGTCAACCGTGTGTTAAGCGGAATGAGCACTTTTCCGAGTAAATGGATGGCATGGACAGCGATGACATAATCAGCGCTGTTCGCAGCGCGTAATCCGATATGGCGGGCTTCGGGTGCGACCCGTTCGAGGAAGTGGGCCAAACGGGCGCTCTCCGCGCTTAACTCGGCCCAGGTCAAACTGACGGACGCGGTGACGAGTGCCATGGCGTCACGTCGATGTTGTGTCACATAACGATTCATCATCAGGACCTCCAAAAAAAGAGTAGCGAAGTCGCTACTCTTTGTCGATTTACGGGAAACGCGGGAACTGACCGAAGTCTGGGTCGCGTTTTTCTTTGAAAGCGTCGCGTCCTTCTTTCGCTTCGTCTGTCGTGTAGTAGAGAAGCGTCGCGTCGCCGGCAAGCTGTTGAAGTCCTGCAAGTCCGTCCGTGTCGGCGTTCATCGCTGCCTTCAAGAAGCGAAGTGCCGTCGGAGAGTGTTGCAAGATCTCTTGGCACCATTGAATCGTCTCGGCTTCAAGTTGCTCGAGTGGGACGACCGTGTTGACGAGTCCCATGTCAAGTGCTTGCTGTGCGTCGTATTGACGGCAGAGGTACCAGATTTCGCGTGCTTTCTTGTGGCCGATGATGCGAGCCAAGTAACCTGAACCGTAACCGGCATCGAACGAGCCCACTTTTGGTCCGGTTTGACCGAAACGGGCGTTGTCGGCTGCAATCGTCAAGTCACAGACGACGTGCAAGACGTGTCCGCCACCAATCGCATAACCGGCTACCATGGCGATGACGGGTTTCGGGATGACGCGAATCAAGCGTTGAAGGTCGAGGACGTTCAAGCGTGGAATCTCGTCGTCACCGACGTAGCCGCCGTGGCCGCGTACTTTTTGGTCGCCGCCTGAGCAGAAGGCTTGATCGCCTTCACCAGTCAAGATGATGGCACCGACTTCTTTATCGTCACGGGCGCGTGCGAACGCGTCGATGAGCTCGTTGACTGTGAGTGGACGGAACGCGTTCCGTACTTCCGGGCGGTTGATGGTGATTTTGGCGATGCCGTTCCACTTCTCGTACTTGATATCTTCGTACGTGCGGACCGATGTCCAGTTTGCTACTGATTCCATTTAAATTCCCCCTAAAATCAATTTCTCTATCATTGTACCAAATTTTTGGGCATTCTCGACATGTGGAGCATGAGATGCGTCCGAAATTTCATGAATTTCAATATCGGGACGAATGACTCTCATATTCCGGGCGATCTGTTGAAATTTAATGTCATGTTCCCCGACGATTAAATCGGTGCGGGGCAAACGGTCAAGGCACGACCAAAGCGACGGCATGCTACCCGTCCCGATAGAGCGGAGGCTGTCCGCGAGTGCGGCTGGATGTTGGGCCAACCGCTCAGGACGAAGGGCGGCACGCATCTCATCAGTCTGATGCCAAAGTGGAAGCTGTTCCCAACGGTCGACGAAAGCCTCCAGTCCTGCTCGCTCGATGAATTCGGCGAGTTGTTCGTCTTGAAGCCGGCGTTGTCGACGTTCGGCCGCACTGAGCCCGGGCGTCGTGCTGATCCCAATGAAATGGGTGACCCGATCATCATGGGCGGCGAGTGTCATGCCGATACGTCCGCCGAGCGAGTAACCGACGACCGTCCACGGACCTTTGTCCGTATCGAGTAGCGTCGACAAGTCCCTCACCTGTTGACTCATCTTGGCACGCTTGATCGGCTGATGGCCCGTTTCACCATGTTGCAACAGTGTCGGGGCGACGAGTCGGACGGGTAGTTCTGGGAAGCGGGAAAGCCATCCCGCGTTTCCTGTGAAGCCGTGCAACAGCAAGACCGGCCGGCCGTTGCCGCGTTCGAGCACCTCGTATGAGACGCCTCGCAGCGAACGCATCACGACTCATTCCCCGTCGCCAAGCGGTCCGTGAGCGAAGCAGTCCAACGACGGTGCTCCGCCACGTTCGTCGTACGGTCGGATGGGAATTCGATGAGTTGGACGCCCGCCTCGATGGCGGCCGTGACGTCTTCAGGCTGCTCGAGCCGTTGATAGCTGAGCCCGTATGTGTCAGCGAATCCACGTAGATTCAACTGCAGCGGCGTCCCGAACAAGTCCTCGAACATTTGCGGTGCGATCGAAGCTTGGGGCAAGAAGGAGAAGATGCCGCCCCCGTCGTTGTTGACGACGACGATGGAGAACGAACCTGGATGCGATTTGACGAGCTGGAGCGCGTTGCTGTCATGATAAAATGCCAAGTCGCCAATCAACAGGGCGGCCTTGTCCGTATCGTGGCAGGCACCGAGCGCGCTCGAGATGATGCCGTCAATCCCATTCGCCCCGCGGTTGGCGACGACGTCAATCGACTGACCGGCTGAAAGTGTCGTATCGATATCACGAATCGGCATGCTATTGCTGACGAAGATGCGTTCGAGACGTGACGCTAGCAAATGACGCGTCAATGCACTTTCTCCGCTCAAAGCAGGTTTCGCGGATTCAGTGATCTGTTCGAACAACACGAACCGATCGAATAAGTCGGCGTCATAGTTTTTGTTGATGGCGGCTACATAATCAATCGCATCGCCATACACGACCGTAGCATGATTTGACGGGTCGCGGAACGAACCCGGTTGCTCAATCAAGACGCACGGGACATCCTGGAGCCACTGATTCAATCGTTTCGAGACGGGAGCGGCACCGAAGCGGACGACCGTGTCAGGCGTCCATTCCGTCCGATGCTCGCTCGCGAGCCACGTGTCGTAGTTCGTTAGCACGTGGTCAAACCGTCGCATCCCGCTCAACGGGTCGGCAAAAATCGGGATGTGATACGTCCGTGCTGTCTCATAAATCGGCTCAAGCCATGACGCCGGTGTGCCGGGACCGACGACGAAAGCGAGACGTTCGACAGAAATGTTTCGTTTGAACAGGTTTACATCACCGGCTGTCGGCTTGAGATAAGTCGGTTCAGACAAGGCGGCCTTCCCCTCAAGCAGTGATGTTAAGCATTCGATATCCGGCACTAACGGCTCACGGAACGGGATGTTCATGTGGACCGGTCCGAACGGTGCATGCAGGCTCGTCCGGACGAGCCGGGTCACCGCTTGTTCCATATAGCGTTGGCTGGTGACTTCAGGAACTGGGAGATCGATGCTCGCTTTGACGTGCTCCCCGTATAGTCGGACTTGATCGATTGCTTGAGGAGCGCCGACGTTCCGGAGCTCGTGCGGACGGTCTGTCGTCAATACGATGAGCGGCAACTGCGAGATGTTCGCCTCGGCCACCGCGGAAAAGTAGTTGGTCGCGGCGGTGCCACTCGTGCAGATGAGCGCGACCGGTCGTAACGATGAGGTGGAGCGGGTCAAGCCGAGAGCGAAGAAGGCGGCCGAACGTTCATCGACGATGATATGATGACGGACGCTCGGATGAAGATAAGCGGCCATGGCCAGCGGGGTCGAGCGCGAACCGGGACTGATGACGATATCCTCGACGCCTTGTTCGACGAGCCGGTTCATCATCTGGGCGACCCAATCCGTTAACGTTTCATTCATGCTTGATTGCCTCCTGCGCTTACTTTGTCCAATCCGAGTGCTTGCTTGATTGGACTGAGCTTGATTTCCGTCTCGGCGAGTTCCGCTTCGAGTTCAGACTCTTGGACGATTCCACAGCCTGCGTATAGCGCCACGAATTGGTGATGCACGAGGGCGGACCGGATCGAGACGACGAACTCGCCTTCTCCTTCTGTATTCAACCAACCGAACGGCGAACCGTACCATCCGCGGTCGAACCGCTCAATCTCACGCAATAAGCGGACAGACGTCCGTTTCGGTGAACCGCCGAGCGCAGGGGTCGGGTGAAGCGACTCGATGATGGACAGCAAGGACGCGTTCGTATCGAGTGTCGCTTGAATCGGTGTATGCAGATGGAACACCGAGCGATTTTCTAATATACGCGGCGTTTCGGGTGCTTTGATAGTAGCCGCGTATGGAGTGAGGGCGTTTTTAATGTCCTTCACGACGATTTGATGCTCATCTAAATTCTTGGCATCGTGCAACAGCGTCTGTTTGGCTACATCCGCCTCGATTTCTGTGTCCGGTCGTTTAATCGTTCCGGCGATGGCTGCCGTTTCGATGTACGGCCCTTGTTTTTTGACGAGGCGCTCCGGGGTCGCCCCGAAAAAGCCGATTTCTCGCTTCGGTTGATATAAGAAGACGTAACTGCCCGTTTGATGTTCTGACAAATGGCGTAACGTCGTCGCGAACGGGAACGGCTCTTCTGATGTTTGATAAATCTCTTCACGGGCGATGACGATTTTCTCGACGCGTTCTTCCGAGATGTTCAGTTTGGCTTGTTGGAAGCTCGACTTGAAGTGGTCGACGCCATCTTTCACTTGAGAGTAGGTCGGTGCCTGCTCGTCGGGAGCGTGCAACGCGTTGAACTGGGCGAGCTGATCGGCCAATTGAATCAAATATTGTTCGACCGAACGTTTCGCGGAGACGAGCGTCGAGACGGTCAACGTATGTTTGTCACCCGAACGGCGATATAAAAATTTAGGCACGACCAATGACGCTTCACCGAACGCTTCCCACATATTTTTCTGGGGGCGGATGAACGTGTCGAACGAGAAGCCCGAGAACGCATAAATGACCGCATCGACGTCCCGGCGGTGCAGGCTCCAATCATATTGCAACCGTTGGAACCGTTCCGGGCCAGAAGCCGTCAACATGAGCGCATCGGCACATCCGAGCATCTCGAGGGAGCGGTCGGGTGTCGAAAAATAATAATGGGATGTTTCCGTGTTTTGAATGATATGAAACGCATCGAACGAAGGGATCTCCCACGTGTAAGAGGCCAAGACCGGCCGTTGCCAAGCACGTGCCCGTTTATGGGCTTGCTCGATTCGTTGTTTAATGTGTGTTTGAGTATCTGGCATGTAAGAAAAGCCTCCTCAATCCAATGGAATTCTCATTCTTTAGTGTATCATGACTTCACGGCAGAACTGGCCGTCAAATGCTCGGGAAAGTGAAGGGAACCGTTCGAGCGACGGGCATTGACAGATTTTTTTAAAGAGACGTAAACTAACGAAGGGAGGGAAGTGCATGAAGAAGAGAGAGAAAGGTGCCTATTGGCGCATGATTCGTCCGCACACATTGACGGCGAGCTTCATACCGGTGCTGTTAGGGACGTTCATCGTCCTCGGGCAAGTCGAATTGAAATGGGGACTGTTCCTGGCGATGCTCATCGCCTCGGTCTTGATTCAAATCGCGACGAATTTATTCAATGAGTATTACGATTATAAGCGCGGGCTCGACCATGAAGGGTCGATTGGAATCGGCGGTTCAATCGTACGCGATGGATTCACATCGGGCCAAGTGCTCGGGATTGCCCTTGGGATGTACGGGGTAGCGGCCGTGCTCGGTCTTTATATCGCCGCTTCGACGAGCTGGCACTTGATTTGGATCGGTGTGTTGTCGATGGTCGTCGGGTTCCTCTATACAGGAGGTCCGCTTCCCATCGCCTATACGCCGTTCGGTGAACTCGTCGCCGGTCTGTTCATGGGGTATGTCATTATCGGGATTTCAGGATACCTCCAAATCGGAACGGTGACGACGGAGCTGTTGCTCGTGTCGTTCCCGATGGCGATTTTAATCGGGGCCATCTTGCTCGCGAACAATATTCGCGACTTAGATAACGACAAAGTGAACGGGCGCAAAACGATTGCCTGTCTCGTCGGACATCGACGTGCGGTTCTCGTCTTAGCCGGATTCTTTATCGCGGCGTTGATTGGCATTATCGTCGCTGTCGTCGGGTTTGGCGTGACGCCTTGGGTGCTGTTGTCACTCTTGACCATTCCGATTATGATTCGGGCGGTGAAACGCTTTTGGGTCAAACAGGAACCGGCTCAATTGATGCCAGCGATGGCGATGACCGCAAAAGTGAACACGTTGTTCGGTGCTTGGATGGTCATCGGTTTGATGGTCGCGCGATTCATCGCGTAAATAAAAGGAGGGAACCATATGTCAGTCGTTCAAGAAATGTTAGCGTTCAATGAAAAATTCGTCTCGGAGAAACAATACGAAGAGTTCGTCTCGGACAAGTTTCCCGATAAGAAAATTGTCATTTTAACATGTATGGATACACGTCTGACGGCGTTACTGCCGAAAGCTCTCGGTTTGAAAAACGGGGATGCTAAAATCATAAAAAATGCGGGTGCTGTCCTATCGCATCCGTTCGGTTCGGTCATGCGTTCCATTCTTGTCGCGCTGTATGCGCTCGGAGCGGAAGAAGTCATCGTCATCGGGCACTATGATTGCGGGATGGCGGCCATCGACCCGAACGCGGTCATCGGCGAAATGGAGCGTCGCGGAATCGAACCGCAAACGCTCCAGACGCTCAAATCGTCGGGTATGGATTTGGAGAAGTGGTTACACGGGTTTGACTCGGTCGAAGCGAACGTCGTCAACTCGGTCAGTCTCATCAAAAACCATCCACTCTTGCCACCGGGCACGAACGTCCACGGATTCGTTATCGATCCGGCGACGGGACGTCTCGATGTCGTCGAAGCATAACGCAAAAGGCGGTCTCTGCAGAGACCGCCTTTTTTGGTTACCCGTATGTGTTGACGGGAATGTCTTTATACTCGTCCTCGTCCGAATCTTTCGATTTGGACTTTTTGTTTTTCTTAAAGTTTTTCTCGTACTCACGCTCGCTCGGCGTTTTGAAGAAACGTTGCCATGTGGCGTTGATTTCTGACCCAATCAAAATGATCATGCCGGTCAATTGTAACCAGAGCAACGTGACGATAATCCCCCCGAGTGAACCGTACGTCGAATCGTAGTTGCCGAAGTTCGAGACGTACAAGCTGAATCCGAGCGAGACGAGCTGCCAGGCGATGACGCCGAAGATCGCGCCTGGAATCGTGCTCTTCCAAAACACGTGTTGTTGAGGAGCAATCTTATAAAAGATCGAGAGCGTCAAAATCAAGATGAGTGTCGTCAACACGTAGCGGAACACGTTAATCAAGATGACGTCAGCCCCTGAGATGGGGATGAAGCGCATCAAAAAGTCGATGATTTGTGAACCGAACACGTTCGAGACGATGAGCAACAGTACGCCGACACCGAGCAAGAGCGTCATGCCGAGCGCGATGCCTTTGCTGACGAAGAAGTTTCGTTCGTTGTCTTCCCCGTATGCGTGAATCGCCATGTTAATCAAACGTTCGACCCCTTTAGCGGCTGACCAAATCGCCAAAATCGCACCGATTGAGAGGAGTCCGCCGCGCGGTTCGCCAATCGCGTCAAAAATCCCGGTCAAAAATTCAGTCGCAGCCGCCCCAGGCGCCAAGTTGTTCAACTGTTCTTGGAACGACGCCTGCGAGATGTCGAAGAACGACAGCAACGCGAGAATGAAGATGATGCCCGGGAAAATCGATAAGAACCAAAAAAAAGCGAGCGTCGCGCCGTAATCTTGAACATCATGTTCTTTGAAGCGACGAAGCAGTTCCTTCCCGAAGGCGAACCAATTCTTTTTTTCTTTCACTTCTGTAGTATCCATGTATGAGCCTCCTGAATGTTATCGTTAGAAACTTTCTTTCCCGAAATGTCAGGAGGCTACACATAAAATCAGTCTTCGGCCAGCGTTTTATTGAAAAAGCGCTCGGTCTCGTTCGCGAGCAAGTCGGCGAGTGACGGCGGTCGTACCGGCAAATGGCTGAGCGCGCTGCGTTTCACCCACATCGGTGTGTATGAACCGTTCGTCTGTTCGGCTTGAAACTCTTCGCCTGTGCCGGTCCCGAATTCGCCACCGGTCACGCGGGCCCAATAATACGGGTTCAACTCACCGTTAAAAGCGACGTGAGCGGCGACCCCTTCGAGTTCGACGTGGACGCCGAGCTCTTCGAACGCCTCACGGACGGCCGTCTCTTCCGCGGTATGGCCGAATTCGACTCCGCCACCTGGGAAGACATAATACAAGAGGTTCTCTTTTTCTCGGCGAATGAGCGCGACTTCGTCATGTTCATTCACGAGGATGATGGCACTGCGTAATTTCGTTCTGACCAATGGAATCGTTCCTTTCGATTTCGAATCGTGAACAAAACGCATCGACTCGCGGCCGATGCGTTTTGGTTAATCTGCTGCTGGTTGTTCGAGTGATGCATACATATCAGGCGTCAGGCCATTATCGTGTGAGGCGATGACTTTCCCGGCGACGCGCATTCCGAGTCGGAGCGCATCCTCAATCGGATGACGTTTCATCAATTCGGAAATGACAGCGGAGAAGAACGAGTCACCGGCACCGGTCGAGTCGGCGACTTTCACTTTCGTCGTCGGGACGTGTCCTTGTTCGTTCGTGCGCAAATCGACATAGACCGCACCGAGTTCACTCATCGTGACGATTGTGAGCGGGGCACCTTTCATGGCGAGCACTTCAGCGACGCGTAACGCATCGTCCACCGTGACAATCGACATATCAGACAAAATCTCCGCCTCTTCACGGCTGCAGATGAAGCCGGTGAAGCCTTGAAGCAAGTGGCGGTTCCGTTCGATGACAGACAAATGGCCGCACACGCCGTAAAGCGGGAGTTTCATCTCGCGGCACAGTTCAATCGTCTCGTTCAGCACGTTGACCGACAAGTCGAGGTCTATGGCGACCGCCTGACTTTCGGCGAACACCGTATCGATGCGACGAAGGATACATTCTTCCATCATCGCCTCGTCCGGTTGCTTCGAGATTGACGTTTGAAGATCGCCGTTGTTATCCATGACGGCCAGCCACATGCCCATGCCGTTGTCGTCGAGCAAATCGACGTGATCGACGTTCACATTCAAACCGCGGAGTTCCTCGAGGACACCCATCCCGATTTGATCGTTCGTCACGGTCGACACGAAACGGACATCATTGCCGAGGACACCTAAATTTTGAGCGACGTTACGGCCGGTTCCGCCGTTTGAGAACGCGATGTCACCGACGTTCTTGGCATCTTTATGGAGCGGGGCGAACGAGGTTCCTTTAATATCGACAAACACTTTGCCGATTACTGCTATCGTATTCATACACTGTACCACCTTTAGCCAATCTTCCTAATCAGTTCCGGTCTAATTAGACACATTGTTTCAATTATAGCGAAATCGCCAACGGCTTTCAATGACGGTTTCGGAAAATGTCGAATTTTGTCAGTCCCATGATGTGCTGAGCAAGCGCAGGCCGTTCAAAATGACGAGGATGGTCGATCCTTCGTGCCCGACGACGGCGAATGGCATGACGAGCAATTCGAAGATGTTCGTCGCAATCAATATGAGGATGACCCCTAATGCGAACACGACGTTTTGGAGGACGACCCGATTCAACTTACGCGACTGTTTGATGGCCGAGCTTAGGCGGTTCAAGTCGTTCTTCATCAAGACGACGTCGGCCGTCTCGAGAGCGGCGTCCGTCCCTTCTCCCATCGCAATCCCGACATCGGCCGTCGCGAGGGCAGGGGCGTCGTTAATCCCGTCACCAATCATGCCGATGCTGCCATACTCTTGTTTCAATCGTTTAATGTGCTCGACTTTATCTTCCGGAAGACACTCGGCGATATAGCGGGTCAAGCCGGCCTCGGAGGCGATGGCGCGTGCTGTTGCCTCGTTGTCACCCGTGATCATGATGGTGGCGATGCCGAGGTGGTTGAGTCGCTCGATCGCTTGCTTGGCCTCGGGACGCAACGTGTCTCGAAGCGCGAACGCCCCAATTGTCTTCTCTTCGTCACTGATGAATACGAGTGTATGGCCGGCCGCTTTCAAACGTTCGACTTCGTCGCTGAAAAAGTCGTGGCTGCGATCGGCGAATTTCTGTTTACCGACCCGGTAAGCGACACCGTCGATGGTCGCTTCAATCCCAGACCCGGTCACGTCTTTAAAGTGTTCCATCGCCCCCGTATAACTGCCCGTGTACTGAACGAGCGCCTCGGCGAGCGGATGCATCGAATGTTCTTCAATCAAGCTGACAATGCGATACACGTGTTCTTGTGTCGTATTGGGATGAATCAACGCCGCTTGGACTTCTGGTTTACCGATTGTGAGCGTACCGGTCTTATCGAACGCGACGGCTTTCAAACGTCCCATATTTTCGATATGGACGCCGCCTTTGAATAAAATCCCGTGTTTAGCAGACGAGGCAATGGCTGCGAGTGCGGCCGGCGTGATGGCGGCAACGAGGGCACACGGCGAAGCGACAACGAGAAGGATCATCCCGCGGTAAATGCTCGTCTCGAGCGACCATGACGTCAATACCGGGCCGAGCAAGATGATTGCCGTGACGGAAGCGAGCACGACTTGAACGTAGCGTCCCTCGTACCGGTCGATGAACTGGGCGGACGGTGATTTTTCTTCTTGCGCTTGCTGGACCATTTGAATGATTTTTTGGAACAATGTCTCTGTGGCGAGCTTTGTCACTTCAAGCGTCAAGACACCGTTCAAGTTTACACTTGATCCATATACCTCATCGCCGACGTTTCGGTCGACTGGAATCGATTCACCGGTGATGGCGGCTTCCTCAATCGAGGCGCTACCTTTCAAAATCCGACCGTCGACCGGGATGCGCTCGCCGGGTCTTACGTAGATGTGGTCACCGACGCGCAGTTCGTCGATATGGACGACCTCGAGGCCGCCCGAGCTGTTCAATCGAGTCGCTTGCTCAGGTTGGAGTTCCATGAGCGATTCAAGGGCACGCTCATTTTTATTCATCGTATACGTCTCAAGAGCGCCTGATAACGCGAAGATGAAGATAAGGATGGCGCCTTCCATCCAGTACCCGATTGAAGCGGCACCGATGGCGGCGATAATCATGAGTAGCTCGACGTTCAAGGAGCGCGTCTCCCATGTAGCGGTCAAGCCTTCCTTGGCTTTGGCATATCCGCCGATTAAAAAGGCAGTCAAATACAGAGTGACGTAGAGCGCAGGAGCTCCGTCTTGTCTTTCCGCGATATATGCGAGTACAATCAATACACCACTGATGAGCGCCATGATGAGCTCGATATGTTCGACCCAGCTGGCCCGTTTGAAGACGTGGCTTTTTTCGTGTGTGACGGTTGATGTGTTCATTTGAGCACCTCTTTCTAATTGAGAATACATATCATTTAAATGATAATGAATGAGGATGATTATCATTATCCATTGTTGATATTATTAGGTTTAACGTGATTTAAAGGTGAATGCCTTATTTATAATGATTATCGTGTAAGTCTATTTTAGCACCAAACGTAAGCACTCTCAAACTAAAAGATTAAGGAGTTTTTGTGTCATGCCGAATGTATTTCAACGTCCTTGGACGGTCACGTTCTTAGCCCTGTTCAACACGTTTTTATGGGGGAGCGCCTTTCCGTTCATCAAACTGAGCTACGAAGCGCTCGATATCCAGGAACACGAATACGGCCAACAGCTGTTCTTTGCCGGGGAGCGCTTTTTATTGGCCGGTCTGCTCTTACTCGTCATCAGTCGACTCGTCTTCAAGCGCCCGATTCGCTTAACTGCTGAAAAGCTAAAGGCGTATGCGCATTTAGGGGCATTTCTGACGTTCTTACAATATTTGTTCTTCTATGTCGGACTTTCCATCTCGACGGGGGTGCAGGGCTCGATTATCGCGGGATCGACGTCATTTTTCCAGATGGCACTCGCTCATTTTCGTTATGAGGATGATCGCTTGAATCACTTGAAAGGGATTGCCCTTACGCTCGGATTCTCCGGAATCGTCATCGCCAACTGGCCGACGGCAAGCACGGAAGTCGGGTTTGGGATTGGAGAGATTCTGCTGATTCTGGCGATGATCTCAGGTGCGTTCGGGAATTTGGTTGCAAAAGATTATTCGCGCACGCATGACGTCGCTCCGATGACGGCTTGGGCGATGGTGATTGGCTCGCTCGGACTACTCATCGTCGGTTACGTGCTTGCGCCAGGGGATGTGTTCCTGCCTTACACCGTGACGACCCTCTTCTTCTTGTTGTATCTCGCCCTCTTGTCGGCGGTCGGGTTCACATTATGGAATACGCTGATGAAATATAATCCGGTCAGCCGGGTATCGCTCTATATGTTCTTTGTTCCCTTATTCGGTGTCGTCCTATCGAGCGTGTTACTCGGGGAGACGATTCCATGGAACGCGCTCGTCGGGTTGTTGTTCGTCATCGCTGGGATTTATCTCTCCACATATTTTCAAGGACGAGCGAATCGGGGAGTGCGATGACAAAGTGAGGGAGAGGCATGGTTGACGGAATCTTGTTCCCATGGCAAAATATATTAAAAATTCTGAATTCTTTCAGTTGAAATCGGTCTTCGTTGTAAAGACTTGCGTGCGAATCGAAAAGAAAGGAGGGTGCTACCGTGGCAAGAAATCCAATCGTCCGAAACATACTCATCTCTCGCCAACCGCGAGACGAGTATGTCAAATACGTGATGAAGTGCGTAAGTCGCGGGTTGAAGGAACATCATGAGCAAGTGGACGCGCGTGCTATGAGGCATGGCGAAGACATTCAGACGAAATGGCAAATCAATGACCGAGTCATTGAAGTCACAATCAAGTCCGACGTGTTGGCCTCGCTCGAGACGGAACCGTTCGCGCTCGATGAGGTGTTCATGCGGGCGTTCGAACGAAACGATGTCAGGCTCGGTCCGGTGAAAGAATAACGTGAAAAAGGGAGGGTCTCCGCCGAGACCCTCCCTTTTAGACGTCAATTGGCTTGGCTTTCGCCGTGAACAAACTGACGGCCAAAATTCCAAGAATGAGCGCGTACATCAAGAAATACACTTCTTTTGGTAATGCGATCCAAAACGCGCCAATCATCGGTCCGCTAATCGAACCGACGCTGAAGGAGATACTATAGAGCATATTGCCGGTCGGTAACAACGAACGTGGCAATACTTCCGTCATATGGGCCAGTCCGAGCGAATATGTCGAGCCGAGCCCGGCGCCGGCGAGTGCGAACAAGACGAGGAGCCAGATATAATGGTCGACAGCCAGGTTGGCGATCGCGAAGACGAGTGTACCGAGTGTTAAAACGATTTGAAGGATCCGCTTTTTCCCGAAGTGATCGGCGAGCCGACCGAGCGGTAATTGCACAATAATCGAGGTGACGATGAACGTCGTGATAAGCGTACTTGTCTGCGTGAGCCCGATATCGTTGCGGACTGTGAAAATCGGTAAGTTGGCATTCAAGCTCGCTTCAAGGAACCCATATGTAAAAGCAGGTAAGAGCGTATACCCGCCGCCGATGAGGACGAGTCGGATGCGTCCTTTCGAGTCGGTCTTCACTTTCTCGGCCTCAGGATACTCATTGTCAACCTTGAAGATCAAGAACAAGGATGCGAGACAAAAGATGATTAAGACGAGGAACGGCAGCCAAAAGTGAAGGTCGACGAGCGGCGCGATAAGCGGACCGACCGCGAAACCGAGGCTGAACGCCATCCCGTAATACGCCATTGCCCGACCCAGGCTCCGCTTGTCGCTCGCGGATGTGACCCACACTTGGGATCCGTAATGGAGCGCTGAATCACCGAAGCCGATGACGAAACGCATGAGCGCCCACATGAGCAGTGACGGCCAGAGCGGCAAGAAGAACGTAGCGAGCGCCGTCAAGATGATGCCAAGGACGATGGTGGGACGAAACCCGTACTTGCGGACGAACCGTTCGAGTAGCGGGGCGGAGACGATGACCCCGAGATAGAGCATGGTCGCGTTCAACCCGTTCAACCAGGCCGGGTTGCCATCCCGTTCGATAAGTGTCGACAAAAGCGGGATGAGCGCACCTTGAATCAAGCCGGAGATAAAGACGACAAGTAATAAAATCGAAAATCGAAAGCGTTGCATAGTTCACCTCATCATTGATTGCATAGTAAAAAGCTGAGAAGAGTCTCAGCTTTTTGGCTCGTCAATCGGTTGGGGTACATGGTTCAAGTGTAAGAGTTCATCGTCCCAACTGCCTTGACTGAATACTTCATCACGGTCTACTTTGTCTGAAACGAATGCGGCTGTCAATAAGATGCTGAGCACACCACCGAAAATGATGATGGCCATGAGGGTGATCATGAATACATAGATGGCTGTCATCTTCAAACACCTCGATTCAGTTTATATACTGAATATTTCCCGAATCGAAGCAATTAAAACGGTTCGGCCACACGTTCCCGGAAGTTCACGTCAGGATAGTACGCTTGTTTGACGAGAGCGTTCGGACCGAGGCATTTGACGGCCGGGCAGTGGCAGGACAGTGTGGCGTTCAAACTGCTGTTCGTCCACGACTCATACGCGTCTTGGAACGAGGTGTCATACAACGTCCCAAGCGTGCCGAGCTCGTCGCCGAAGTCGGTGACAATGATTTGGCCGTCGAAGATGTTCGTGTTGAGGCGCGAGCGGCCATCCGGGTCATTTCGTACGGTGACGTTCTTCGCCTCGTGGAGCCGCTTCAATAAAGCGCGGTCTTCCGGCAAGTCGGAGCAAGCATAAAACGGTAACGTCCCGAACAGCATCCACACGTTCTCGTCCCGGACGTCGAGCAGGTCGTGAATCGCCTGGCGGGTGTCAGGGAGTGATGCCGACTCGAGCGCACTTGCGAAATCGGCAGGGTACATGGGGTGCACTTCATGACGTTGACAGCCGAGTGCGACGATTTCTTCATGGATTTCCTTCAAGTGCGGAATCGTCCGTTTGTTGAGCATCGTCTCGGCCGATACGATCACACCCTCGGCCGTGAGCGCACGGGCGTTGTCTTTCATCGTCTGAAGCATCTTCAAACGTGCCTCCGCGCTCGGTTTCCGGTCCATCATCGCGAAACCGCCCTCTAAGAAGTCGGCGTCAGTCCCCCAGTTATGCGAAATGTGCAAAACGTCGAGGTAAGGGGTAATAAGATGGTAGCGAGCGAGCGGGAGTGTCAAGTTCGAGTTAATTTGCGTGCGGGCTCCCCGTTCCTTCGCGTATTTCAGAAGAGGGACGACATAGTTCCGCACCGACTTCATCGACAGCATCGGTTCGCCACCCGTAATCGAGAACGCGCGCAAGTGCTCGATCTCGTCGAGACGCGAGATGAGTAGCTCGAGCGGGACTTCGGGCTCTTCCGTCTGGTCGAGCATATAGCCGACCGCGCAATGTTCGCAGCGCATGTTGCATAGCTTGGTCGTCGTCACTTCGACATTCGAAAGGACGAGGCGACCGAACTCGGTTTGATCGAGGTATGCTTCCCACGGATCAAACGTTGTCGAGATGTTTTGCATATCAATTCCACCTTTTCATCAAGTCACACGAAATAGTATGCTATAATAACAACTCTTTGTCACGAACCAAAGGAGCGATCACGAGATGGGTAAATCACGAACAGATACGGCAGGAAAAATGAACGTGTTAAAATCGAGAACGGAATTGCTGTGCTTATCAGTCAATACGTTGGACGAATTCACGACGCCAGAGGATTTGCATCGATTGTTAGCTGATATTGATTCCTTACGTGCGAAAGTCGTACGTTACGCCAAAGATTTAGAACAAGTATCTCGAAAGGATGAAACACATTGAAACTGATCGTAGGAGAATACACAAGCGCCCAAGCCGAGCGGCTAGGCATTAACGGAGAGGGCATCGCGACGATTGATCGCATGGTTATCTTTATCCCGAACTTATTGCCTGGAGAGAAAGCGAAAGTCGAAATCACGCGCGTCGAGCGGAACTACGCCGAGGCACGTGTCATCAAGCGTGACAACGATTCACCGGAACGGGTCACACCGCCGTGTCCGATTTATGACGAGTGTGGCGGTTGCCAAATTCAACATATGAGCCCGCGCCTGCAGATGGACTATAAAGAAGAGATCGTCCGCAACGCGTTCCGTCAAAAGACGAAATTGAACGTCGACAAGTCGGATATCCGTGGTACGAAAGGGATGGACAACCCTTGGTATTATCGTAACAAATCGCAATTCCCGCTCTCGACGCGCCGCGGTGAGATCGTGTCAGGCCTCTATAAGCCGAACACGAACGAGCTCGTGCCGATCGAGCACTGCATGGTACAGCAGCGAGACACGACGAACATCAACAACGCCATCGTCCGTATTTTAAACGAACTCGACATCCCGGTCTACGACGCGCGCCGTGACGTCGGTTTTGCCCGTACCGTCATCGTTCGCTCGGGTTATAAGACGGATGACGTCCAAGTCGTACTCGTCGTCGGGAATGAAGATGTCCCGCGTTTGGACGAACTGAGTGACCGCATCATGGCGTTGCCGAACGTCGTGTCGTTCCACTTGAATATTAACTCGAACCGTTCAGGCGTCATCTTCGGGTACCGCACGGTTCATATCGCCGGGCAAGACAAGATGGACGAACAGCTTGACGACGTCCATTACCACTTGTCACCGCGTGCGTTCTTCCAACTCAATCCGGCCCAGACGGAAGTCATGTATCGGGAAGTCGTCGAGGCGGCTGGACTGACGGGTGAAGAACGGGTCATCGATGCGTACGCTGGTGTCGGTTCAATCGGGCTATGGCTGGCGCCACATGCAAAAGAGATTCGCGGGATGGAAGTCGTCCCAGAAGCAGTCGAAGATGCGAATGCGCACATGCGCGAGAACGGGTTCAGCCATGCAACCTATGTTGAAGGCCGGGCCGAGCACTGGATTCCGCGCTGGGTCAAGGACGGTTGGATTCCAGATGTTATCGTCGTCGATCCGCCGCGCACAGGTGTGGATCATCAGCTCCTTAACGCAATGATCTCATCGAAAGCGAAACGCATCGTCTACGTGTCATGTAACCCGCAGACACTCGCACGGGATGCGGACCAACTCATGAAAGCCGACTATAAAATCAACTATATCCAGCCGTACGATATGTTCCCACAGACGGCGCACGTCGAGTCAATCGTCGTCTTCGAGAAGAAGAAAAAGAAAAAGTATTGACGGGGTTGTGAAAACGCTTGCAAAAACAGTGTTTTCACGCTATAGTTCAGATGTCAGACTTCTTTTGATAAACGTTAAGAAGCGGAGGAACATCAGATGATCCCACAAGAAAAAGTGAACGAGCTTGTCCATAAAGCAATTGATGCACGCTCGCGTGCCTATACACCGTATTCGAAATTCAATGTCGGGGCCGTCGTCATTGATGAGACCGGCAAAGAAATTTTAGGTTGCAACGTCGAAAACGCTTCGTACGGGTTGTCGATGTGTGCAGAACGGACCGCCATCTTTAAAGCGGTATCGGAAGGCAGCAAGGCAATCGAGACGGTCGTTGTCGTTGGAGACACAGGGGGCCCAATCTCGCCGTGTGGCGCTTGCCGTCAAGTCATTGCCGAGTTTGCGAGTGACGACTTTACGTTGATTCTCGCGAACATGGCCGGAGAGACGAAAGTGATGACAAAAGAAGAGATGCTACCATACGGCTTCTCGCCAAAAGATTTAACGTGAAATAAAGATGCGGACGAATTCGTCCGCATCTTTATTTGTTGCCGTCATATTTTTTCTCGCTGGCTGAGTCGTCCTTCGAGTGTCGTTTCTGTTTTTCATCCTTCACTTTTTGGTTCAGCTCTTCCACCGGAATCGGGTCGACGGTCTCCATGCCCTCCTGGTCGAAGATGCTCTCCTTGTCGGTATCGACAGCATCCGGATTATCGAACGGTCGCTTTGACGGGTTCTGTGATTTCTTCATCCTCATCGCCTCCTTGTGTTGATTGTTATTCCACTCTGTTAAATTGTGTAAACGCTTTAGAAAATGGGTTTCGATTTTGCGGAACAGTGGAATTATCGGTACATAGTGACTAAGGAGGGGTATTCGGATGGATAAGAAAGTATTGATGGGCATCGTACTCGGGGTAGCCGGAGCTGCGCTTGTCGCGCCAAAAGTGGCAGCGCTCTTGACGCAAGACCGCGATGAGGATACATGGAGCAAAATGGATCGCATGGAAAGTGTCGACTCGGATAAAGATGAGGCGGAGGCTGGACTCACTCAGCTCGATTCGAACTATCGGGCCGAGTGGCAAGCGAACGGCTTTCCGCAGACGCACGCTGAGCGGGAGCGTCTCATGAATGAATCAGATGATGCCTATAAAGGGAAGGACATCTAAAAAACAGACAGCCATCGCGGCTGTCTGTTTTTTAAATATCTTCGTCCGGTAAAAGGGGGAGCGTGAGTGTGACGGTCGTCCCGTTGCCGACTTCTGAGGCGAAGTGCATCGAGCCGCCGTGGCGCTCCATAATATGTTTGGCGATGGCGAGCCCGAGTCCGGTCCCGCCGTCTTCGCGTGTCCGTGACTTATTGACGCGATAGAATCGTTTCGTCAGCTGATCGAGGTCTTCTTTCGGGATGCCCCGGCCTTCGTCATGAATCTCGGTGACGGCATTGTTCGCGGTCGCATACGTCTTCACATGAATCGATTTGCCGGCTTCCGTATAGCGGAGCGCGTTATCGAGCAAATTCCCGACGACTTGCTCGAGTCGATCGTGGTCCCCGAGAATAATCAAGTCGAAGTCGAGGTCCGTCTCGATGGTGACGCCTTTCGCCCGCGCGATCGGCTCGAAGCGATAGAGAACGTCTTCGAGCACTTGCGAATAGACGACTGGTTCTTTCGTCATCGGATACGAATCACGCTCGAGTTGGGCCAAGTCGAGCAAATCGTTGACGAGTCGTTGCAACCGTTCGGTCTCGTTCTCGATAATCTCATAATATTGATTTTTCGTTTTCTCATCGAGCGACGGGTCTTGGAGCATCTCGGTATAACCACGAATATACGACAGTGGCGTCCGCAATTCGTGGCTCACGTTCGCCAAGAACTCTTTCCGTTGTTCTTCGACGAGACCGAGCGATTCGGCCATCCGGTTCAGTGTCTCGGCAAGCTCACCAATCTCATCATCGTAATAGATGGGGATGCGGTGCGAGAAATCACCTTTGGCATACACTTGGGACGCTCGTTTCATTTGAATCAGCGGTTGGATGATTGTATCGATAATCTGAGTGCCGAAAATGAGTAAGTTCACGATCATCAAGATGAGCAAGAACGTGATCATGAGCCGAATCGGTTGGAACGGTTCACTGATTTTACTCAGCTCCATATACAGGATGAGCGCATTATCGAGTTCGCCGTCTCGGATGAGCGGGAAGGCGGACATGAGGATGTCGACGTCTTCGGTCGGGTGTTTGCGGGTAACAGAAATCGCATAGCCGTCTTGCAACTTGGCGAGGTCCTGCTCCCGTAAAAACGTCTTGCCCGATCCGAGACTGTCTTCCCGGACGGACGAGAGAAACACTTTCGTCTCGGTCAGTTCGTTCGTGTACGTCATACTGTCGGAAAACGCGTCAGAGAAGCCGTCCGCCTTATAGATGGTGACGAGCTTCTCTCCGCGGTTGATGAGCAGTTCTTCTTGCGTCTGAATATAAAACTTGTCATACAAGTAAAACGTCATGATGATGAACACGAACGCGGAGAAGAGGCTTGCGGTCCAGATGGTGATCCAAATCCGCTTCCGGATCGTGTATTGCTTCATACGGTCGCCTCGAACTTATAGCCGATCCCCCAGACGGTTTGGATGTAGCCACCCGCTTCGCCGAGCTTGAGACGAAGTGTCTTGATATGGGTGTCGACCGTTCGGAGGTTACCGTGATACTCGGTACCCCAAATTTGGTCGAGCAATTGTTCACGCGAGAACACTTTCTCTTCGTTCGTGATGAACAAGTAGAGCAAATCGAACTCTTTCCGGGTCAAGTTGACCGTTTTGCCTTTCACGCTGACCGCACGGCCATCGATATCGATGGACAAGACTCCGGTATCGAACGTCGCTTCTTGTTCTTTCGAGAAATTATGCGTCCGACGAAGCGTCGCTTCGATTCGAGCGAGCAACTCGCGGGGGCTGAACGGCTTCGTGATATAGTCGTCCGCGCCAATCTTCAAGCCGTGGATGCGATCGAGTTCTTCTGAGCGGGCCGTTAGCATAATGATCGGCACGTTCGAGAACTCACGGATGCGCATGCATGCCGTGAGGCCGTCGAGTTCAGGCATCATCACGTCGAGCAGCACGAGGTGGAACGACTGTTCTTTCAATAAGTCGATTGCCTCGAGACCGTTCGTTGCTGTGACGGTCTCGTATCCTTCCTTCTCTAAGTTCGAAACGAGTAAATCCCGCATTTGCTCTTCATCATCGGTCACTAAGATGCGAAACGTTGGTTCTGACATTGGGCATTCTCCTTTACAAAACGGTTAACGAGGACGTGTGATAATTCCCTCATACTTCTATCATACCTATCTCTCCGAATTAGAACAGAAATATTCATTGTCGTAAAGTTGTCCTCATGAAATCCACACAAAAACGCCACAAAAAAGCCAATTCTTTGTCAGAATTGGCTTATGCTTCGAGCTGGGCTTCGTACGTATGGTCGAATTCAGGCGCATGGAGTGAGTGCAAGTAAAGTTGGAAACTCGACTTCGACACTTCATACAGCACGTATTCGACATCACCTTGATTGATTTCAGTTAGTAATTCAGACCGAATCTCATTGGCGCAGAAAGCGTACGGCAGTTTTTCCGCCGCCGCGATTGAACGCTCATTCGATTGACGGATTTTCAAAAATACACTTTCAATATCAAGTTCGAAGAAAAGTTCTGAGAAGAACGCTTCTTTCGCGACTTGATTGTAACCTTTGCCGTGATACGGTTTGCCAAGCCACGTCCCGAGGAATCCATAGCCGGATTCCACATCGAACAAGCTGATTGTCCCGATTGGGGTACCAAACTCGTTCGTGATGGTACGTGAGATGATGTTTCCTTGCTCTTCTAGCTCGATGATTTGCTTCGTGCTAAATAAAAACTCGTCAAAGTGGACCGTCTTTTGACGGACATATGGAAAGACATCTGGGTGTTGCATCAGTTCGAACAACTCCGCGCAGTCGGTAAGCTCACGAAATTTGAGCACCTTTACATTCCTCCTCCTATTTCAGACCGCTGAAGAATAGTTGTAACGAAAGCATACTTCTGGCTTCGTTGTTCGAACTTGCCTTGGCTGCTCCCTTTTATGAAGTTACAAGATTATTTTATATAGTTTTTTTAAAAAAGCAAGTAAATAAAATGCAACTTCACAAAAAAATAATAAGAGCGCTTTCACTACTGGTGTCACTCACATCTCGTGATGCGTTTTCGAACGGCTCGTCGAGTAAACGATGTGACCGTCGACGATGGTCATAATCGGCTTTGACATGTAGTCGAGCGGGAAATGGCTCCATAGGACAAGATCGGCATCTTTGCCGATTTCGAGCGAGCCGATGCGGTCGTCTACTCCGAGCGATTCAGCCGGATGAATCGTGATGGCGCGGAGCGCGACGTCGACGGGAAGTCCTTCGCGGGCAGCAAGACCGGCGCACAGATTCAAATATTGAACCGGCGTATAAGGATGGTCCGTCGTGATGGAGACGATCATATCGTGCTCATGTAAGATGCGATACGTCTCCCACGTCTTGTTTTGGAGCTCGATTTTCGACTTCCGTGTGAACGTCGGTCCAACGGTGACGTGTTTGACACCGAGTTCGCGCAACTTTTCGGCGACGAGATGTCCTTCCGTACAGTGCTCAATCCGATAATCGAGGTCGAACTCTTGTGCGAAGCGGACGACCGATAAAATATCGTCGGCGCGGTGGGCGTGGACACGAATCGGCATCTTGCGATCGAGCGCCAGTTGAATCATCTGGCTACCGAACGTGCCGATCGTCTTCGTCGAATCAACGGTCCGGAACGCTTCACGCAACAAGCCCATGATTCCCATCCGGGTCAACTCGCCGGACTTCCCCATACTGTGGACGCGCTTCGGGTTCTCGCCGAGCGCGAGTTTCAGGCCGGCATAGCGGCGGAGCACCATGTCCTCGATGAAGCGACCATGGGTTTTGATGACACTTGTCACACCGCCGATGACGTTCATACTGCCAGGCATGACTTGGACGGCTGTCACCCCGGCCATGAGCGCTTCCCGGAAGCCCTCATCGAGCGGATAGACGCCATCGATGGCCCGTGCGTGCGGGGTCATCGCCTCGACGGTCTCGTTCGCATCGTTCCCGACTGAACCCGTCCCTTCGTCATACAGTGCGAGATGGGTGTGGGCATCGATGAAGCCGGGGAACAAGAAGTTGCCTTCGGCTTCGATGACCGTCTCTCCGTCGAGCGGGTCCAACAAGTCCGCCATCTCGACGATTTTGCCGTCTTTGACGCGAAGGTCCCCGTAAAAATGTGGTGCGGTGATCGGATAGATATGGGCGTTACGAATTAACAAATTACTCACGTGCTGGCTCCTTTCAAGTCAAATGAAGTAGTTGTTTCAGGGCAGGTTCTAACGTTTCGTAGCGGAACCGGAAACCGTGATTGAGGGCTTTCGTCGGAACGACTTTCGCTCCTTCGAGGACGATGACGCTTTTCTCTCCGAGTGCGAGTTTGAGGAGCGGCGCTGGGGCGGGTGCCCAGTGGGGACGATGCATCACCCGGCCGAGCGTCTTCCCGAATTCGTCCATCGTGACAGGCGTCGGTGCCGTGCCATTGACGGGTCCCTCGATTGTACTCGTCTCGAGGATATGGACGAACAGACGGACGAGATCGTCTAAATGAATCCACGGCACCCATTGCTTACCGGAGCCGAGTCGTCCACCGACACCAAGCGTGTACGGCAACTTCATGAGTGGGAAGGCGCCGCCGTCATTCGATAAGACGACACCGGTCCGCATCGTGACGAGACGGATGCCCATGTCTTGAACGGGTTGCGCCTCTTTCTCCCACAACACGCAGACGTTGCCTAAAAAGTTGGTTCGGTCGGGGAGCGGTGTCGCTTCCGAATACGTGATGGATCGATCTTCACCGTATATCCCGATGGCGGACCCGCTGATGACGACGCTCGGCTTGCGTTTCATATTTTTAATGATGCGGACGACTTCTTTCGTCCCATCGATCCGACTTTGAAGAATGGCTTGCTTTTGTTTGTGCGTCCAACGTCCGTCGTTGATCGAGGCTCCTGCCAAATGGACGATGGCATCGACGTCTTGAAGCTCGGATTCAGGATGACTATCGGGCGTCATCCATTCGACGAACGAGATCCCTCCTTGCCGCGGACGTGGGTGGCGCGTCAATACGACGACTTGATGTCCGGCTTCTGCGAGCGCGCGTACGAGCGGTCGGCCAATCAATCCGGTACCACCAGTGATTGCTATTTTCATGGGTCTCCCTCCAATATCCTTTAAGCGATTTCAAAACGGGTATGAGGACTATAGGAATGTCTTGTACAGATAATACCCCTTCTTCTAACTTATCAAAAATCCTGCCCGAACGGAGAACGTGATATGTTAGAAGCAGGAAATGGAGGGATTTTGTGAAAATCACAAAGTTTACGACCCAAAAGAAAAACCAAGACCGGTTGAACGTCTTTGTTGAAAAAGATGGACGTGAGGAGTTCGCGTTCGCCATCGACCTCGACGTCTTCATCAAATACGGATTGACGAAAGGGATGGAGCTCGAAGACGATTTCGTCCGGGACGTCCTTCAAGCGGAAGAAGAGCAGAAAGCGTATAAAGCGGCCGTCAACTATTTATCGTATCGAATGCGTGCCGTCTCAGAGGTGCGTGACTACCTCGTGAAGAAAGAAATAGATGAGTCAGCCATCAAACGCGTCATTGAACGCTTGATTGAACAGCGCTATTTGAACGATGCCGAGTTCGCCAAAGCTTACACCCAGACAAAGTTCAATACGAGCCCGAGCGGACCCGTCAAAATCAAACGAGAACTCGCTCAGCTTCAAATCGCTCCGGATCTTATCGAAGACGTCATCGCCGCCATCTCGCACGAAGACCAGCTTGAAAAGGCCGGAAAGTTCGTAAATCGGAAACAAATGGAAACAAATCGCCGTTCCGCCACAGAAGTGCAACAAAGAATTCAACAAACCCTGATGCAAAGGGGATTTTCGTTTGATATCATTTCAGAGGCGATTCTCACGTTTTGGGAGAACGAGGATGAGGACGTTGAACTTTCAGCTTGTCTGACACAGGCTGAGAAACTGAATCGAAAGTTTAGCGGGTACGCCCCATATGAGCGGAAACAACGGATGAAGATGCAGCTTCGTCGCAAAGGTTTTCCGTATGAGGTGATCGAGAGGGCGTTAGAGAGGCTCGCTGAACAAGAGTCATAATGGGAGATGCGTTTACGGTAGGGGAAAAATCTGAAAAGGTGGGTCTACATTGACGATTTTTGAATGGATTACAGCACTGATGCCGATTGTGGCAGTGCTCATCTTATTGGTCATTATGCGTTTACCGGCGTCGGTTGCGATGCCACTATCTCTCGTCTTGACGGCTGGACTTGCGTTCTTCGTTTGGCAGCTCGACGCGACGCGGATCATGGCGGCGACGCTACAAGGACTTGTCATCGCCGTTACGACAGTCTGGATTGTCTACGGTGCGATTGGAATGATGAATACGATGAAAGAGGGCGGCGGTATGAACGCGATCCGTTCCGGCTTCATCAACATTACGCCCGATCCCCGGATTCAAGTGCTCATCGTCGGTTGGTTGTTCGTCTCATTCATCGAAGGCGCATCTGGTTTCGGTACACCGGCCACGGTTGCGGCACCACTGTTAATCGCACTCGGATTCCCGCCGATCGCTGCCGTTGTCATCGCCTTGTCGGCAGACGTATCGGCCGTCACGTTCGGTGCGGTCGGGACACCGGCCTTAATCGGGATTGGGAACGGGCTGTCACTTGACGTCAACCAACCCGAGACGATTGAGTTTTTGACAACCGTCGTCTTGCAGACGGTGCTCATCGATATGTTCGTTGGTCTTTTTATCCCATTCATTTTAATCTTGATGCTGACGCGATTCTTCAGTAAAGAAAAATCGATTAAGCCGGCGCTCGAAGTATTCCCGATCGCGATCGTCGCGGCGCTCGTCTATAGCATCCCGGCCTACATCTGGACACTCATCCTCGGATTCGAGTTCGGGGGTATGCTTGGTGCACTGACGGGTCTCATCATTCTCGTCACGATGGCACGCAAAGGCATCCTCATGCCGAAACGGTTATGGACGTTCGACGGTTATGCCGATGAAATCGATCAACCGCTCGAGAAGCCGTCCGTCGGCAAAAGCAAACGCGAGCTTCCGCAATGGAAAGCGTGGGCGCCTTACTTGATTTTAACGATTTTCCTCGTGTTGACGCGGACCGTGCCGTTCTTGAACGAACTGACGCGTAGCGTCCGCATCGATTTGCCGAACATTTTGAGTATCGAAGGCATCTCGACATCGTGGGAACCGTTCTATTCACCAGGCTTCATGTTCATCTTGACGATGATTGCGACGTTCTTCCTCCATAACATGAGTTGGTCGCAAGTGACCTCGGTGTTTAAAGCGACGACGCTCGGTGTCGTCGGGACGGCGATCACGCTTGCTGCTTCAGTACCGATGGTTCGGATTTTCATTCATTCGGAAAACGGTGGGGCAGGTCTCGCTTCGATGCCGGTCGAACTCGCAACGGCTGCGGCCGACACGTTCGGTGGCGTCTGGCCGCTCGTCGCACCGTGGATTGGGGCGCTCGGGGCGTTCGTTTCCGGTTCGGCTACGTTCTCAAACATGATGTTCTCGAGTTTAACGACGAATGTCGCCGAGTCGGTTGGAGTCAACGAGACACTTGCCTTGTCGATGCAGATGGCGGGGGCGAACGCCGGTAACATGATTTGCGTCTTGAACGTCGTCGCAGTCGCCTCGGTGGCAGGGCTCCTCGGAAAAGAAGGAACGATTATCCGCTATACGCTCATGCCAATGATTTATTACGTGACAGCGACCGGTCTTGTCGGTTTGATGCTCGCTGCATTCTTCTTGTAAAAAGTTACAAATTATTTACGACAATAATATTGACAATTTTCTGAACAGTCTGCTAAGGTTTTAGTAGATTTTCAAACTATGAACAGAGAGGAGCCAGCATGATGAAGTACATCCCAACACCACAACACACACACACAACATCATATGGCTACTCGTATTTGACTGCGTAATTTGGCAGCTGGATAGGGGTAGTGTCCTTTCCCTGACCATGCAAAAGACTGAAGACTCAGAAGCGTACTTCATCCGATTGGTTGCACAATCAGGTGACGTGCGCTTTTTTGCGTGCGCGGAAGGGACGAAAGGGGGAATCAGTCATGAAACTGATTAAACAATTGGATTGGTTTATTAAAAGACAGAAGCGGACGTATATCTTCGCCATCATCTTGTTGATTATCACCGGGGTCGTCGATATGCTCCCGCCGTGGATTATCGGGCAAGCGATTGATGCGATTCGTGAAGGCAGCTTGACGACAGAGCGACTCGTCCTCATCGTCGGATCATTGCTCAGCATCATGGTTTTATCGTATGTCCTTTCGTATGTATGGATTGCCCGCCTGTTCGGGACGGCGTTCCTGCTCGAGAAAAAATTGCGGGCCAGATTCTTCGGACATCTGCTCCGGCAGACACCGCGCTTTTATCAACAGCACCGCACCGGAGATTTGATGGCGCTCGCGACGAACGATTTGAAAGCGGTCGAACGGACGGCCGGGTTCGGTGTCATGACGCTCGTCGACTCGTTCAATATGACGCTCATCGCTCTCACCATCATGGGCGTGTTCATCGATTGGAAGTTGACGCTCGCGGCACTCCTACCGATGCCGCTCCTCGCCTGGTCAATGAATAAGCTCGGCCGCCAAATCCATGCCCGCTTCACAGCGGCGCAGGATGCGTTTGGCGTGATGAACGATCAAGTCGTCGAATCGATTTCAGGTCTTCGGGTCGTCCGCTCGTTCGTCCAAGAAGATGCGGATACGAAAAAGTTCGATACAATCACCGACGACGTCATGGCCAAAAACATGCACGTCGCCAAAATCGACGTCTTGTTTGAACCGGTCATTAAACTGCTCGTCGGCTTGAGTTATTTGATTGGGTTGTCGTTCGGCACGTATCTCGTGTTCACGAACGACATCACGCTCGGTCAGCTCGTCTCGTTCAACATTTATCTCGGGATGCTCATTTGGCCGATGTACGCGTTCGGAGAACTGATTAACGTCGTGCAACGGGGAACGGCTAGCCTCGAACGAATCGAAGCGACGATGAACGAGACGCCGGATGTCGTTTCGACCGGTACGGTCGAAGTCGGCGTCCCGGAGAAAATCACGTTCAAATCATTGTCGTTCCAATATCCAGGATCGACCCGTGCCTCACTCGAAGACATCGTCTTGCACGTGTCGCGTGGCGAGACGATTGGGGTCGTCGGACCGACCGGGGCTGGCAAGACGACGCTGTTGCGTCAATTGCTCCGGGAGTATCCGATTGACGACTCGTTACTCGTCAACGGTGTCCCGATTCACGACATCAAACTCGAGACGGTCCGCGGTTGGAGCGGTTACGTCTCGCAGGAACATTTGCTGTTCTCGAAGACGGTCCGCGACAACATCTTGTTCGGCTCAAACGATGCGTCGGCACAAGACCTCGAGACGGCCATCCGCCTCGCGGCGTTCGACACTGATATCGAACATTTGGAGAACGGTCTCGACACGGTCGTCGGAGAACAAGGGGTTATGCTCTCGGGCGGTCAGAAACAACGGCTCTCGATTGCCCGCGCCCTCTTGAAAGACCCGGAGATTCTGTTGCTCGACGATTCGCTTTCAGCGGTCGACGCCAAGACGGAAGCGCGCATCATCGATTCGGTCCGGACGAGCCGGGCCGAACAGACGACGTTCATCGTCGCACACCGCCTGTCCGCTGTCGCCCACGCCGACCAGATTCTTGTGTTACAAGACGGCCGTGTGACGGAGCGGGGCACGCATGACCAACTGATGGAACGACGCGGTTGGTATTATGAACAATACGTTCGACAAGGAGAGTCGGAGTAATCCGGGAAAGGGGGAATCTCTCATGATCGATCAATATGAATTAGATCCAGTCCGCAGGAAGAAAACGATCCGTTCACTCGTCGGCTATGCCAAACAAGTGAGACGCTCGATTTTCCTCGGTTTGACCTTACTATTTTTAGCGGTCGGCGCCGAATTGGCCGGACCGTATATCGCCAAAATCATCATCGACGACCACATCGTCGCCATCGAGCGGGATTGGGTACAAGTCGAGTCAGGCGGGAGTGTCGTCTTTGACGGAAACTCCTATGAAAAAGAGACGAGGCTTGACGGCGAGACGGTCGTCCGTCCCGTCTCGATCGTGCAGACGACAGACGGCTATTATCTCGTCCCTGACGCCGTCATGAGTGGTGGTGTCCGTGAGGTCGAAGAAGACGTGCTCACCATCACGCGAAGCGAAGAGAAGGCGACGTATGACAATATCGTTCCGCTCTCGTCGACCGACGTCTTCCGCTTTTACGAGACGGATTTGCGGGCCGTGCTGTTGCTATCTGGTTTGTACGTTGTCTTGCTTCTCATCGCGGCAGGGTTGAACTGGGGGCAACAGATGCTCCTGCAACGTTCGGCCCACAACATCGTCAAAACGATGCGCCTTGACGTCATGCGGCATTTGCAGACGATTCCGGTCCGTTACTTTGACCAGACGCCAATCGGGAAAATCGTCAGCCGGGTCACGAACGACACCGAGACGATTCGCGACCTATATTTGGGCGTGCTCGCACGTGTCTTCCAAAGCGTCGTCATGATGATCGGAGTCTTGATCGCCATGTTCTTCTTGGACGTGCGCCTCGGTCTCGTCTCGCTCATCATCATCCCGGTCGTTATCGTTTGGATTAAATTGTTCCAACGCCTGTCGACCCGAAACAACTTCCGTGTCCGCGCCCTCGTCGCGGATATGAACGCCCAATTGAATGAGAGCATCCAAACGATGCCGATCATTCAGTCGTACGTCAAAGAAGATCTCGTCTATGACGAGTTCAACGAGAAAAACAGTGATAACTTCCAAACAAGAAGGAAGCTGCTCAAACTGGATGCGCTCATGTCGCATAACTTGGTCAACTTCTTCCGCAACATGGCACTCGCCTTACTCATCTGGGTCGTCGGTGCGCAGACGCTCGGAACGGGGAGCGTGCTCACGCTCGGGATTTTGTACGCCTATATCGATTACGTGTCACGGATTTTTGAGCCGGTGACGCAAATCATGAACCAACTGTCTCCGCTCCAACAGGCACTCGTCTCGGCAGACCGGATGTTCCAGTTGCTCGACGAGAAAGGGGAAGACGTGTCGGCGGAACGTATCGCACGCTTTAAAGGTGAGGTCGTGTTCGACGACGTGTCGTTCAGCTATGAAGCCGGGAAGCCGGTGCTCCAACACATCGATATCCATGCGGCGCCAGGTGAGACGGTAGCGCTCGTCGGACATACCGGTAGCGGCAAGAGTTCGATTATGAACTTGCTCATGCGCTTCTATGACCCGTCAGAAGGAACGCTCAACATTGACGGCATGGACGTGACGAAACTACCGACCCAAGCCGTTCGGGCCCATCTCGGCATCGTGCTTCAAGACCCGTTCTTGTTCACGGGCTCGATTCGAACGAACGTGACGCTCGGCGACGAGACGATTTCGGACGACCGCGTATGGCGCGCATTGACGGCGGTCGGAGCCGATCGTTTCGTCAAACAGTTGCCACACGGGTTAGACGAGCCGGTCATCGAACGCGGCGCCTCGCTCTCGAGCGGAGAGCGCCAGCTGATCAGCTTCGCCCGCGCCCTCGTCTTCGACCCGGCCATCCTCGTCTTAGACGAAGCGACGGCAAGCGTCGATTCAGAGACGGAAGCACTCATCCAAGACGCGCTCAAGACGCTCACGTACGGCCGGACGACGTTCGTCATCGCGCACCGTCTCTCGACGATTCGGGAAGCGGACCAAATCCTCGTCCTCGACCACGGTCACATCATCGAGCGGGGTAACCATCAGTCGCTCATCGCGGCAGGCGGCGTTTACGCCCGGATGCATGAGCTGCAAAGTAAACAACAAGCCATCAGTTGAGGAGGTCTTATGGAGATTATCGGAAAGCATAACCGGGCCAAAGTATTCAATGAACGGATTGACGATACGACGCGGGCCCAAATCCAAACGCTCGTCGACCAACCGTTCACGCAAGGCGCCTCGATTCGAATCATGCCGGACATGCATGCCGGCAAAGGGTCGGTCGTCGGGACGACGATGACGATTCACGACAAGGTCGTACCGAACCTCGTCGGCGTCGACCTCGGGTGTGGCATGCTCTGTACGGAAATCAAGGTGAAGCGCATCGACTTTCAACGGCTCGACGACGTCATCCGTCAATACGTACCGAGCGGGATGAACATCCGGGATACAGCACACGCTTACGCCTCTGAGCTCCCGCTCGAGGACGTGCGGGCGCCGTATAAGCTGGACCGAGCCCTCCGCTCGGTCGGCACGCTCGGCTCGGGCAATCATTTCATCGAAGTGAACCGGGACGAAGCGGGACGCACGTTTCTCGTCATCCACTCCGGCTCACGCCACCTTGGTGTCCAAATCGCCGACCATTATCAACAGTTGGCGGTCGAGCACATGATGAAGACGGCCGACATTCGAGACGAGATTGAACGGATGAAGGCAACGGGACGGCAGCAGGACATCTCGGCCTATCTCGAGACGGAGCGTGAGGCACGGAAACGTTTCCGCGACCTCGCCTACGTCGAAGGGGAAGCGATGGAAGATTACATGCACGACGTGCGCATCGCACAGCAATATGCGGCCGCCAACCGTCTCGCCATGACCGACGTCATCGTCGAGGCGATGAACTGGAACGTGGTCGATCAATTCGATACGGTCCACAACTACATCGATCACGACGCGATGATGCTTCGGAAGGGGGCCATCTCGGCGCGGGACGGCGAGCGGGTCATCATTCCGATGAACATGCGCGACGGCTCGCTCATCTGTACTGGCAAGGGGAACCCAGACTGGAACTTCTCGGGACCACACGGCGCCGGTCGCGTCATGTCACGCTCGGCCGCGCGAAAACGTGTCGACTTCAACGAATTTAAAAAGTCAATGGCAGATGTCTGGTCAAGTTCGGTCCGACCATCGACGATTGACGAGTCACCGTTTGTCTATAAGTCGATGAAGGAAATCGTCCGTTATATCGAGCCGGCCGTCACCATCAATCAAATCATCAAACCGCTCTACAACTTCAAGGCGAACTGAACATCGTTTCAGTTTCGCCTTTTTCTTTTCCACGAAAAATCTGATACGCTACAAGAGAGGTGAGCGAAATGGAAAAACGATTAAGCGATTTATCAAAATATGAGCTCGAACAAGAGATTCGAGCGCTCCATGAACGGAAGCGAAAAGCCGAACAGATGGGCATGGTCAGTGAGATCGAGGTCGTCTTGCGACGGATCGCGATTGCCGAGAGTTATTTGATTGACCCGAAAACGTTCAAGCCGGGGGCGACGTATATCGTCAACTATAACGAGCGCCCGTTCCGTTTGAAATTTGTGAACGGCGTCATGGGCTGGGGGACGTTCGAAGGGGATACGGCTGAACATGCGATTCCGCTCTCGGAGCTTTCGGAGGTGAAAACATGAACCGGACCGAACAATACGAGCGCTTGGCAGAAATCTTGAAACAGAAGAACGATGTCTTGAGCGAGCTCGAGGCGTTGACGTGGGTTGAAGTGCTGTGGGAGGATTTCGAGACGACGCTCGCCCGTGCCGGTGAACCGTATCCTGGGGAAGCAAAATCGTTCCAATACGTCGTGCAACAAATCGATGCATACGGGCCCCAGCTCCACCTGTTTCAAACGAAAAATGAGAAGTTCAAACACTTGATGTCCAAGCGCGACATCCATTAAAAATCACGCCGGAAATCGGCGTGATTTTTTACTTGCAAACTGCACACAATCCGTTATAATAAAGGTCGCTATTAGTTCGCTTTGTAGTTAAGTATTTATAAACTTTCTTTAGTTGGAATCATCTTTCACTAAACTTGAAGCAAAGCCGAAAGGAGGGATTGTGACTTGGAAGTCGGTCAAAAAATCAAGCGGCTCCGCGTCAAGAAAGGGCTGACGCAAGAAGAGTTGGCCGAGCGCACGGATTTGAGTAAAGGCTATATTTCTCAAATCGAGCGTGATTTGAGTTCACCTTCGCTTGAGACACTATTCGACTTGTTGGAAGTGCTCGGATGTTCGCCGAAAGAGTTTTTTGATGAAGATGTGAATCAAAAAGTGATCTATACCGAGGACGATCGGACCGTCTACGTCGACGAGGAGCGGAAATATCGGACTGAATGGCTCATCCCGGAATCGAACGAAAAAGAGATGGAGCCCATTTTACTAACGTTCTCGAAGCAGGGCGAGTTCAAACGATATGAGCCGTCGCGATCGGAGACGTTTGTCTATGTCCTATCGGGGCACATCGCGCTAAAACTTGGCAATCATACGTACTTCGCCAAGACCGGAGAAACACTCTATTACGTCGCCTCCGATTCGCATCAACTCGTCAATGACTACGACGGCGAGAGTGAATGTTTAATCGTCGCGACCCATTCATATTTATAAGGGAGGAACTGAAATGAACCCAGAAACGATTATTCGCTTTGACAATGTGTCGAAGCGTTACGATGACACCGTCGTCTTAGAAAACATCAGCTTCGAGATTGAGAAAGGGAAGTTCTACACGTTGCTCGGGCCATCTGGATGTGGGAAGACGACGATTTTACGCTTAATCGCCGGCTTCACGGATGCGTCAGCAGGCGATATCCAGTTCAACGGGAAACGCATCAACGACGTGCCGGCGAACAAACGTCAAGTGAACACCGTGTTCCAAGACTATGCGCTCTTCCCGCACTTGAACGTGTTCGAGAACGTCGCGTTCGGTCTGCGCATCAAGAAGATGAAAGAAGCGGACGTGAAGACGAAAGTCGAACAGGCGCTCAAATTCGTCAACTTGAAAGGGTACGAGTCACGTGAAATCGATGAGATGTCAGGCGGGCAGCGCCAACGTGTCGCCATCGCCCGTGCCATCGTCAACGAACCGGAAGTCATCTTGCTTGATGAACCGCTTTCGGCGCTCGATTTGAAACTCCGGACCGAGATGCAATATGAGCTCCGCGAATTGCAACAGCGTCTCGGCATTACGTTCATCTTTGTCACGCACGACCAAGAAGAAGCGCTCGCGATGTCGGATGAGATTTTCGTCATGAACAACGGGAAAATCGTACAAAGCGGTACACCGACCGATATTTACGATGAGCCAATCAACCGCTTCGTCGCCGATTTCATCGGGGAATCGAACATCGTACCGGGCGTCATGCCAGAGGACAACGTCGTCACGTTCGCCGGGAAGACGTTCGATTGTGTCGACCAAGGGTTTGACCGCAATGAGAAAGTCGAAGTCATCATCCGGCCGGAAGATTTAGAGATGACATCGGTCGAATCTGCGAAACTTGTTGTCGACGTCGACTCGCAACTGTTCCGAGGCGTTCACTATGAGATTTGCTGCTATGACCAAGAAGGCAACGAATGGCTCGTTCATTCCACGAAAAAATCGGTCGTCGGTTCGAAAATCGGCCTCACGTTCGATGATGAGGCGATTCACGTCATGCGCTTAGGAGAGACGGAGGAAGAGTTCGACCGTCGTCTCGAGTCCTATGAGGAGGTCGCTCATGAATCAAACTAGTCAAACCGCGAAGACGGTCTATTTGACGACCTACTGGTTATGGATTGCGCTGTTCGTCATCGCGCCGCTCCTGCTCGTCGTCTACTACTCGTTTTTTGATATCGAAGGGAACTTGAGTTTAGAGAACTATCAGATGTTCTTCACGTCGACGTATTTGACGATGACGTTATCTTCCTTCTGGTATGCGTTCCTCATCACGTTCTTCTCGCTCTTGATCGGGTATCCGACCGCCTATTTATTGACGAAGACGAAGCATAAGCAACTTTGGCTTTTGCTCATCATCTTGCCATCATGGATCAACTTATTGCTCAAAGCCTATGCGTTCCTCGGCATTTTCGGGACGTACGGCATCACGAACCAGTTTTTAGAGGCGATCGGCATCGGGACGCAACAGATTTTGTTCACGGACTTCAGTTTCGTGTTCGTGTCGGTGTACATCTTCATCCCGTTCATGATTTTGCCGATTTATAACGCCATCGAGAAACTGCCGCCGTCGCTCGTCTATGCGTCGCGCGATCTCGGGGCCTCGAACTGGACGACGTTCCGCCGGGTCATCTTCCCACTCACGCTCGACGGTGTGAAGTCAGGGATTCAAATCGTCTTCATCCCGGCGTTGTCGCTCTTTATGATCACTCGACTGATTGCGGGGAACCGTGTCATCACGCTCGGGACGGCGATTGAACAACAATTCCTCGTCACGCAAAACTGGGGCATGGGCTCGACGATTGCCGTGTTCTTGATTTTGGCGATGGTCCTCGTCATGGTCATCACACGTGACTGGGGTGCGAAAGGAGCGGTGCGTCGATGAAACCGAAAAAATTTAAATTAGCTAACCTCTATTTGATGGCGGTGTTCTTCATCCTCTATGCACCGATTCTCTATTTGGTCGTCTACTCGTTCAACAGCGGCGGGACGATGAGTAACTTTGAAGGCTTTACGCTCGATTGGTACAAGTCGCTCTTTACCGACACCCGCCTGCTCGTCATCGTCTTAAACACAATCGTCATCGCCTTGCTGTCGGCGACGATTTCAACCGTGCTCGGCGTCATCGGGGCGCTCGCCATCTATACGGCGCGGCAACGCTTCACGAAGACGTCACTCTTGTCGCTCAACAACGTGTTGATCGTCAGCCCGGACGTCATCATCGGGGCGTCGTTCCTCATCTTGTTCACGATGCTCGGGATTCAGCTCGGCTTTTATTCGGTGCTATTGGCGCACATCGCCTTCTCGGTACCGATTGTCGTCATCTTGGTGTTGCCGAAGCTGCAAGAGATGAGCCCGACGCTCATCGATGCGTCGCGTGACCTCGGCGCAAGTACGTGGGACGTATTGACGAAAGTCATCTTGCCGTACATCACACCGGGAATCTTTGCCGGGTTCTTCACGGCGCTCACGTATTCGCTCGATGACTTTGCCGTCACGTTCTTCGTGACGGGCAACGGCTTTACGACACTTGCCGTTGAAGTCTACTCACGCGCCCGTCAAGGCATCTCGCTCGAGATTAACGCCTTGTCAGCCATCTTGTTCTTGTTCACACTCATTCTCGTCCTTGGGTATTATGTGCTCGCCCAACGCGGTGGTAAAGCGAAGGAGGTAAGACGATGAAAAAATTGGTCATCATGTTGACGGTGCCGGTCGTCGTCAGTTTCGGCCTCTTGCTCTGGGTGTATCAAATCAATATGGCGCAAGGATTCGGCGGCGATAACACGCTCGTCGTCTACAACTGGGGCGATTATATCGATGAAGACTTGATTGGAGAGTTCGAGGAAGAGACGGGCTTGAAAGTCATCTATCAGACTTTTGACTCGAACGAGGCGATGCTCACTAAAATCGAGCAAGGCGGCACGGCGTTCGACATCGCCGTCCCGTCGGATTACGCCATCAGTAAAATGATTGAAGAAGACCTGCTCTTGCCAATCGATTATGACAAGCTCAAGAACTTCGATAACATTGACCCACGTTTCCTCGACAAGTCGTTCGACCCGGGCAACACGTACTCGGTCCCTTACTTCTGGGGGACGGTGGGCATCGTGTATAACCCTGAACTCGTCGACGGTGAGATTACGTCATGGAACGACCTATGGGACATGCCGCTCGAGAATGACATCTTGCTCGCAGACGGGACGCGTGAAGTGATGGGCTTCGGTCTGAACTCACTCGGTTACTCGCTCAACACGACGGACAAAGATGAGCTGCTCGAAGCGGAGAAGAAGCTCGAGACACTCTGGCCGAACATTAAAGCGATCGTCGGCGATGAAATCAAGATGCTCATGGCCAATCGCGAAGCGGCCGCGGCCGTCGTCTGGTCAGGTGACGCCTCCGAAATCATGTACGAGAACGAAGAGTTGACGTACGTCATCCCGGAAGAAGGGACGAATCTTTGGTTCGACAACCTCGTCATTCCGAACACATCGAAAAACGTCGAAGGCGCTCATCAGTTCATCGACTTCATGCTCGACGCGGAAATCGCGGCCCGAAACACCGATTATGTTGGCTATTCTACACCGAACGAAGCGGCACTTGAATTTTTGGATGAAGAAGTGACATCAGACGAACGCTTCTATCCGACGAAAGAAGTGACGGATGAGCTCGAAGTGTATGAGAACTTAGGCAAGCGCATGAACGCGTATTATAACGAACTATACTTGCGCTTTAAAATGCAGAGTAAATAAAAGGAGTCCCGCTCACCGTGAGCGGGACTTTTTTGGATGGGGCGGGGAATCATGTCACCCGTTGCTTGGCGGCGATATGGGCCTTCTTGACAGCTTCGTCCGCAGATGCGAATTGGAGCAGGTGCTCGTAGATGGCCGTCTGTTCGGCCAACGTCAAACGGGCCTCGCCTGACAAGGCAATCTGTTGTTTCCATGTCTTCCGGTTCAATACGGGAACGCCGGCCACGTCGATGCGCTTCAAGGTCGACCGATCGCTGAAGACGATCCAAGAGTGGAGCAGACTCCGCTCCACAGCAAGCGTTTGTTCCATCGCTTTCATATGTAACTCGTTTTGTTTGATCGGATTGAAAAATCGAAACTTCTTTCGGTTCGGCATCGATTGGGTCCAATGGCGTTCTTGTTCATGTCCAAAAATCCAGCCGCTATAATTTTTCGACTCAATCACGTGGACGCCGCTCTTGTTGATGAACACCACATCGATTTCAGTCGTACGCTCTCGATTCTTTGGATGGGGCAAATATAGATTCGTCAAGATGAGGGGGTTCGGGACGCGCTCCTCGATGGCGGCGACACATAAATATTCGCCGTATAAGCCGGTGTCTTGAACGACTTTGAAATAGCTGTGTCCGGTCTGGGCATAATAGCGGCTCCGTTTATAACGCTTGACCTTCCTATACAATATACCGCTCATCACCAGGAACAAAGGACCGAATAGACTGACCAATGAAATCATCATTCCGTTAAGCATGCTCGTGAGAAGCTCGGACATAGTCTGCCTCCTTTCGTGTCTCTTTTTACTATATCGAAAAGAGCTGAATTTTAGGGTGATTTTTGGGTTAAATTGGAAATGTAATTTTGAGAAAAGGATATCTTTTGACTAAAAAAGACCAGCCACCGAGATGACTGGTCTTCTACATTCAGCTCTGTTGCAACTCGGCCCTTTCTTCGTCCGTGAACACGCGGGAACGGCTTAAAAACCGTTTTCCTTCGACGCCCTCGACCGAGAACATACCGCCCCGGCCCTCGACGACGTCGATGATGAGCTGGGTGTGTTTCCAATAATCGTATTGCTTCTCGTGCATATAAAATGGACAACCGCCGATTTCTCCGAGCAGGACGTCATGATCGCCAATCATGAACTCGTCTTGCGGGAAACACATCGGGGAGCTCCCGTCACAACAACCGCCCGACTGGTGAAACAAGAGCGGTCCATGTTTTCGTTTCAGCTGTTCGAGGAGCGCGAGCGTGGCGGGGGTGGCCTCGACGCGGTTCACCATCTCAGAAGAACCCGAGTTTTTGTTCGCTATAGCTGACGAGCATGTTTTTTGTCCGTTGATAATGGTTGAGCATCATCTTATGGTTCTCGCGGCCAATCCCAGACATTTTGTATCCACCGAACGCGGCATGGGCCGGATATTGGTGATAGCAGTTAATCCAGACGCGACCCGCTTGAATCTCGCGACCGAAGCGGTAGGCGCGGTTCATGTCACGCGTCCAGACGCCGGCACCGAGTCCGTATAACGTGTCGTTCGCGATGGCGAGCGCCTCGGCGTCGTCTTTGAACGTCGTCACCGATAGGACCGGTCCGAAGATCTCTTCTTGGAAGATGCGCATCTTGTTATGGCCTTTGAAGATGGTCGGCTGCACATAATAGCCGTCGGCGAGTTCGCCGTCCATCATGTTGCGTTCGCCGCCGATGAGGCACTCTGCGCCTTCCGACTTTCCGATCTCCAAATACGACAAGATTTTTTCCATCTGCTCATTCGAGGCTTGGGCACCCATCATGACGTCAGGGTCGAGCGGATTGCCGAGCTTGATTGCTTTGACTCGTTCGAGCACCCGTTCCATGAACGGCTCATAAATCGACTCGTGGATAAGCGCGCGCGAAGGGCATGTACACACCTCACCTTGATTCAAGGCGAACATGACGAGTCCTTCAATCGACTTGTCAAAGAAATCATCATCAGCGTCCATGATGTCCGCGAAGAAGATGTTCGGTGACTTCCCGCCGAGTTCGAGTGTGACCGGGATGATGTTTTGTGAGGCGTATTGCATGATGAGTCGACCTGTCGTCGTCTCACCCGTGAAGGCGACTTTGTCGACGCGGTCGCTCGACGCGAGCGGTTTGCCGGCCTCGAGCCCGAATCCGTTGACGATATTCAACACGCCGGGCGGGAGCAGGTCTTCAATCAGTTCCATGAGCACCATGATTGAAGCCGGCGTCTGCTCAGCTGGTTTTAACACGATACAGTTTCCGGCAGCGAGGGCCGGTGCGACTTTCCAGACCGCCATCAAGATTGGGAAGTTCCATGGGATGATTTGGGCTACGACACCGAGCGGTTCATTGAAATGATAAGCGACCGTGTCGTTGTCGAGTTCACTGATGCCGCCTTCCTGTGACCGGATGACGCCCGCGAAATAGCGGAAGTGATCGATGGCGAGCGGGAGGTCGGCGTTGAGCGTTTCGCGGACGGCTTTCCCGTTCTCCCATGTCTCGGCGTAAGCGAGCATCTCGAGGTTCGCTTCCATACGATCGGCAATCTTATTTAAAATGACGGAGCGTTCTGTGACCGACGTTTTGCCCCATGCGTCTTTGGCGGCATGGGCCGAATCCAAGGCGAGCTCGATATCTTCTTTCGTTGAGCGAGCGACTTCGCATAAAACTTTACCATTTACCGGAGAGGTGTTCTCAAAATATTCTCCCCCCGCAGGCGCTGTCCATTTTCCGTTGATGTAATTCTCATAGCGGTCTTTAAAGTGTACTTTCGTGCCTGTCGAGTTTGGGACTTCATAAATCATGGTCGTTCCTCCCTTTTCCGTAAAGTATAGGAGAGACTATGTATGCGCTTACATTTTATTGTAAGTCAACAGCTCCCTTTTTCCATCGTAACGGGTCGTTGTGATAAAAGTCAAAATTTTTTGACAATAATTTGTCACATTTGAATTGATATGTTTTGAAGTCAAGATTTGTGGTAAACATCATATTAGTATCAATTTCAAATCGAAGGAGTGGACGGATTCATGGCAAAAGCATATCAAGTCGATCCAGCACACAGTACCATCAACTTTACGGTCAAGCATATGATGATTTCGAAAGTAAAAGGAGAGTTCAAAGATTTTCAGGTCGTGGCGAACGGGCAACCCGATGATCTCGCGAACGCAAGCGTGAAGGTGACGATTAAGGCGGCATCAATCGATACGAACAACAGTGACCGTGACAACCATTTACGGTCTGGAGACTTCTTCGATGTGGAGCAACACGAGGACATCGTGTTCGAGTCGACATCGTTCCGCTCAAAAGGTGGCGGTGAATTCGAATTGACCGGGAATTTAACGATTCGCGGGACGACCCGGGAAGAGACGTTCGAAGTCGAGTACGAGGGAAGCGCGAAAGATCCGTGGGGCAACATGAAACACGCCTTTACCGGGGACGGGTCGATCAACCGGGAAGATTACGGATTGACGTGGAACCAGGCGCTCGAAGCGGGTGGCGTTCTCGTCGATAAAAAAGTCAAATTTGACTTTGAGCTCCAGTTCACGGAGTCAGAGGCATAAAAAAAGTCGCTCCTGTGAGCGACTTTTTACTGTTAGTAGGCCAATTTCTTTTGCAAGCTCTCTTCACTGAACACCCAGCCAGTGAATGAAGACAACACTTCATTCGATTCTTCGTCGACGATGACGACGGCGACGAACGGATAGATATCTTTCGCGAAATAACGTAAGTTCGTGAAGCGATACTCGATCATCCCATTGTGGTGTGTGACCGTATACGTGTGAATCTTCGAGAATTCGAGGAACGATTGAAGATCCGCATTTTTACGCGCTTCCACGAAGTGAAGGTCATCTTCACCTGGCATCGGCTTGTCACGGAAACGACCGCATTCGATGACCGTCCCTTTTTTCACTTTGACGGCACCTAAACCGTTGCGGAATCGAACGGCGACATGCCAGTCATCCCAACCGATACCTGGCGAGATGAACAGTTCGTGTGCACCAGCGAAGTGACGGGCGACCGTGGCGAGGGCGCGGTTACGCAACTTGAATTGAATCGCGTAATAGCTGATGACGAGCGCAATGAGCAATGCAAAAATCGGGACAGTCGCCCCTGTGATAAGCCATAATACATATGCCCCATAGTAGGCAGAGAACAAATACGGATCAAACGTCCCGATGACGCCCCAGCCAATCCATTTTTTCGAAAACGGTTGGAGGGCCTGCGTCCCGTAGGCGTTAAATAAGTCGACCGTGACGTGCAGCAACACAGCGATTTGTGCCATGACCCATAGTGAGGCGGGGTTGACGCCAAGCGCGAGTCCGATGACGGCGCTGACGATGATCGGCCAGGCGAGTAATGCGGTTATTCCGTGTGAACGACCGCGGTGCTGGCGTAAATACGTGCTATTTCCTTTTAGTTTGAAGACCGTGTCAAAGTCCGGAGCGTGCGAGCCGACGAGCGCCGTCGCTGTCATGGCTAGAAACATTTGTGCGTCGCCTGACACCTCCGGGCTGAGTGTCGCGATTGCACTTAAACCTAGTCCCATCCCAATGTGAGTAGCAGTATCCAATGTGCTTCAGCACCTCCATAAAAGTAGAAAAACCGCATATTTTAATCCACTACATCATACAATATTTTTAAAACGAGGGGAAACAAAATGCTCGATGTTGATAAATTGTTCACAAATTATAATATTCAAGAATTTAACACAAATTTAGTGACGTGGTTCAATCGCGAAAAGCGTGATTTGCCATGGCGCCACGGAAAAAATCCATATCGGGTCTGGGTGAGCGAAGTTATGCTCCAACAGACGCGCGTTGATACCGTCATCCCATACTATAACCGTTTCATGGAGCGGTTCCCGACGATTGAGACATTGGCAGCGGCCGAACCCGATGAGGTCGTCAAATATTGGGAAGGACTCGGTTATTATTCACGGGTCCGTAACCTTCATCAAGCCGTCCGAGAGGTCGTTGCCGTGTACGACGGGATCGTCCCCGAGGAAAAAGAGCGGTTCGAAAAGCTGAAAGGTGTCGGACCGTATACGACCGGGGCGGTGTTGTCGATTGCCTACAATCAGCCGGAACCGGCCGTCGATGGCAACGTTATGCGCGTCATGTCTCGTCAATTCGGGATTTATGACGACATCGCCATCCCGAAGACACGAAAACTGTTCGAACAAGTCGTGCGCCAACTGATGGACCCGGCGCATGCCTCAGACTTTAACGAAGGCATCATGGAGCTCGGGGCGACGGTATGCACGCCGAAAAACCCGATGTGTTCGCTCTGTCCCGTTCAAGACGATTGTTATGCTTATACCCATAACGTGCAAGATGAACTCCCGGTCAAGACGAAAAAAGGAGCGGCTCGGATTGAGATGTACGATGCGCTCTACTGTCGGCAGGACGGTCGGACCGCATACGTGAAACGCCCGGACGCCGGTCTGCTCGCTGGAATGTGGCAATATCCGCTTACAGACCGCGGAACGGGGGAACAGTTAAACGGAACCTATATTGGACAAGTGAAACATGTGTTTTCTCATATCGTCTGGTACATCGATTTATATGAAGTCGAGACGCTGCCGGACGGCGAGTGGGCTTGGCTCGACGAAGAGGCGCGCAACGTGGTGACGGTATCGGTCGCCCAACAAAAATTAGAGCAGATGGCAGGTGCGAAAGATGAGACAGTTTGATGTACGAACACGATTCGACACGTCTGTGGACACATTATGGACGTTGCTTCAAGACGCTTCGCTCTTATCAAAACTGACGTCCTTCCCGAAAGTGACGCTCGTTGGGGATGGGGCCTCGGTCGAGGGGAACGTCGTTCAGCTCCGCATCGGGGTCGGGCCGGTCGCTTTGCCTTGGAATAGCGCCATCACATTGGCCGGAGACCGTGCCTTTTGTGATCAAGGCGTGAAGTTGCCGTTTCCGTTCCGTCGCTTCAGTCACGTCCACCGCGTCGAACAAGTGGACGGACAAGCCGTCATGGTCGACGAGGTCACGTTCGACAGTTACGTGCCGGCTGTCCTCGTCGAGTACTTCGTGCTCCGGCCGATGTTCAAAGCGCGAGCCGAGGCATTCCAAAAAACACTAAATTCGTGAAAATAAGAGATTTCCTTTTTCATTGGTTCTGAAAGTCGCTATAATTAAATATGAGAATTGTATAGCATCATAGCGGAAAGGAGGAGCTTATGAGCTTATTTCCCAAAGCAGGTAGCAAGATCGAGATACAGAGCTACAAGCACAACGGAACTTTGCATCGCGTTTGGGAAGAAACGCTCGTCCTTCAGTCGTCAAAAACGGATATGATCGGATTCAATGACCGAATTATGGTCAGTGAGTCAGACGGTCGGCAATGGAGAACACGTGAGCCGGCAATTTGCTACTTTTCATCTGAGTTTTGGTTCAATGTCATCTGCATGATTCGCGAAGATGGGATTTACTACTACTGTAATCTAGGTTCGCCGACAACGTTCGATGGGGCAGAACGTGCCATCAAGTACATCGATTACGATTTGGACATCAAGGTGTTCCCGGATATGTCGTACACGATTTTAGATGAGGATGAATATGAGCGGCATCGTCGCGAGATGAATTATCCGAAAGCGATTGATCGAATCTTGAAACAGAACGTTCAAGAACTTATTAACTGGATTCGAGGACGGAAAGGGCCGTTCAACCCAACATTCGTCGATGAATGGTATCGCGAATACGAAGCACGTTACCGGAGATGATTGCTCATCTCCGCTTTTTTTCTTGAAGGAGGAACTAATGGGTAGTATTAAACGTTATTTAAAGTTCGTTAAACCGTATAAGAAACAAATCGCGCTGACCATTTTCGTCGGGATTTTGAAATTCTCAATCCCGCTCGGGTTGCCGCTCCTTTATAAATATGTCATCGATAACTATTTGACAGATCCGGAACCGGCGAGGGATTATACCGAGCTCGTCTGGCTGTTCAGCATCGTCTTCTTTGTTTTCCTCGTCCTGAAGCCACCGATTGAATACTTGCGCCAATATTTGGCACAATGGGCAGCGACGCGGATTTTGTTCGACGTCCGGAACCGATTGTTCGACCACGTCCAAAAACTATCACTCCGCTATTATTCGAACAATAAGACGGGACAGATTATCTCGCGCATCATCAACGATGTCGAACAGACGAAAGATTTCGTCATCACCGGCCTGATGAACATTTGGCTCGATATGGTCACGATTTTAATCGCGATCGCCATCATGTACACAATCGATCCGCAATTGACGCTCATCGCCGTCTTGCCGCTCCCGTTCTACGCCATCGCCGTCCGCTACTTCTACGGACGATTGCGCCGGCTCACGCGGGAACGCTCGGCCGCCCTTGCGGACCTTCAAGGTCATTTGACCGAACGTGTCAACGGGATGGCCGTCATCCGCAGCTTCGCCCTCGAACCGTATGAGAACAAGGCGTTCGAAGAACAGAACGGTGGATTCTTGAAGGCCGCGCTCCGCCATACAGGGTGGAACGCGAAGACGTACGTCGTCGTCTCGACGATCACCGACATCGCCCCGATTTTGATTTTCACGACGGCCTCGTGGCTCGTCTTGCAAGGGGACGTCTCACTCGGGACGCTCGTCGCGTTCATCGCGTATATCGACCGTCTCTACGCACCGCTCGGCCGTCTCGTCAACTCGGCGACGACGCTCACCCAGTCGGTCGCTTCGATGGACCGTGTCTTCGAGTTCCTCGATGAACCGTATGACATCGAAGAGAAACCAAGTGCGTTCGTTCCTGTGAAAACGGCAGGTGACATCGAGCTCGATCGCGTCAGCTTCGCGTACGAGAAAGATGGGACGCGTGCCCTCCGCGACGTCAACTTGCACATCCGCTCCGGGGAGCGGGTCGCGTTCGTCGGCATGTCCGGTGGCGGCAAGTCGACGCTCGTCAGCTTGATTCCACGGTTTTATGACGTCACGTCGGGGAGCATCAAAATCGATGGCACCGATGTCCGTGATTTCAAACTGCGGGCGCTGCGCGATCAGATTGGGATGGTCATGCAAGACTCGGTGCTGTTCAGTGAATCGGTCGCGATGAACATCCGGATGGGGAATCCGGAAGCGAGTGACGAAGATGTCATCGCCGCCGCGAAAGCAGCGAACGCCCATGAGTTCATCTCGAACTTGGCGGACGGTTACAATACGCCGGTCGGGGAAAAAGGTGTCAAACTGTCAGGCGGTCAAAAACAACGGCTCGCCATCGCCCGTGTCTTCTTGAAACATCCGCCAATCATCATTCTCGACGAAGCGACGAGTGCGCTCGACCTCGAGAGCGAGGCGATGATTCAAGATTCGCTCGCACGACTCACGAAAGGGCGGACGACACTCATCGTCGCGCACCGATTGTCGACCATCACCGATGCCGATAAGATTGTCGTCGTCGATAACGGACAAATTATGGAGACCGGGACGCATGAAGAACTGATGCGCCGCCGCGGAGCCTATTACGATTTGTATATGATTCAAGATTTGGCAGTCGTCGAATGAGACGCGGCCTCGAGGAGACTCGGGGCCTTTTTTGTTTTCCGTGACAGTGAGACGGGAATGAAGAAACGACATGCCAAAAGGGGGAGAGTCCAATGATGAACGGGGAAGGTTTAATCACAGTAAAACCGCTTAAGGACGCGCTCGAGCTAACGTGGTCGGTCGAGGGGAAGGTCCGGCTCACACGGAACGGGAAATATGTGTACGAAGGGACCGACCAGCACTATGTCGACCATGAGACGGCCGTCGGGGAACAAGTCGCCTATCGACTTACGGATGAGCAAGGCGAAGTGGCGAAAGTGTATACGGCCGCCGTCGATCCGAGCGATGACTTGTACTGGAATCGACATCTCACATCGGCCGTCGTCGCGTCGACCGGCACTCATCTTCAATGGGATCCGATTCCTGACGTCGAGATGTATGCGATTTATCGACAGGGACGACGGATTGCCGAGGTCGTCGGGAACGCCTATCTGGATGATAAGCCGCTGCACGAACCGACGATGTATGAAGTCCGGGCGCTCCGTCCGGTGAAGCGAGATGCGAAACCGGGGACGAGTCTCATTCACGCTGTCGGCAAAGTGATGTCACTCGCCAAAGAGCTGAAGACGGACACACGGCGCGACAAGGAGCTGTTCGTCATGTATTTTCTCGTCAGTCCGCTCCGTCCCGATTTGGAGACGGTCGACCAGATTCAGCTTCGCGTCCAGACGTTCATTCGTCCGCCGATGATTAAAAATCCGAACTTGTTGTCGCCTCATCCTTACTTTGAAGGGGACGGACGACCATATAACGTCCACGCGACCGACTATCGGACGCGGACGGAAGTGAAAGTCGAAGGGCTACACGACATCCCGATCGTCTCTATCAAAAAAGACGCGGGCGTGACGCGCGGCTATAACGCCCGTCATCAACTGACAGGAGAAGATGTCGCTTCGGTCGATCAAGTGTATCTCGACGATCTCGAGATTGACCGGGGGCGGACCGCATATCGCTTGCAACATTCGGTCGGCAATCCGCTCGTCATCGCGCCGGACATCAAATATACGATTGTCGCACAATTGAAGGATAACGCCACGTTCAAACTGTCTGGCAGTCACACACAATCGCCGCATCATGAAGTGTATCTTCAGGTCGGGGATGCCCCATGGACGACGATTCACCGGGCCGATGACCTCGGTGTCAGTTTCATGGGCAATCCGATGCCGGAGTGCCACTGGACGTACTTGACGTGTATGGACTAAAAAACCGTCGACTCATCGAGTCGGCGGTTTTGGTTGTTGGTCGAGAAACCGGCTTCGTTCTTCCGGTGTCGGCAGTTTACATGTCTGTTTCTGCCCGAACCATTCGTAACGATGTTTGGCGATGAACTCATAGCCTAGGTCGCGGAGCGGCTGAGGGACGATTTTTACGAACCGGAGCAGACGCCACTTTCCGTCCAATCCTTCCGCGATCCGGACGGCCGCGTCGGATTTGATATAAGGCACGCCATCGCGAATCAAGACGATACTGTCAACCGAGTCGCTGATGCGGTGACGTTCACGTAGCATTTTCCCGGTCTCGCCTTGGAGCGAGGCAAAGTGGAAGTTCCCAGGGGTGTCCCGGTTCAAGATAAATTGGACGCTAGCGTCACAAAAGTTGCAGTCTCCATCGAACAAGACAATAGCTGGCATGTGATTCGCCTCCTTCACTCTAGCCTGTTTCCGTTCTGGCGTCCGTTCAAACGTCACGCGGCGAGCTGACGTACCGGTTCCATATTATAGAGCGAGACGTAATAGAGATACGCCCCGAGCGCCCCGAACAAGAAGATGTAACCGCTCATGAATATAGGTCCGATGAACGCCCCGACGACGATGCCGGCCGCGGCCACAAGTTTGGCCCCATGGAACGTGAGGCCCCCGAAAGCGAGGTACGATGCGCGACGCTCCGGGTCGAGCAAATCGACTTGCTTCACTTGGCGGATTGGTGAGTATAGCAACTCGCCGACCGTGAAGACGACAGCCAAGACGGCGAGAATCAAGAATGAATTCATCGATGTGATGGCGGCATACGCTGTGATATAGAGCGACAAGCCGATGAAGAATACGTATTTCTCTCGATATCGTTTCACAAAGGCGGTGAAGGCGAACGTGATGGCAACGACGAGCAATGTGTTCTCGAGCTGCATGAACGCCATCATCCGGACACCATCGAACGGCACACCGAGAATCGAACGTTCTTGGAACGATTCGGCTAAATGAACGCCGATATAGTTCGCCATATGGAACTCTGTCGAAAAGACGAGCATGCTACCGAGCACGAAGAGCATCCAGCGTCGGTCATTGAGGGCGATTCGATAGTTTTGAATCACGCCGACAATTGGGTTGGCCGGCGTCGACCGGTTACCTTGATGTGAATCGACGAGATAACGTTGCAAGACGATTGTCGTGATGGTCAACACGAGCGTCATCCCGATGAATAAGCCGAACCGGTAGTCGCGATAGAACGCACCGCCGAGCATGACACCGCCGGCGATCGCTAAATTGACGAGCCAGTAATCATATACATAAATCGCTTTTCGATTCGATGGTTCCATCGAGTCGATGACGATCGCTTCAAGAGCCGGATAGTTCAAGCCGTTGGCGACGGCGTGACCGAAATACAAAATGGCGACGGTGAGTGCCCAGTTGTTCGATGGGTGAATCGCGACTGTCATCCCGATGAAGCAGAGGATTTGAACGAGTTGGCCAATCTGTAAGACGTGCTTGCGATTGAAGCGGTCCGAGAAGTACCCACCGAACAATCCGGTGACATACCCGACGATGACGAATGACGTCATGATAATCCCGGCAGCAATTTTGCCGAGTTCTTCTGAAAAATATAAAGCCATGAATGGAAAGATGGCCGAGCCGACGATACGGATGAAAAACCCACAGACGAGTCGAAGTCGGACGTTAGTTGGGAAATCTTTGAATTTCACGTGAGCACCTCCTTGTCACTACTTTAAACGTGGACTACACTTGGTAAAAAGAGACAAATTATTTGGACATGTCCACTTTTAGGGGGAATGACATGAATGCAAAACTAGTGGCAATTTATCGCTATGCGTTACAGGCCGACAAAATGGACGTGACACTCCGGCAAGCCGTCGAGGTGGTCGGCTATAGTGAGAAACAAGTGAAGCGCGATATCAAGGCATGGGAGGCGATGGGGTGGGTGACCTATCAAGCTGGCAAAGGGCGCGGCCATGAATCGAGGCTTCGTTTTCAGTCGGACTTTGACGAGACGCTCCAGGCGTGGGTCGTAACCTCATTTTCTGAGGCTACGATGGCGCAGGCGGCCAAATGGTTGGAGTGGGATTGGCCACCCGCATTACGGGAACTGATCCAAGCGCGGATTTGGAACCGATTTGGCTTCGAACAGACGGAAGAAGACCGTTTTATTTTCCCGAGGACGCGGACACTCGAGTCACTTGATCCGCTGGATATCCACATCGCGATGGAGGCGTCGTTATCGCGTCACGTCTTCGACCGCCTGTTCGAATGGGACGGGACCACGGTTCAACCGTCGTTAGCCCATCATATGGAGGAGACGCCATTTGGATTTCGCTGTTACATCCGTAAAGGGATCACTTTCCACAACGGGATGACGTTAACGGGCAAAGACGTCGTTTACTCATTGAGCCGACTCTTGGCTCGCGGCAAACAAGTCTGGTTGTTCGCACCGATTGATCGGGTCGACTCGCCCGCACCGTATGTGGTCGACCTCTATACGAAAGCACATCGGGCCTACATCGAGCGTTTGCTTGCTCAAACGCCAGCCTCGATCACATATGAACGAGCGGAAGGGACGATTGGGACGGGACCCTTCAAATTGGAGAAACAATCCGACGACGTCGTGCGTTTACGGGCTTTCGAGCGCGGATTGCGCCCGCGTCCGTCATTGGACGTGGTTGAGTTTGTCACGTTCTCGGAAGCAGATCACGCCAAATGGAGCGCGCGAGACAATCATAGCGTCGTGAAATGGATTGCCGAGGCCGGGGCTCGCTATCTCATGTTCAACTTACAGCACTCCTGGCTGAAAGAGGATATGGCGACGCGACGCACGATTCAACGGGCAATCAATAAACAAGCGATCGTCGATTTGGGGGGAGAACGTCATCAAGTGGCCCACGGATTCTTCCCAGAAACGAGTCGCCCGATTCCACTGGCCGAGCCAAGCGAGAGTTCTAAGCGTCCGCTCCGACTATTGCACTTGCCGTTCGACGTGGCGACGGAAGACGCGGCGCTTGTCGCATCAAAGTTGCGGGCTGCCGGTTTCACCGTCGAGACGGAGACGTATGCGCTCAGTTGTTTACTGCAAGAGGAGACACTTCGCCGAGCCGACTTGATTTTATGCGGGGAGATGATGAGCGAAGACTTGGATTTGGCGTTTCTCGCCTTTTTGACGAGTGAACTGTCGCTCGTCGGTAAGCTCGTCGCACATGAAACGGAACTCCAAACGATGATGGACCGCTACCGTCAAACCGATATGAGCGCTTGGCCGATGCTCCATCGGGAGGTGGAACACTATTTGACGGAGGCGGCGCTCGTCATTCCGCTATACCATGTCGAGCGGGAGCGGAGCTTCCCGAGTTTTCTAGGCGACGTGCCGGTCGATATATTCGGACATCCACGCTACGATCAGTTGTGGATCCGACCTTCGGTGTAAATCAAAAAGGAGATGCCGCGGCATCTCCTTTTATTTATAGTTGGGCGAAGGCGCGGTTCACCGCAACAATCGTCTCTTCGATATCTGACTCGCTATGCTCAGTCGTCAAGAACCAAGCCTCATACTTAGAAGGGGCCAAATTGACACCGTTTTCGAGCATCAATTTGAAGAAGCGTCCGAACACTTCACCGTCCGACTTCTCGGCTCCTTCATAATCGGTCACGACCTCGTCCGTGAAGTACACCGTAAGGGCGCCTTTTAGACGGTTCAATGTGATGGTCACGCCGTGTGTTTCCGCGGCTTCACGAATCCCGGCCTCGAGCTGGGCGCCGAGCGCGTCAAGCTTTTCATATACACCCGGTTGCTCGAGTACTTCGAGGCAAGCGAGTCCCGTCGCCATCGACGCTGGGTTACCGGCCATCGTTCCGGCCTGATAAGCTGGCCCGAGCGGAGCGACCGTTTCCATAATTTCAGCTTTACCGCCATAGGCACCGATCGGCAAGCCTCCGCCGATGATTTTGCCGAGGGCGGTCATGTCCGGTTCGATTCCGTATACTTGCTGGGCACTGCCGTATGTGAAGCGGAACGCCGTGATCACTTCGTCGTAAATAACGAGGGCGCCATGTTCATGGGTGATGTCGTTGATGGCCTGGAGGAATCCAGGTTTCGGCTCGACGATGCCGAAGTTTCCGACAATTGGTTCGACGAGGACACAGGCGATTTGACTGCCCCATTCGCGCATCATGTCGCGGAACGCCTCGACGTCATTGAACGGCACGGTGATGACTTCTTTCGCCGTGGCCCGTGTGACGCCGGCTGAATCTGGTGAGCCGAGCGTGGCCGGTCCGCTGCCTGCTGCGATGAGCATCAAGTCCGAGTGGCCGTGATAGCAACCGCTGAATTTGACGACGAGTTCGCGTCCCGTGTAAGCACGGGCGACACGGACGGTCGTCATGACCGCCTCGGTCCCCGAGTTGGTGAAACGGACCTTATCCATTGACGGGATGGCCGCCTTTAGTTTTTTCGCAAACTCGACTTCGAGCGCATGCGGTGTCCCGTAAAGGAGTCCTTTAGACGAAGCCGCGATTAACGCTTTATGGATATGCGGGTGAGCGTGGCCCGTAATAATCGGACCGTATGCCGCCAAATAGTCGATATAACGATTGCCGTCGACGTCATAGAAATAGGCGCCGTCTCCTCGTTCCATATAAACGGGTGCACCGCCGCCGACTGCCTTGAATGAGCGGGAAGGGCTGTTGACCCCGCCGACGATATGCGTCAAGGCATCGGTATACAAAACGTCTGAATTGTTGCGTGAAGATGATGTTGCCATATGTATTGCCTCCTTTTACAAATTCGCACTTATTGTATCATAGCCGTCAACCGCATAAGCTCAACGTTTGACGACCGTTCCAGAAATCAGTACACTATTTATAAAGATTACTATGTAAGAAACAGGTTAATTACTACTAACACTTCGTATGAATTCTATAGAAGAAATGAGGGATTGACGTGGGAAGCGAAATGCTTGACCATGCTGTTCAGTCGCTCCGAGAACATGGAGTCAGAATGACGCCTCAGCGCCAGGCCATTTTGGAGTACCTCGTCACGGAGCACAGTCACCCGACAGCGGATGACATTTATAAGGCACTTTCGGCGAGATTTCCGAACATGAGTGTCGCTACCGTCTATAACAACTTGCGCGTCTTTAAAGAAGTTGGTCTCGTCCAAGAGATGAATTACGGCGACGCATCGAGCCGGTTTGATTTCGTGACGTCGCGTCACTACCACATCATCTGTGATGCGTGTGGGAAAGTCGTTGACTTCAACTACCCGGTCCTCGATGAAATCGAATCGGTTGCATCTCAATTGACAGGGTTCAAAGTCGACCGTCATCGTCTCGAAGTATATGGGACATGCCCGGCGTGCCAAGCTGAACAAGCGCATAAACATAAAAAAACATCCTCTGCCTGAGGATGTTTTTTTATTCGTGTGAATGTGATTGGCGTTTGTTATATTTTTCGTCGAACTCTTTACCTTCGAGCGATTGGTCAATCGTGAGCGGTTCGTCGCAATGCATACATAAGTCGACCCGACCGAGCATCTTTGTCTGTTTCTCACAATTCGGGCAAGTGACGACAATGGCTTTCGTGGATGCCATCCCAATAATAAAGTAGAGCGCTGAACTCGATAACACCATCACGAAGCCGAGCAACATGAAAATAATCATCAGCCATGTGATGCTTTTCGCCAACAGGCCGAGATACATGACCCCGATTCCCGCAAAGACGAGCAACAACGCAAGGTTTCGAGCGCGGTTGATTTTATTCCCCCGTTTTTTCATTTCGTAATCCCTCCATGTCTGTCTTTACTATAGCTCATCTGCTCGACCGTGAGAAGTTCATACAATCGCTGGCAGGAGAATTTTAAAAGAAGGCGAATCATTTTCGTATCAGATTATTGGGTGGACGTTTGTAGTTCATCATATAGAAAGAAGGTATCAAGGTGACTATGGAGTATGCCACACGCACGATCTATTCGGAATATGCAGCCTTGAAGACGACGCTTGGCATCATCGAAGTGAAGAAGAAACGACCACGCGATCCGTTGACAGACCAATCGGACCGGTTGTTGATTGTGATTGAAGCCAAAGAAGAACCGTTCTGGACAGTGAAACACTATCAGGTCGGACAAGAGAAAATCATTCTCCATTTGGTGAGTGATTCGATGATGGACCGCTGGATTTTGATGAACGAGAATCGCCGGGCCATCCACTGGATTGAAGATGGGATGGTCTTGTTTGAACGAAATACGTTTTTATTAGACTTGCGACAACGTCTTCGTAATTTCTCAAACGATGAGCAACGTCTGCAACTATCGCTTGCTTTTGCGAAATTGCTGCGACGCTTTGAAGACGGCCGAAGTTTATTTTTGCAAGAGGAACACCAAGACGCCTTCACCCAAATTCATCATGCCTTGACTCATTTGGCCAGATTATCGGTCTTAGAGGCCGGGATTCATCCTGAAATCGTATTATGGAAACAAGTACGCACACTCGATTTAGAAATATATAAACTCCACGAGGAACTCGTGAGCGGACAAGAGTCGCTTGAACAACGGATTCACTTGGTGATTATCGGAATGGAACATTTGATTCAATCAAAAGTGTTGCCGGGCACGCTTCTGCTACTGCAAACGATGCAACAACGCGATGAACCGTGGCCGTTCTCGGAATTAATGGAACACCCGAACTTGCAAGCATTGAAAGTCGACCTAGGTAGCATCGTCGGGTTCCTTGTCCGCAAAGGATATGTCCGTTCGGTTGCGCGACCGACAAAAGGTGTTGGAGTCGAAGCCATCGCCTATGAGATCGCCTAACTATATAGAAGCGAATGGAGTAGTTGAATCAGATGAAAATCGTCAAGTTTATATTCGGTAGTGTGTTGATTGTGCTTGTGACCGCAGTCATATCGGTCTTTACAGCACTCTTTACGATGGGCAATCCGATTGCAGGAGGACGCCCGATCCTTTGGACCATTTGGTACGTTGCCGCTTTATTAATTCTCATTATGGCGCTATATGACTTTTCGTCGTTAACGAAGGGGAAACTCAAACGAGTCGGATTGATTGGAACCGTGATTGGAGTCGTGTTCTTCGGTTCAGTGAAAGGGTACTACGTGTATACAGAAGGTTTGCGGATTGAAGAACGCGGTGTTGAGTTGTTTGACTATCAACCGTTTAAAGAGGAATCCGATTTAGCTAAGCTCGATGCGCCATCTTCGTTTAGAATCGATTCAAATCTCCCACGCCTCGATGGTGCTACGGCACTATATCCACTGTATGCGTCTTTTGTCGAAGCGGTTTATCCTTCTGACGAATATAATCCGTATAGTACGGAGGAGAGTCCTGTCGTCTCAACGACGACGGGAGAAGCGTACAATCGGTTGATTCAAGGGAAGACGGACATCATCTTTGTCGCAGGACCATCAGATCTTCAAGTGGCCGCGGCTAAGAAGGCTGGTGTGGAGTTCAACATGACACCAATCGGGCGCGAAGCGTTTGTCTTTTTTGTACATGAAGACAATCCAGTTGATTCGCTTAAATTAGACGAGATTCAACAAGTATATGCCGGAGACATCGATAATTGGAGTGAGGTCGGAGGCGAGAATGATCCGATTCGAGCCTTCCAACGTCCAGAAGGAAGCGGGAGCCAGACGGCCTTGCAGCGGGTGATGGGTGATCGTAAATTGATGGATGCACCCGTTGAAGATGTTCCGGAAGGTATGGGCGGTATTATCGAACAGACGGCCGCATACACAAATCATAAAAATGCGATGGGGTTCTCTTTCCGCTTCTATGCGACCGAGATGGTCGAAGATCACGACATTAAATTACTTCAAGTGAATGGAATCGCTCCAACGGTCGAAACCATCGCTGACGGGACGTATCCGATCACTTCTGAATTTTATGCCATCACGACAGAAGAGAACTATGAAACGCATAAGCCGTTTGTAGATTGGATGACATCTGAAGAAGGGCAGACATTGGTGGAGCGGACGGGCTATGTGCCGCTAGCGAAAGATTGAAGCGTTGGGCCTCATGACAGGGGCTCGACCTTTTTTATTTTTTTGTAATGTTTCTATTGACGAAGTGGTAAATAGAGATTATAGTTATAAACGTTGTCACGGCAAAAGATTATTTCAGTAAAACAATTTGTGAAAAAAGTTGTTGACGCGGATATAGACGACGTGATAAATTAATGAAGTCGCCAAGAGCGGCAGACGAACTTTGAAAACTGAACGATGAGGCAAAAAAAGTTTTACAATGTTTGAATGAAGCGCAAGCTTCGTCATTTTTAAAGAGCTATATCAAATTCTTTGGAGAGTTTGATCCTGGCTC
>NZ_JACSLZ010000007.1:0-108544 GCF_018618395.1 Exiguobacterium sp. s149
ATTAGGCTACCTCACACCGATAAAATATGGTGTGGTGGCAGCCTAATAAGGTGTTTTTATTAGTGTCTCATATAGCTAGGTCAGTCTAGATGCGCCTGCTTTTTCTACTACTAATTTAGAGCCCAGGTTGGAGCGGGAGCAAAAGCATCGCCCCGTAGAAAAATACAGTGAAAATCAACACCGGTCGAAAGAACCGTGATGGTTTTTGGCGAGTCGCCCCTGCCATAAAGCTCGCCGTCGTCACGACGAACAAGTAAATCCCGACATACATAAAGATGAGTTGCGGGATGACCTGCTACACCTGAGCATCGTTCGATGAGTTGAACCAGGCGACGAATACGAGGGCGTACAGGATGAACGCGACAATACCGACACCGACACCGACAAGCGGTGAGACGCGGTCAAACCAATTGTCCTCACGTTGGAACCGCTGAAACAGAGCCACACTGATGAAGACAAACAACGCGAATACGAGAAACGACAACACGCGTGGCTCGAGCGGGACGAAACTCGCGACAATCGCGACAATAAGCATCAATAACCAAATTATTTTTTCCATATAAAACACCTCAAGGATGAGTATATCAGACCTTTACTCTAGCTGGTAAATTCCCCTAGTCGTTACCATGAAAGTGGAGATGTACTACTTGCGTGAGTTCCAGGCCGATAGCGAACTCAAATCGGCCATCGATACTTACATATCGTTCTACAACCATGATCGTTTCCAGAAACGACTAGGCGGCTTGAGCCCTGTCTACTTGACGGGGAGCAGTTCAGTTTGATGAGTTTCTTTTTAAATTTAATTTTTGGCGTGATTAGGTTTTCTCCCTGTGCCATACACAATCATCGTCAGAGAAATAATCAAACAAATCAATCCTCCAAGACCCGTTGTGAGGACTGAAAGTTGATCATCAAAGAACATTTTGCTAATTGTTAAGAAGATTAAAAACAACCATCCTAGAACGTTAATCGTTATTTTTTTGGACAATGGAAGTCCCCCCTTTATACTTGAACAAGAGTTATTGTTAGTATCTCACTAATGTAATGTACGCAGCAGGATAATTAGATGTCGTATTCGGCTTTACTGTCAATTTAACTCCAGTAATTGATTTTTTAAGAATCAGAATGGCCGAATCTTTCCACCATGCAGTTTGGCGATTAGCTAGGTCACCAGCTGTTCAGAGAGTAACTGTAGTCGCCACTGTTACAAAGTTCGGTATTTTTTTTATAACTTTGATAGCAGCAAGAACATTGGGACTATTAGCAATCACATAATCAGCCCCTGGATTAGAAAGTAATCTTGGCCAGTCTCTTGAATTATCAAATTTATTAATAATTTTAATGATATCATTTCTAGTCATATATCTTACATAATCTTTAGTAGTACCGCCATATGGTGGTTGAACCACAGCCATTGGTGAGATACTAGACTTCGATAAAGAGGCAGCTAATTTTGTAGGAGCAGTTAAGTTTTCTTCTGGTCCGACACTTTTTTGAATTTCCGAGTTTCTGAATACTGGATCTTCGAGCTTAGATTGGTACTCTAACACATGCGCATTTGGAACTTCAGACATAATTACTTTTGTGTCGTCTGAATATAGAACAACTTGAACTGTTTCCTCTAAAGTTCCTTCTAAATTATTTTCTGCAGATGCTTTTTGGAACGGAATTAAGGTTCCTATTATCAGCATCACAGCGCAAAAAAATCCGATTAACTTCTTCATTCCTTTTCCCCCTACATCTCTATTTCGTTACCAAATAAAAGGTGAATTACTTTTACACAATAATTGTAATTACCATTTATTTCAACCTTCTGATTCTTTTTATCGGGCTTGAGATACTTATAAAATAATTATCCCACCCTAACGGACTAATTAGCTTATGCTATTGAATAACTAAATGAGCGCAAACAAAAACCACCCGTTACAAGGTGGTTTTTTGCTTGCACTTACAGTTTGAGGATTAAACTTTTCATTCTTGTATGTTTCAAGTAACTCTTCAAGCTCATAACTTCTATCATAAATGTCTGTCGTTACGCCATCAGATACACTTCCACTACACTCAAAAGTTGTCCATCTTTGAATATGCAGAACATTTCGTTTCAACCACGCAGAGACTATAAATGGCACATAGCATCTTTGCTGAACCTTTAGCATAATGCATGTTTTACGAGTCCATGCAATGAACTGACGAGGTCTATGAAAGTAACCTTAAGGGAGCATAAGCAAGAAAAAAATTATGAGTCTCTAGAAAAAGCAAGAAATGAACTAAAGCCATTCTATAAACAAAAAGCAGACATATCTATGCCTGCTCTCCATTCTTTACCCATTCATATACCCACGCTGCTTCATGCTGACGTAATGGTCCTCCCCGATGATGACGTGGTCGAGACAAGCGATGCCGACAATATGACCGGCCTCGACGAGCCGCTCCGACACCTCGATGTCTTCCCGGCTCGGGGTCGCGTCCCCGCTCGGATGGTTATGGACGGCGATGAAACAAGCGGCCGACAGTTTGAGCGCTTCGCGGAACACATCGCGCGGATGGACGATGGACGAATTGAGCCCGCCGACGAACAACGTCTTCCGGGCGATGAGCTGATTCTTCGTGTTCAAATACAGGCAGATGAAATGTTCCTGATTCAATAGCCGGAGCTCATCACGGAGCAGTTCATAGGCGTCCTGCGGCGAGCGGATTGTCGGCGTCTCCACTTTCGGTTCCTCGACATAACGGAGACCGATTGTGAACGCCGCAAGCAATTGCTCGGCTTTCTTCTTCGTCATGCCTTCAATCTGACAGAGGTCGCTCACGGTCGCCTGCGATAGCGCCCGGAGCGTCGGATACACGTCGGACAGCCGTCGGGCCGTCTCATGCGGGTCGCCACCCCTGCCCCCGATTTGGAGCAGCCGGGCGATCGCGGATTCAACACTTCGGTCGAGCACCATGGTCATTCCTTCACCAACTTTCGCTTCAATCACAGAAAGCGCGGCGATACCCCGTGTCGTTCGAGCGTCTCGACGAGCGGACGAATCGGCAGACCGACGACGTTATAAAAGTCCCCTTCGAGCCGTTCGACGAACAGACCGCCCGACCCTTGAATCCCATAGGCACCAGCCTTATCATACGGCTCCGTCGAATCGAGATAGCCGTCTAGCCATGCGTCCGGAATGTCGATGAACGTGACGTGCGTCGTCGTGACGAACAAGTCTTGGCGTTCAGGCCCGATGATGCTGACGCCGGTGAGCACTTCATGCGTCGCGCCCGAAAGCCGTTGCAGCATGTCCCGCGCGTCGACACGGTCTTTCGGCTTCTCTAAAATCGTCCCGTCTAAGACGACGACCGTATCCGAGCCGATGACGACGGCGTCGCGGTTGTCGCGGGCGACGTCCATCGCTTTCTCGCGAGCGAGGCGTCCGACGTACTCGTCCGGGTGTTCCCGACCGTTCGTCCCTTCGATGACGTTCGTGGGGATGACTTCATGCGTGATGCCAGCCTGGGTCAACAGCTCGGTCCGTCGCGGCGACATCGAAGCGAGGATGACACGTTTCTGTGTTGGTTTCATTGTAACGACTCCTTCCATATGTGCGTAACGGGCTTCTTTTCCGTATCACACTTCACTGTCGATTGTAGGCAAACGGGCACGTGAATACAATCAGAGACCTCTCAAAAAAACGCCCCTTCTTTTCGAAGGGACGTGCGTTCACGGTGTCGTATAATCGTACACCGGGATGTCTTTCGGTGTGAACGTCTGCGCCGGTACGTAGCGGTCTTCGACGAGTTGATCGAGGTCCGGGCGATAGAACGCGTCGAGTTCGACCGTGAAGTCGAGCGGCTCAGCCGTCTCGGTCGTGTTCGGTCCCGTCTCCGTAGGTCCAGTGAATTGGACCGTGCGCAAGATGTGAATCCGGTTCATCGACTCGACCGACTCAAGGAATAAGACGAGCGACTCGTACGTGTCCGCTTGGAGCGACACCGTCGAGCGGACCGATGAGGCGTTGACCGGCGTGATTTCGACCGGTTCGACCGGTTCAGCCGTTGGGCTCACATCGTTCGGTTCTGGCTCATCGATGTCTTTTGGTACTTCCGATTCGGCTATGATGCCGTCGGCGAAGGCGATGCTCGTCACGCGAACGTCAGACAGTTGGCTCGCCTGGGATAGCGTCTCGACGACCGTGTCGAGCGCTGCTTCGGTCGGGACACGCGTCTGCAGGCGCTGCGAATCGGCGACGTCGACAACTTCGCCTTCTTGGCGCAACAGTTCTAGCTTCGTTTGTTCGAGTGACAGTTCCCGTTCGAGCGACTTGACGTTGCCTTGGTGGATGAAATATTGGTAACCGAAATAAGACGGTACGGCGATGGCCGCGAACAAACAGATTATGAAAATTAAATAAATCGTCGAGCGTTTCATTCGCTCACCACCTCCTCATCGGTCGTCTCTTCCGTCTCGCCGTCCGGTGTCTCACCATCTGGGGTCTCCCCTTCCGGCGTCTCCGGTTCGGCATCGATGAACGTGAAGGTGAACTCGCCGATGTAGCGTGGGAGCGGTTCGTCTGTCGAATCGAGCACACTCGGCGACAGCGTCGAATCCGTGTCGGTATCTGTCTCCTCCTGTTCCGTCTCCGCTTTTGTCTCGGTCGTCACGCCGAGCAGTTTGACATTCTCAAACCGCACGTCGTTCAAGAGCGAACGTTGGAACACATTCAAATCGGCGAGCGTCTCGAACTGGGTGCGCACGCTCATCAGCGAACCGTCGGCGTAGTTGTACGTCAACACGTAGCCCGTCGGCGGCAGTTGTTCCGTCAAGGCCCGCAGTGCTGGTACGGCTAACTTCTCTTCGGCCGTGAGCGCCGTCACCGTCTGGTCGAGTGATAGGACTTGTTGCCCCTTCGAGTTCACTTGCTCGGTCTGATAGATGCGGACGAGCTGCAACTGTTCTTCGACCTGGGCCTCGTTCTGCTTCAACTCGTTCACTTCATAGAACAAGTAACCGGTCGCCCCGCCGCCAATCAAGAGCGCGAGCAGGCTCGCGATAATCGGCCACCGGAGTGTCACATCGGTCGAGTTGATGAAGTTGGCGTCGTGCTCTTTTTCGAGCGTCGCCATTCCGAGGAGCGGCAACATCTGGTGCGACAACGGTGTCGCATGAGAGAGCGGGAGCGGGTCGTCGATGCGTTTGACCGGCACCATCGCCTCGCTTTCAATCGTCCGGACGAGGTCGTCGAGATTCGGGACCGTCCCCGAGACGAGCAACTCGTCAATCGGACGTCCATCCGTCCGGAGCGAGTAGCGATAGAAATCAAGGAAGCGAGCGAGTTCGTTCAACCACTCGTCCGTCTGCGTCGCAAGCGTCTCCTTCGAGCCGCTATATGTATACATGATGATGCCGTCCGTCGTCTCGGCGCGATACGGGAGGTCGGTTTCGATGGCCCGGATGAACCGGACCTGTCCTTCCTCAAGGACGAGCAATTGGTGCGCGAACGGCGTCACGTGCCAGAGGAGCGTCGATTTGAGCGGGTCGAGCGTCTCGAGTCGGCTCACCCCGTTCGCGATGGCGACCGGGCGTGGGACGATTTTCTTCAATTGGAATCCTCGTTTTTTCATGTAAGCGCGGATGGCTTTCGTCAACTCGACCGAGACGGCGTGGAGCATGACCTCGGTCTTTGTCTCCGTCTCGCCGAGCACCTCGTAGTCGAAGGCGACGTCGTCGAACGGTAAGATGATCGAGCTGCCGATTTCCATGAACAGATAGCCTCGAATCTCATCTTTCGGGATTGTCGATGGAATCTCGACTTTACGGGACAATACTTCGGTCTCGGCCATATCGACGGCACAGACCATCCCTTTTCGTACTTTCAATTTACGGCACAGTTCATCGAATGCGAGACCGAATGCGCTCTCGTCTTCAATCCGTCCCCCCACGTACGCGCCTTTCGCCAATTGGACGGACGCGCTGCGTTTGAACACGCCTTGTTTAATCACGGCCCCGTGGATGCTGAGCGCATCGAACGAGAAATACGCGACCGTTCCTTTCTCTATAGACCGGCTCATGCTGGTTTCCCCCTACATCAAATCAAAATACCAATCAAAGAAGCGTTCGCTGAACCAAAACGTCAGCATCGTGCCGAGTGCGATCGACGGCACGAACGGAATCGGCTGTTTGCGATCCATCCGTTTCAAGCCGATGAGCGTCAATCCGACGATCGCGCCAATCAAGCTCGATAAAAAGAGTGCGACGAGGACGTCGCGCGGCCCGAGAACGAGCCCGATTACTGTAAATAGTTTGACATCGCCGGCCCCAAGTCCCCCCTTGGAGACGAAAAAAACGGTGGCGAGGACAGAGAAACCGAGTGCCGCCCCGGCAATCGGGCTCCACCATGCCACACCCGCGCTATAGGCGAGCAATAGGAGGACCGGTGCCGTGAACATGAGGATCACGTTCGGGACGAGCATCGTCGACAAATCCGACATCGCCAAGGCGAGGAGCGTCGATAAGAAGACGAAGGCGAGAAGCGTCGTGAGGCTAAAGCCATACAGCCAGAAGCTATAGGCGTATCCGACCGCTCCAAGCAGTTCAAAGAGCGGGTACGTCGGCGCGATCCGCCCGCCACAGCCGCGGCATTTCCCGCGCAGGAACACGTAACCGAAGACCGGAATCAGTTCCCAAGCAGATAAAACGTGTCCGCATGACGGACAGTGCGAGCGCGGCGTGATGATGGACTGTTTGCGTGGCACGCGGAGCCCGACGACGTTCGTGAATGACGTGATGACGGCCCCGAGGACGAGGCTGTAAATGAGTCCAATAAGTTCAACCAATCAAGGTCACTTCCCTTACTTGTAAGTATATGCCAAAAACAGAAAACCGGCTAGGCTGAGCGAGTGCCCAGCGCCAGCCGGATTAGTTCATAATTAACTATTAGTTGCCATTGCCAGTCGCAGCTTGAGTAGACTTATCGATTACACTGTCTCTTGTTACTTGGTTTTCTACGACAGCAGTCCCTTCACCGATTGCCTTTTTACTTCCGACTAATTTTACAGCATATGTGTATTTTCCGCTCGCTTCAGTAATAACAACTTGAGCAGTTGAATATGCACCATTGCCAAAGGGATCTTTTAAGCCATTAACGTATTCTAAACCTTTAGCATTTGTACCTGTAAATTCTAAAGTTGTAGATCCAGGATTAGAAGTGGTATGAATTTTAGCTGCACTTACCATCTGTTTCGCATCGGCAACCATCGCATCTTTACGTGAGTTCTCGATAATTCCACCAATTGCGACAACGGCGATTGCTGCGATAATCCCCAAGATAACGACGACGACGAGCAACTCGACGAGTGTGAGTCCGCGCTCATCTTTCAATTGTTTGGCATCTTGCCAAATCATTTTCATTTTCTTTAACATGATTCATTCTCCCCTTTTGTGTGTTTTGCTGTGTTGTGTGCTGCATGCATTACCTTCGACCTAATAATAAGTAGAACAATTTTACTATACATTCAAAAAATAGGATTGAAAAGATACAAATCTGCAATTAAATAAAAAGTTTCTACTGATTTTGGATATCGCCATAAATTTGGAACATCGGGACGACAATCGCGATGACGATGACCCCGACGATGCTCGCCAAGACGACAATCAACAGCGGTTCGATAATCGATTTTAGGCGGTCCGTCGTCGTCTCGACCTCGGTCTCATAAAACTCCGCGACCTCGTTCAACATCGAGTCCAAATCCCCGCTCTCCTCGCCAACCGCAATCATTTGCGTCATGAGCGGCGGGAAGCTGTCGTTCCGTTCGAGCGGTTCATGGAGTGGAATCCCTTGTGCCATCATCTTGCGTGCTTGAGCAAGACCTTTACGGATGACACGGTTCGAGACGATCTTCTCGGTAATCTCGATTGCAGATAAAATCGGGACCGCCGCTTGGAGCAAGACGGCCAAACTTCGCGTCAATAACGCGATTTGCGATTTCAGGACGATAGGCCCGAAAATCGGCATCTTCAACAGCAATCCATCAATCACATACCGTTCCTTATCGCGTTTCAACATCCACGTAAAGACGAGCAAGGCGAGGAGCGCCCCACCGAAGATGAGCCACCAATAGGCCGCGACGAAATCAGAGACGGCAACGACGATGCGCGTGATGAGCGGGAGTTCCCCGCCGAGCTGTCCGAAGATGCTCGCGAACGTCGGGACGACATTCACCATGAGGAAGGCGACAACGCCGATGGCGACGATTGAGACGACGAGCGGATACGTCAACGCTGAGATGACTTTCCGTTTGACGTCATATTGTTTTTGGAGCTGAAGACCGATTTGGTCAAGCGCCTCCTCCAAGTTCCCGCTCGCCTCACCCGCGAGTGCCATCGAGCTGAAGAAGTTCGAGAACACACGCGGATGTTTCTTGATCGCCTCCGAGAAGGCAATCCCTTCACGTAAATCGTCCTCGACTTGGCTGAGCGTCTTCTTCAACACTTTCGACTCGGTCTGGACGCGCAAGATGGACGTCGCCCGAACGATTGGCACGCCGGCCCGGATGAGCGTCGCGAACTGGCGCACGTACATAATCAAATGTTCAATCTTGACCCGCTCGGGGAGCAAGTTCACTTCTTTATTCAATCCCGTCGACTCGAGTTCAGCGAGCTCGGTGACGAGAATCGATTCTTGGCGTAGCTTTTCTTTCGCCTCCCGGAGCGAGACGGCGGTGACCCGCCCTTTCTTTCGCTTCCCGTTCAGCAGTTTGCCCTCGTATTGGAAGATGGCCATTCAGTCACCTCTCTTCATTTGGTACGGCGTTCGGGTTGATGACGCCTTGACGGACGAGCTGTTCAATCGCCATGTCCATCGTCTGCATCCCGTTCTGCCGGTTCGTCTGGATGACGGTCGGGAGTTGGAACTCCTTCTCGTTCCGAATCAAGTTGGCGACGGCCGGATTGCCAATCATAATCTCCATCGCGGCGACACGACCTTTCGGAACGTCGACGCGCGGGAAAAGACGCTGACTGACGACACCGAGCAGGACGTTGGCGAGCTGGGTCCGAATCTGGTCCTGTTGCTCGGCCGGGAACGCGTCGATGACCCGACTGACGGTCGACATCGCGCTCGATGTGTGGAGCGTCGCCATGACGAGGTGGCCCGTCTCGGCAGCCGTCATCGCCGTCGAAATCGTTTCGAGGTCACGCATCTCCCCGAGCAAGATAACGTCCGGGTCTTGACGGAGCGCGGCTCGAAGGCCGTCGACAAACTTCATGACGTCCGAGCCAATCTCGCGCTGGTCAACGATGCTCTGGTCGTGCGAGTGCAAATACTCGATTGGATCCTCGAGCGTGATGATCCGTTTCCGCTGCGTGCGGTTAATCTCGTGAATCATCGCGGCGAGCGTCGTCGACTTCCCCGACCCGGTAGGACCCGTGACAAGGATGAGACCGTACGGCTTCTCAATCAACCGTTTTAACACTTGCGGCAAATCGAGCTCGTTCATCGTCGGGATTTCCCCGGAAATAGATCGGAACGCGATGGCGACCGTGCCCCGTTGGTAATAGGCGTTGACGCGGAACCGCGATACGCGCGGGACCCCGAACGAGAAGTCGAGGTCGCGTTGCATCTCGAGCCGGCCCCGCATCTCTTCGGTCATGATCTCTTTCAAATAACTCTCGATATGGAGCGGCAACACTTTCTCGTCACCCATCGTGATGAGGCTGCCGTCGACCCGGATGATCGGCGGCGAGCCGGCGGTCAAATGGATGTCCGATGCGCGTTGTTCGACCGCTTTCGTTAAAATCACTTCAATCGATTGATGGATCATAGGCTCACTCCGTTATCACTGTTCTCAATATTTCTTCGGTGTTCGTCAGTCCGAGTGCGACTTTCTCAAGTCCATCGGCGAGGAGGAAGCGGACGCCTTGTGCTTTCGCATAGGCGACCATCTCGGCCTCTGTCGCCTGGTTCATAATCAACCGGCGCAACCCTTCATCGATCGGCACGACCTCATGGATGGCGAGCCGTCCACGGTATCCCGTGAAATTACAAGAGGCGCAGCCGTTGCCGCGCATGATCCGTTCGATAGGAATGCCTTCAGCAGCAAACAGTTCCTGTTCCCGTTTCGAGACCGGCTGTTCGTGCCCGCAGTCCCGGCAGACGCGACGGACGAGCCGCTGGGCGATCAGTCCGGACGTCGACGCGGCGACGAGGAACGGTTCGACCCCCATATCGATCAAGCGTGTGATCGAGCTGATGGCCGAGTTCGTATGTAGTGTCGATAACACCAAGTGGCCGGTCAATGACGCCCGGATGGCAATCTCGGCCGTCTCGGTGTCCCGAATCTCCCCGACCATGACGATGTTCGGGTCTTGTCGCAAAATCGAGCGCAGCCCCGACGCGAACGTCAAGCCGACTTTCGAATTGACTTGCACTTGGTTGATCCCGTCGAGCTGATACTCGACCGGGTCCTCGACCGTGATGATGTTCTTCGATTCATCGTTCAGTTCGCGCAGCGACGCATATAACGTCGACGACTTCCCTGACCCGGTCGGTCCGGTGATGAGGATAATCCCGTTCGGCCGTTTCAGCATGTCGCGGTACACCGCCTCGTTCTCGTCGCCGAAGTCGAGCTTCGTCAAATCGGTCAACCCTTCCGAGGAGTCGAGCACCCGGATGACGATTTTCTCGCCATACATCGTCGGGAGCGTCGAGACGCGGAAGTCGTACGGGCGGCCCCGAAGCGTATATTTGATGCGCCCATCCTGCGGTAAGCGGCTCTCGGTGATGTCTAAGTTACTCATGACCTTGAGCCGTGTCAGCATGACGCTTTGAATCTTTTTCGGATAAATCGCTTCGGTCCGAAGGTCACCATCGACCCGGAAGCGGACGTGCAACTGCTTCTCATGAGGGTCGAAGTGGATGTCCGAGGCGCGTTGGTCAATCGCGCTCAAGAACAGCTGATTGACGAGCCGGATGACCGGTGCGTCATCCCGCGACGCCATCTCTTCGCGTTCGAGTTCTGGTGCTTCTTCTTTTAAAATCTCGATGAGTGACGCGTCCATCTCGTAATAGCGGCCAATCGTCTTGCGAATCTGCTCGCGCGTGGCGATGCCGACCTCGATGTTCATTCCCGTCTGGAGCCGGACGTCATCGATGGCAATCAAGTCGAGCGGGTCCGCCGTCGCGATGAACAGCGTGTTCCCTTGTAGCGAGATTGGCATGATGTCATGTTTTTGGGCGATGACTTTCGGGACGAGTTTCGTCACGGTCACGTTGATGTCTTGGGCATATAATGAAATGACCGGCACGTTCAACTGTTCGTGCAACACTTGAATCAATTGCGTCTCGGTCAAATAGTTCAATCGCATGAGCGCATCCCCGAGCTTTTCCCCGGTCCGCTTTTGTGCGAGCGCTTCGTCGAGCTGGGCTTGCGTGATGATTCCCGCCTCGACGAGCATCTCGCCGAGCCGTTTTTTTGTTCGTCTCAACTTACTTCACCATCCTCTGAGGTTCCTCCCGAGGCACCTCGTGTGCGAAGCCCCGTTGTTCAATGAATGAACTAAGCGCCGCTCCACCAATCAAACCAAGAGACAGGAGGACCCATACCCACCATGCCCGCTCGAGACCTTCATCAAAAATGGTATACACACCAAGGGAAAGCAAAGCTACAAATAGTGAAATAGTACCTTTCGTCTCACGCTTTCGAATGTATGGGATCGACAAGGCGAATACCGTCAATGTGGCGAGTACCCAAAAGGCAATCAAAATTAAATATCCGATCATCCGACTGCCCCCTCACTTGGTACCGGGTCAGTGTCGTGAACCGGTGGCTGTTCTGGCTGTTCATTATAGTCATTTATGTTGTCATCTTGTACATCGTCATTTGGTAGCCATTCATTTAGCCATTCCTCTGGATTTTCTGGCAAAATCGGAATAATAATTGGTTCGGTCGGTTCTGGTTCCGGTTCTGGTTCTGGAATCGGTACAGAACTCTTTGTCAAAATTTCTGGAATTGGTTCGTAAAAGTCAAAGCCGAGTAGTTCAATCGACTCACCCGTTTCAGTAATGCGGACACGATACAATTTACCTGATTCCCCGGTTTGCCCAGATTGGGTGACAGATGAACTACCAGCAGTAAGTGAAGGTGAAAAACGAACGATATTTTGATACGGTACGCTCGTCACGTCTTCTACACGCGACTCATATGCTCCAACGAACGCCTTACCAAGTAACTGAATCGTCATTGTGTTGCCTTCTTCTAACACGATGAGCGCATAAGGCGTCTGTTCCGTGTTCTGGACGGCGAAGTTTGAACGTTCGTCAACTTTAACGTCATAGCCAAGCTCAATGCCAGCTGGAAGAGTCTCATGTTGAACACGTTCAAGGATTTGAAACGGTGTTGCCGCGAATAATTGATACATCGATGACCCAAGCGTACTAAGTGCTTCAAAGTCTTCGCCAAATGTTTTTAGACTAAAAATGTCTCCCGCTTCCATCTCAAAGCCATTCATTCGTTCAATCGCTACTCTCATTTCTGGTGTTGGACTGACAGTAATTGTCGCAACGACTTCACTCTCTGCCGTAGTCGTTTCCAAGACAATGTCTGAATTGAAGCTTGAAGCTGCCTCAACAAGTGGCGGGGTGACCATTGTGAGCGTCACTGGTTGATTATTTAAGTAGGGAGTAAGTAATTCCTCATCAACTGTCGTGACAAGAGAATATTCTCCAGAAGTTTCAATTCCATCGAGCGTCGCATCGACGTTGAACGATACGACATCTTTGCCGATTTCGAGCGCCGTTCCATCGACGAGGGTTACGATAAAGGGGGTATTATTAAAATCTTTAATTGCATTATCGAGCCGAATGATCGCTTCTTCTCTCGTCATCCCCGATACATCAATGCCGGCAACCGTTGTCTCTTTGTATGTAGCACTTGTCTTCGCCGATGCCTCGAGATAATTGACAAGTCCAATCGTCGGCAGCGATACGAGTAAGACAAGTCCAATGAGGATGGAGACATGCATTCCAAACTGTTTCATTTTAAATTCCTCCACTTTGTAAAAGTTCTCATGGGTTAGTAATCTCTCTAACAGTCCCTTTCTTTACAATCAAGTTTGTTTCTGAACTTGCCTCTCCAAAGAAAGGTAAGTCATCTAATTCAATGGATGCTGCATTGACTTTCGCCCCACCACTGATTGTGAAAGTGTCGGAAACAATGCCCCCATTCACCGTACCACCCTCGATGATTTCAACATGAGCGTTCGGCGCAAAAATCAATTTTTTCGGTGCATTGATTTGAGTCGCGCCGGTTACTTTCACATTTTGCCCACCTGACAAAATACTTCCATTCAAGGAGGCCGAACCAACGAACTCTAAGTTGGCATCTTTCGCATAAATCGAGGCATTAAATTTTCCATATCCAGAACTCTTTACTAGTTTCGTTTGACCATTAGAAGGTCCGATATATATGAACAAATCATTCCCGTCGCTTTCGTTCACATGACCGTTTAATGAAATGTTGTCAGCTAGGTAAATCGTCAAACTCCCGCCCGGTTGACTCTTCACATCTAAATGTCCGATTCCTTGAATCGAATTAACGTATAAGGACACATCCTTATCTTTCACGTTAATCGTCAAACGATAGTTACTACTCAAGTTAATGTCGTTCACTTTATAATCTTGATCCAAAATGAGCTCATAATCACTGACAATCCAGTTCGAAATATTGATATTACCTTTTGAAATCACTTGGTACTGACTGCTGCCCGCTTTAAAAGTAGTATCGGGAATCATCTTATAATTGAAATCATTTGCTGATGGAAAGTCAGGAAGTGTTAAGCTTAAGTTAAAGTCTTCTTTGTAAATTATAGGTCGCTTTTGATCCAGCCACCAATTCGGCGCCAAAATAGTTTTGGAATGAGACGAGGGTAACGTGTAGACAGCTCCGTTGATTGTCGGGTTGCCGGTAACCTCTAACATATTTTGAGCGTTCGATTCTAGGAGGATATTACCTGTCACGACCCCGTTGGCGAGCTTCATTTTTCCTTTGGAGTATATTCCTAAGTTGGAAGGAAGGGTTGGTCCCGGCTTCCGCTCGAGATCCAACGAGTAACTTGTTTGCAACGTTTTTTTTCGCACACCGACCTGTCCAGTCGATGTGATGATGTAGTCTCTAACCGTTCGATCTGATGAAACGTTACTCATCTTTACAGTTACCGTAGCCAATGGTTGAATACCTTTCTGTTTCTCAAAAGAAGAAAACACTCGAGGTTGAGTACCAGTTAAAATGTTGGCATTTACATAGTTATAGTACTGTTCATCCGTCATTTTGTTTAAATTTTCCACCTCGTCGAGTGCTTGTTGAATCTGATCAAGTGTATATGTAATACCACTTTCAGCGATGTAATAGGCAGATTGTTCTTTGACTTCTCCGTCCGAAAGAGACACGGAATTCAAGCTAGACTGAATCATGCTTAAACCAATTGAAGAAAATAGTAAAATCACTATCAAGACTAAGATGAGAGTATTCCCTTTTTCTTCTTTGGCGAGGCGCCAATTATTCCAAGTTTTCAACTGCCACACCTTCCCCGATAAACAGTTTTGTCGTTACGACTTTTGAAGGCTGATTGACACCCTCAAGTTTTAAATCGATTGTTAACATTTGATCCTTGAAATTAAACGTCAACGATTCGATGCCTCGCGCAATCACTTCATTGTTTCGATAAATGACTCCATTACTCTCTTTGTATGTACGGCTATTCACAGTCAAGGTCGAGGAATTCATTTCAAACGTGTTGCTTCTGCGAACATCAGTAGTAATCATCTTAATGACTAATCGCATCTCTGCCGTTTGATGATCTCGTAATTTTTCGGATTGATTGAATTGAACAAGACCAGTCAAAATATTTGCCAATACGATTATTACAATTGAGCTAATGACTACTGTCACCAGCAATTCGACTAAAGTAACGCCTTTTGATTCATTACGGATTTTGATAACAAATTGCTTCATCCCCACCTCAAGACGCCCTCCAGTTTTGTATTAGAGTCAATCGTTGCCTCTTCAAACACTTCAATAATGACTCGATTTAAAGCTGAGGGACTATTCTCCACCCTTAAAACGATGCGCCGATTATCCAGCGGAATCGTTTTTGAGAATTCCAGCCATGCCGTCCCATTTATTGAGGACGTTTGTCGATAGGTATAGCCGAGTTCTTCAACTATTTGAATTCTCGTCTTGCCACTAGTCTCCTGCCCTTTTGCTTTCATCAACTCGAATTCATTTTGAGCAACGTAAGATAAATCCATCATCGTCCGAGAAACCGTATTAGTTTGGGCACTTTGAACGAGAAGTCCATAAAAGCTTGTAAAAATAATACCGAGGAGAACAATAGAAACTAATACTTCTACTAATGTGAAACCTTTCTCACTCTCCATACTGCACCTCACTACTCCTCAAAGTGGATTCCCATTCAGTTTATCCCAATCTAAGACTATTATCCCATATCTATAATCTTTTTCTTACATTTTTTGAATATCTTTAGCTAAATGATTTCTGACTTCACTGATAAAGTAGAGCGACCCCGTTACGACGAGCGTCTCGGATTTCGGTGCTTCGAGCCATGCGGACAACCAATCCTGCCAGTCCACGTAACGAGCACCGTCCGCAATCAGACTGTCTTTCGTTCGGGTACGCGGGAAATCGAACGTCGTCTCATAGACGTCCGCGACTATCTGGAGCGACGCGACCATCGCCTCGCGGTCCTTGTCAGCGAGAATGGCTGCGAGGACGGTCACGTCACGCTCGAGTTTCAGTTGTTCGACGAGTGCGGCAACACCTTCCGCGTTATGCGCCCCGTCGAGCACGATGCGCGGCTGTCTCGAGATGAGCTCATAGCGTCCCGGATGTTGCGCCGACGCCAGCCCCGCTTGAATCGCTTCTGTCTTCCATCCAAGATGACGGGCGACCGCGACGGCACATGCCCCGTTGTATGCTTGATGATGTCCGGTCAATCCGAGCGTCACCGGAGGCAAACCGTCATAGGTCACAGTCGTCTCGGACCCGTCCTCGATTGACGTGACGAGCGGCGTGACGTTGTGAATCGGCGCATCCATCGTCTCCCCTTGTTGCACGAACAAGGCGATCAACCGCTCCTCCATCAAGCTATGGAACATCGGCACGCCATGTTTCATGATGCCGAATTTCTCGAGGGCAATCTCTTCGAGCGTGTCGCCGAGAATCCCTTGATGATCATGTCCAATCGACGTCACGATGGTCGCGAGCGGCTTCTGTAACACGTTCGTCGAGTCAAGCCGGCCGCCGAGCCCGACTTCCCAAATGACGAGGTCGGGCTGTTGTTCGTGGAAATAGAGCCAGGCCATGACCGTCAGTAGCTCGAACTCCGTCAACGTCTCTGGTGATGTTGACGCACAGTCACGAACTCGGTTGGCAATATTGACGAGGTCGTCCTCACGAATCGGTTCCCCGTTCAACATAATCCGCTCTTCGAACTGGATAATGTACGGTGAGATGAACGTCCCGACGTTCAACCCCTGTTTCATCGCCATCGCCCGCAAGAAAGCGACCGTCGACCCTTTCCCGTTCGTCCCCGCCACATGAATCGAAGGCAACTCTTTGACCTGTAGCGCGTTCAACATCCACTCGATTCGTTTCAAGCCCGGTTTAATCCCGAACCGCAGCTGGCCATGTAGCCAATCAAATACATCTTGTCTCGTCTCCATCTTCCATCACTCCCGTTTTCACACTTCCCTCTCATCTTACCAAAATTCGCGAAGCACTACGCACGGAATCGGCTGTGCTATACTCGAGGCGAAGAAGGAGGAATCACCATGACAACCAACTGGAACTTCGAGGCGACCTACCTCGATCTCCGTGACATCTTTTACGACCGGGGACCGGTCCATCCGGTCGACAAGCCCGAGATCGTGCTTTGGAACGAACCACTCGCCGAGACACTCGGCCTCGACGCCGAGGTACGCCAAGACATCTCGCTCTTCGCTGGGAATCGCCAGACCGACACGTCGTTCTCGCAAGCGTATGCCGGCCACCAGTTCGGCCATTTCACAATGCTCGGTGACGGACGAGCACTCGTGCTCGGGGAACATGTCACCCCGAACGGCAAGCGTTTCGATGTTCAATTGAAAGGCTCAGGTCCGACCGAGTATTCACGCGGCGGCGATGGACGAGCCGCCATCGGGCCGATGGTGCGCGAATTCCTCATCAGTGAGGCGATGCACGCCCTCGGTATCCCGACGAACCGGGCACTCGCCGTCGTCGCGACCGGGGAGCCGATCATGCGCCAAGGGCCGAAGCACGGTGCCATCTTGACGCGCGTCGCGTCGAGCCACTTACGCGTCGGCACGTTCCAATATGCCGCTGCGGCCGGATCGATTGATGATGTCATCGCTCTCGCCGACTATGCGATTCGTCGTCATGACCCTGACCTTGAAGGACAGCCGAATCGCTATGAACAGTTCCTCGGCCGCGTCATCACCCGCCAAGCGAAGCTCATCGCGGATTGGCAACTCGTCGGATTCATCCACGGTGTCATGAACACGGACAACACGTTCATCAGCGGTGAAGGGATCGACTATGGCCCGTGTGCATTCATGGATACGTATCACCCGAACACGGTCTTCAGCTCCATCGACCGCGAGGGACGCTACGCCTATGCGAACCAACCATATATCGGGTCGTGGAACTTGGCCCGCCTCGCCGAGACGCTGTTGCCGCTCCTCGCTGACAAGCAAGAAGCCGCCGTCGATATCGCCAACAAGCTGTTGAACGACTACACGGAAACGTATAAAGAGGCGTACTTTACTGGGCTCGCCCATAAAATCGGGCTCTATGTCCGAAAAGACGGGGACGATGCACTGACGGACGAACTGCTCCGACTCATGATGGAGTCTGAGGCTGACTTCACGAACACGTTCCGAGCGCTCACACTCGACGACACGGACGCGCTCTTTTTTGCTAAACAGGACGACGGCAAGGCGTGGCTGTCCGCTTGGCAAAAACGCCTCGGGGAGCAAGGTCTCCCGGATGAAGACGTCATTCGGCTCATGCGTCAGCATAACCCGGCCGTCATCCCGCGTAATCATCATGTCGAGGCCGCCCTCATGGCAGCCGAACGCGGTGACTTCGGTCCGACCCATGCACTGCTCGACGTATTGCGAAAGCCGTACGACTACGAAGCAGACTATGGACGATATGTCTCTCCCGGACCGCCTCGCAGCTATCCTTATCAGACGTTTTGTGGCACATGAACCATTCTGCTTCGGCAGGATGGTTTTTTTGGAACCTTTTTTATGTTCGAACGTAAAGTGGATAACATCACTTTTAGGAGGTCCAACATGCTTCTACTCACTTCGCTCATCACGTTAGGTTTTGCCTGTTTGATGTCAATCGAACTATTGCAAGGACCTTTCATAGACGGCTGGGCATGGCTCATGCCCGCCTTTTTCTTAGCTGTTTCGTTTTCGACTTTCATGAGATATTTGAATAATTTTGATTGGGACGAATCGAAATGAAGATGACTGTCTTGCTCATGACGATTATCGTCGTGTCCACGTCCTATCTCGTCTACAGTTTTTATTTATCGTTGACGGGTCAGCCGATTCAGCCGCAAGTAAACGGACTCGCAATCGGCGCCTTGCTCACGTCATCTTATTTCGTGACAACCGGTCGCCTCCCGTTTTGGATAGAACCAGAGGCAGAGGACGTATAAAGGTTCTTTATTCCATCTTACTAGGATTCGGAAGCATCCTTTATGTCGTCTATGCCACTCATCTATTCCCCATTGGCCATCCTCAACCGCTCTTCTTGCATGTTTTGATTGCCACCACTGTATTTGGCATCATTTATATCGGACGCAAACACAACCCCGAACATCGATAACGATGCTCGGGGTTGTTCTTTCATATAGACTTATAGTCCGAAATGAATCATGTCCTTCTGTTCGACTTGGGCTTGAGCGATTTTCGAGATGAGTCGATGCAGTTCGTCTGATTCATGCGTGTACATTACCTGTTTGACAACTTGATAGAACAGTGCCAGTGACTCATGTGGAATGAGCGTGATCCCGCATTCGTCTAATCCGAATCCAGGACGGTCATAGGAGTGGAAATACGTGCGCATCTCGTTCAGCTCCTCGATAAACCCATCCACCCACTCTCCATCCACCGAGACACAGTCAAAACGTTCAGGTGTATACGTATCATATGATGATTGACGATTTGTTGAATCCAATACACCGAATTCGTGAGTGTACGACATAATATTCCCTCCTCCTGAATGATTGCTTACTTCATCGGAAAATCAGCCGACCACGCCTCCGGTAGCGAGTCCGAAAGGTCGAGCAACACGTCTTCCGACACATTCCCGGTCACGACAATGAGCTTGCCTTGGTCCACATACTACAAACCGTTCCCTTCCGGCTGATTCAAGCGATACCGCTCGTTCGAAACTTCGCGCTGTTCAATCAATTCTCCATCGGCCACACTAAACGCATCGGTCACTAAAATCGTGATGCATTGCGTCTCATCATACAAAGTCCACATCTCCACCGGCCGCTCGAGCTGACTCATCTCGAAGTTGTCGACAAACAGCTCTTCTTCAGGCAAGTCCAGCCCGTGGCGGACTTTTTCGGCCGCCTCGGGAGTCGTAAAGTTTTGAATCCCGTGCAACCCCCACTCCTCGTCCCGTGAATAGTTGAATACGCCGAACGAATCGTCGCGGTTTGGTAACTTAATGGCGATGAGTCCGAGGTCATCAATGACGGTTTCATAAATCACACCGTCTTTCGATGGTCGCTCGGACGTGCCATCTGTATATTGAAGCGTGTATTGGGACGTGACCGCATCGACTAGTCGAACGGTCCCTTTCGGCACGTCCTCAATCATCGAGCCGAACACTTCTTTGTCCGTCATTACAGGAATATCCTTGGAAGACGTCTCTTCTGCACTTTCATTAATTGTCACTCCTAATTCCGTCGGTTCGATCGGTTCAGCTCGTTCCGCCACACACCCACCCAATCCCATCACAGCCAAACCTAAAATCATGCCGATTCGTCTCATGTCACTCCACCTTTGCATCGTCTCCTCTCCTAAATTCCACCAAACGACAAAAAAACCTTCTTCGGAGAACAGGTCTCCAAAGAAGGTTGATGTCTTACTTACGCAACTCTTCCAAACGGGCGCGAACCGCGTCACGTTTATCGAGGTAGTCTTTTTCTTTCGCCTTCTCTTCGTCGATGACGTGAGCCGGGGCCTTGCCAGTGAAGCCTGGGTTGCCGAGTTTCTTCTGAACGCGCTCGACTTCCTTCTCGTACTTCGCCACTTCTTTCTCAAGACGGGCGATTTCTTCTTCAAAGTTGATGAGGTCGGCGAGCGGGATGAACAGTTCCGCACCCGTCATGATGGCCGACATCGACTTATCAGGAGCCGTCAAGCCACGTCCGATTTCGAGCTCAGTCGCGTTCGTGAACTTGCCAATTGTTGCTTCGTTCGCGCTCAAGTAATCTTGAGTCGCCTCATCCGACGTCGAGATGAAGAGCTGAATCGGTTTCGACATCGGGGCGTTCACTTCCGAACGGATGTTACGGACCGAACGGATGACGTTCATGACCGCTTCAAACGCTGGTACCGAGTCCGCGAAGTGGAGCTCGTCGCGACGTGTCGGGTAGCTCGCACGGACGATTGAGTCACCTTCGTGCGGCAAGTGCTGCCAGATTTCCTCTGTGAGGAACGGCATGAACGGGTGCATGAGACGCATGATCGAGTCGAGCGTGTACGCGAGCACTGAACGTGTCGTCGCTTTCGCCGCCTCGTCCTCACCATAGAGCGTGAGTTTCGCCATCTCGATGTACCAGTTACAGAACTCTTCCCAAATGAAGTTGTACAAGTAACGGCCGGCTTCGCCAAACTCATACTTGTCGACGAGACGTGTCACTTGGTCGATTGTGTCGTTCAAGCGAGTGAGAATCCACTTGTCAGCGAGCGTCTTCTCACCTGACAAATCGATGTCCTCATACTTCATGCCGTCCATGTTCATAAGGGCGAAACGGCTCGCGTTCCAAATTTTGTTCGCGAAGTTCCATGTCGATTCGATTTTCTCCCAGTAGAAACGAAGGTCGTTCCCTGGTGTCGATCCCGTGAGGAGGAACCAGCGGAGTGAGTCCGCACCGTATTGGTCGATGACTTCCATCGGGTCGACGCCGTTACCGAGCGACTTCGACATCTTGCGGCCTTCCGAGTCGCGGATGAGACCGTGGATGAGCACGTCGTTGAACGGCTGCTTCCCAGTGAACTCGAGCGATTGGAAAATCATGCGCGATACCCAGAAGAAGATGATGTCGTAACCCGTGACGAGCGCGCTCGTCGGGAAGTAACGTTTGAAGTCTGCTGAGTCCGTATCCGGCCAGCCCATCGTCGAGAACGGCCAGAGCGCTGACGAGAACCATGTGTCGAGCACGTCTTCGTCTTGGTGCCAGTTCTCACTGTCCGCCGGTGCTTCTTTGCCTACATAAATCTCACCTGTCTCGTTATGGTACCACGCCGGGATGCGGTGGCCCCACCAGAGTTGACGGCTGATACACCAATCACGGATGTTCTCCATCCAGCGAAGGTATGTGCCTTCGAACCGCTCTGGGATGAAGTTGACTTTCGTATCATCATGTCCTTGTGCTTCGAGCGCAGCTTTCGCGAGCGGCTCCATGTCGACGAACCACTGTTTCGAAAGATACGGCTCGATGACCGCGCCTGAACGTTCCGAGTGGCCGACCGAATGCGTGTGCGGCTCGATTTTGACGAGCGTGCCGTCTGCTTCCAAATCTTTGACGAGTTGTTTGCGGCATTCAAAGCGGTCGAGCCCTTCGTACTTGCCGGCGTTCTCGTTCATCTTGCCGCCTTCGTCCATGACGAGGATGCGCGGGAGTTCGTGGCGGTTCCCGATCTCAAAGTCGTTCGGGTCGTGCGCCGGTGTGATCTTGACGCAACCTGTACCGAACTCCATGTCGACGTAGTCGTCAGCGACGATCGGAATCTCGCGGTTCATAACCGGAAGCATGATCGTCATGCCGACGAGGTGCGCGTAACGCTCATCTTTCGGGTTGACGGCAACGGCCGTATCGCCGAGCATCGTCTCCGGACGCGTCGTCGCGATCTCGATGTGGCCTGAGCCGTCCGCAAGCGGATACTTCATGTGGTAGAATGCGCCTTCGACTTCTTGATAGATGACCTCGATATCCGAAACGGCCGTCTTTTGCGCCGGGTCCCAGTTGACGATATATTCGCCGCGGTAAATCAAGCCTTTCTCATAGAGGCGGACGAACACTTCCTGGACCGCTTTCGAGAGTCCTTCGTCGAGCGTGAAGCGCTCACGTGAGTAGTCGAGACCGAGGCCAAGTTTTGACCATTGGGCACGGATCGTATCGGCGTACTCGTCTTTCCATTCCCACGTCTTCTCGAGGAACTTCTCGCGTCCGAGGTCATAGCGCATGATGCCGTCCTCACGGAGCTTCTGTTCGACTTTCGCTTGCGTCGCGATCCCGGCGTGGTCCATCCCTGGGAGCCAGAGGACGTCATAGCCTTGCATGCGCTTGAGGCGCGTCAGCAAATCTTGGAGCGTCGTGTCCCATGCGTGTCCGAGGTGAAGTTTCCCCGTTACGTTCGGTGGCGGGATGACGATCGTGTACGGCTGTTTTGAATCGTCCTCGTCTGCTTTGAATACGTCGTTCTCTAACCAGTAGTCATACCATTTCGCTTCCGTCGCACTTGGATCGTACTTCGTCGGCATGGTGATTTCGTTTGTCTCGTTGGCCATATGCCCAACCTCCTCTAATAATGTGGACAAAAAAACGGCTACTCTCGTCCTTAACGCTAAGGACGAAAGAAGCCGTATCTTCCGCGGTACCACCTTAGTTCGCCACTTGTGGCGCCCTCAAAATCGAATAACGGTCGATGGACCGGACCTTCCTACTTCGTTCAAAAGGTCAGCTCCGAGGCGACTTCCGCACCATCCTTCGCGGCCTCGCACCAAGCGGCCGCGTCTCTGAAAAAGGATGTTGAATGCGTACTATTCCTCATCGTAGCTTTTAATCGTATCTGTTAAACAATTGTAGCGACAGAAGATGGTTCCGTCAAGAATACAATGAAAACTCTTGTTGCAGCTCTTTGAATGTCGCCTCGACCGCTGCGAGCGTCAAGTCGATATCTTCGTCCGTATGCACGGTCGAGAGGAACAAGCCTTCGAACTGTGACGGTGGCAAGAACACGCCGCGCGCCGCCATCTTCTGATAGTAAGCGCGGAACAAGTCGAGGTTCGCCGTCTTCGCCTTCTCGAAGTTCGTCACTTTCTCGTTCGTGAAGAAGAATCCGAACATCGATCCGGCCCGGTTCGTGTCGTGCGGGATGTTATACTTCTCGGCCGCTTTCGTATAGCCTTCGGCGAGACGGTCCGCTTTGCGTTCGAACTCGGCATAATGCTCAGGCTTGAGTTGCGACAACGTCGTATAACCGGCAATCATCGCGAGCGGGTTACCCGAGAGCGTCCCAGCCTGATAAATCGGTCCTTGCGGCGCGATTTGTTCCATAATCTCGCGTTTCCCACCGTAGGCACCGACCGGAAGGCCGCCGCCGATGACTTTCCCGAGGCACGTCAAGTCCGGCGTCACGCCGAAGTAGCCTTGGGCACAGTTATAGCCGACCCGGAATCCTGTCATGACCTCGTCAAAGATGAGGAGCGAGCCGTACTGTTCCGTGATTTCGCGGAGTCCTTCGAGGAAGCCAGGTTGCGGTGGCACGAAGCCCATGTTACCAGCCGCCGGTTCGACGATGACACCAGCGATATCGTCGCCAAACTTCTCGAAGGCGATGCGGAGAGCATCCAAATCGTTATATGGCACCGTGAGTGTCTGGCTCGCCAAGTCTTTCGGCACGCCCGGCGAGTCCGGGAGACCGAGCGTCGCGACGCCTGATCCGGCTTTGATGAGAAGCGAGTCGCCGTGACCGTGGTAGCAGCCTTCGAACTTCAAGATTTTCGTCTTGCCCGTGTAACCGCGTGCGAGGCGGAGTGCCGCCATCGTCGCTTCCGTACCCGAGTTGACCATGCGCACCATCTCGATCGATGGGACGCGCTCGATGACGAGCTCGGCCATTTTCGTTTCGAGCTCGGTCGGTGTCCCGAACGTCCAGCCTTTCTCAGCTTGCTCTTGAATCGCCTTCGTGACGACAGGGTCGCGGTGGCCGAGGATGAGTGGTCCCCATGAGAGGACGTAATCGATATATTCGTTGCCATCGATATCGTAGACGTGTGAACCTTCACCGCGTTCAGCGAAGATTGGCGTCATGCCGACTGATTTATAGGCACGGACCGGGCTGTTCACCCCGCCCGGCATGAGCGGACGTGCTTGTTCGAACGCCGCTTCTGAGCGTGTTTGTTTGTAGGTCATCTTTAATCGGCAAGGATACCCCTACTCCAATCGTGTCCCGGGCACAGCCCGACGATTAGTGGGGGGAGGAATTTCCATCATTTTCGGTATGGGACACAATAATGCTAAACATGTGCATGATAACCGTTCCTGAACTCCTACCTTGCCTCCTCCCTTCTATTGGTTAAGTCAATTCATTCTCCGCTAAAAAAACGGGTATCGTTTATATAGCGAAAGGTGGTGAGCACCATGTCTACAATCACTGCAAAAATACAAATCTACATCCAAGACTCTCAAGCCGCTACTCTGAGGGCGACGATGGACGCGTACCGGTCGGCCTGTGACTGGCTGTCGGGACACGTCTTCGAGACGAGGGACCTGAACCAGGCGAGTCTCAACGACTCGCACTATGCCGAGCTCCGGCAACGTTTCGGCCTGAAGAGCCAGATGGCCCAGTCGGTCATGAAGACGGTGATCGCTAGGTACAAGTCGGCGAAGTCGAACGGGCACGCGTGGTCCCTGGTCGAGTTCAAGCGTCTCGAGTACGACCTCGTCTGGAACCGCGACTACTCGCTCACCCGGGACCGGTTCAGCGTGAACACGCTGGACGGCCGGATCAAGGTGGACTATGCGCGCAAGGGCATGAGACGGTACTTCAACGGGACGTGGCGGTTCGGAACGGCCAAACTCGTGCACAAACACGAGAAATGGTTCCTGCACATCCCCGTGACGAAGGCGCTCCCCGAATTCGACGACGCCCGTGTCACCAACGTCGTCGGCGTGGACCTCGGCATCAACTTCCTGGCGGTCACGTACGACAGCCAGGGCGAGACCGCCTTCTACGATGGAAGAACGGTGAAGCACAAGCGAGGCACGTTCAAAGCCACCCGCAAACAGCTGCAACGACGGCAGACCCCATCGGCCCGCAAGCGGCTGAGACAGCTCGGCTCGAGAGAAAACCGTTATGTGACCGATGTGAACCATCAGGTCACGAAGGCACTCGTCGACCGACACCCGAGGGGCACGCTGTTCGTGCTAGAAGATTTGACCGGCATCCGTGCCGCCACAGAGAAGGTGCGCGCAAGAAACCGCTACGTCTCCGTGTCGTGGGCGTTCTACCAGTTCCGTCAGATGCTCGCGTACAAGGCCGCTTTGAACGGGCAAAGGGTGATCGTCGTCGACCCGAGACACACCTCCCAGACCTGCCCGACATGCGGGCACACCGAGAAGGCGAACCGGGACAAGAAGCTGCACCTCTTCCAATGCAAGAACTGCCGGTACCGGTCGAACGACGACCGGGTCGGCGCGATGAACCTGCATCAGAAAGGCATCGAACACATCGGTGCAGGTGCCACGGGAGCATGACTCCCGTGGCAGGGGCGAGGTCGGCCGTCCCGATGTTCCGCCACGCGAAGGTAGGAGGCCGAGCGCCGTCCGCACTACCGGGCAGGAACGAGCGTAACCGCACTCTACGAGGGTAGAGGCGCCGTCGAGTCCTCGACGGACGCAAGCCCCCGCTTCAAACGGACCGTCAGTTCGTTAAGTGGTGGGTTGTTGACGCGTAGTCTCCTTCCAAATAGCGACAGACGTCTTTTGCGAAATACGTGACGATGAGATCCGCACCGGCCCGTTTGAAGCCGACCATCGTCTCCATGACGATGCGCTCTTCATCGACCCAGTCGTTCAAAGCAGCCGCTTTGACCATGGCGTACTCTCCGCTCACGTTATACGCCACGATCGGCATATCGAGCGAGTCGCGCATGTCACGGATGATGTCCATGAACGCGAGCGCCGGTTTGACAATCATGAAGTCGGCGCCTTGCTCGACGTCCGATTGTGATTCCCGGAACGCTTCACGGCGGTTGGCCGGGTCCATCTGATAGCCTTTGCGGTCGCCTTCACCAGGTGCCGATTGCGCTGCGTCACGGAACGGTCCGTAATACGCCGATGCGTACTTGACGCCGTAACTCATGATCGGGATATGGTTGAATCCGTTTTGGTCGAGCCCTTCGCGGATGGCGGCGACGAAGCCGTCCATCATGGAGCTCGGTGCGATGATGTCAGCGCCTGCTTGCGCTTGCGTGATGGCCGTCTGGACGTGAAGCGGTAGCGACGCGTCGTTATCGACGTCACCGTTCTTCACGATGCCGCAGTGGCCTGTCGATGTATATTCGCACAGGCACGTGTCGGCGATGACCGTGAGCTGTGGCGCCCACTCTTTCACTTTACGGATCGCTTCTTGGACGATGCCGTGGTCATGGTACGCTTCCGTGCCTTCCGGGTCTTTATGTTCAGGTACGCCGAACAAGAGCACCGATTGAATACCGAGGTCGACGATCTCGTTGATCTCGTCTTCGAGACGGTCGAGCGAGAAGTTGAAGACGCCCGGCATCGAGCTGACTTCGCGTTTAATGTCTGTCCCTTCGATGATGAAGAGCGGGTAAATCAAATCTTCTTTCCGAACATGGTTTTCACGTACGAGTGCACGCATTGACTTCGATGAACGAAGACGACGATGACGGTCAAACTGGTTCATGAAAAATCCTCCCCTATACACTGTATTAATGCATCCATAGTATAACACTCAGGCACTCGGACCGGTAACGTCGACACTTCCCGGACGGCGCGCTCGGTCACTTCACCGATGGCGTACCACGTCCCGTGGAAATGGTCGAGGTATGGCGTGAGGGCACGGACGGCGGACGGGCTGAGGACGAGGAGCGCCTCGATTCCTTCGAGCGCCTCGACTTCCGTCTCTGTCAGTTCACGGCCGATTGTCTCATAGACGACCCAGTCGTGGACGTTTTCGAGCTTTGCCATATGCGCCGTGTTCGCCAAGTCGCCCCGGGCGAACAAGACGACCTCGTCTGCTTTTACGACAGTCGCAAGGTCACGGAACAACGCCTCGCCTGTAAACGTCTCCGGCATGAGCGCGACCGTGAATCCTACGGTCTCGAGTGCTTGTTTCGTTTTCTCGCCGACGGCCGCGACTTTGACGTCACGCGGGACGTCACTGAGTGCCGGCACCGCTGTCTGGCTCGTCACGACGAGCCAATCGAATTGACTGATCGGCATCTGATTGTGCGTCAATCTCGTCTCGATGAGCGGGACGTGATGAACGGAAAGACCGCTCGCGGTGAGCCGGGCTCGCTGCGAAGCGGTCAGTCGTTTTGTCCCTGTGTACCAGACGTCACGCATTGACCGAGGCGAGAATTTCGCGCCCGCCGCGTCCGAGCAAATCGTCTGCTACGTCTTTCCCGAGTGCGACCGCGTCTGACGACGTCTTCGTCACGCGGAGCACTTCTTTGCCGTCGACCGAGGCGATGAGGCCTGTGAGCGTCACGTCGTCGCCATCGACCGTCGCATAACCGCCGACCGGTACGTGGCAGCTGCCTTCGATTGCCTTGAGGAACGTCCGCTCGGCCGTTGCGGCTTTCGCCGTCACGTCGTCATGGAGCAATTGTAGAATTGCCGTCACTTCAGTGTCGTCCTTCCGGCTTTCGATGGCAAGCACACCTTGTCCGACGGCTGGGACCATCATATCGGCGTCAAGCGCTTCGAAGTCGACGCGGTCCGTCCAACCCATGCGCTCGAGCCCGGCTTTGGCGAGCAAGATGGCGTTGAAGTTTTCTGTCTCGAGTTTTTTGAGGCGCGTGTCGATGTTGCCGCGAATCCATTGAATGTCGAAATCCGGGCGGGCGGCGAGCATTTGAGCACCACGGCGCAGTGAGCTCGTCCCGATGACGGCACCTTCTGGGAGCGTCTCGAGCGTATAGCCGTTCTCGCAGATGAGCACGTCACGGGCGTCGACGCGTTTCGGCATGCAGCTGATATAGAGTTCTTCCGGCAACTCGGCCGGCACGTCTTTCATGCTGTGGACGGCGAAATCGATGTCACCAGCGAGCATCTGTTGCTGAATCTCTTTGACGAACAATCCTTTGCCGCCGACTTTCGATAGTTGCACGTCGACGATTTGATCCCCTTTCGTCACGATCTCTTTGATTTCGAACTCGTTTTGAGCTCCGGCTTTCTTCAATTGGTCGATGACCCATTTCGTCTGTGTCATCGCAAGTTGTGAGCGGCGTGAGCCGACGATAATTTTACGCATGATCGGTTATCCCCTTCATAGAAAAAGGCGACGAGATCCGCCGCCTTTTTTTGTTTTGTATTAGCGCATCAAGGCGCGAAGTGGTGCTTTCGCTGACATCGCTTCGGCTTCTTCCGTTTCCGGTTCGGCGTCAGGGACGTCGACATCCAGACCGAACGTCTCCACGAACTGATTGATGCGTGTGTTCGCATCCGGTTGCGCGGCGGCGTCTTTGATGTAATCAATCGGTTCACGAAGCATCTGGTTGATGATTGACTTCATATGCTTACCGATGACTTTTTTATCGCGGTCCGACAGATGATCGAGCTTACGCTCGAGGCTTTCCATCGTCTCTTCTTGAATGTTGAGCGCACGGGCGCGCAATTCATTCATGATCGGCACGACACCGAGCGTGATGAGCCACGTTTGGAACTCTTGAATCGCCTCATCGATTTTGATTTCAATCTTTTCGGCTTCGATGAGACGGGCCGCCAAGTTTTTATTGACGATGCCGTTCAAGTCATCCACATCGAACAAGTGGACGCCCGGAAGCGCCCGGACCGCTGGATCGATATCTCGCGGCACGGCAATGTCGATTAATAACAGTGGACGTTCCCGGCGGAGCAATTGAGCTGCGGCGACGTCATCATAGGCGATGACCGCTTCTTTCGCACCGGTCGAGCTGATTAAAATATCGGCGTCAAGCAAGCCGCAAGCAATCTCACGGATTGAGTGGGCCCGGCCTTTGAACTTGTCGGCGACCGCTTTCGCTTTGCTCTCGGTCCGGTTAAAGACGGCAATCTGTTTCGCACCGGCTTCGAACAAGTTGAGCGTCGTCAACTCGCCTGTCTCACCCGCGCCGACGACGACGACTTGTTTGTCATCGAGCGACGAATACATTTCTTGGGCGAGCGTGACTGCTGCCGCGCTGACCGATACCGACATTTCCCCAATTTGCGTGTCAGTATGGGCACGTTTGGCGAGCGTCACGGCTTCTTTGAACAGTTTGTTGAATACCGTTCCCGTCGTCCCGTTCTCTTGGGCGCGGAAGAAGCTCGATTTCACTTGTCCTAAAATCTGTGTTTCCCCAATGATCATCGAATCGAGTCCAGACGTGACGCGGAACAAGTGGCGAATCGCCTCTTCTCCTTCACGAATCGATAAATAAGGGGTGAATTGGTCCATCTCTAAATCAAACCAGTTCGCTAAAAACCGTTTTGTATAATAACGACCCGTATGGAGCTGGTCTGTGACGACATATAGCTCTGTTCGGTTACAAGTCGACAAAATAACCGATTCAAATATGCTTTTCTCTTCGCGAAGTGCAATCATCGCATCCACGATTTCTTGCTCCCCAAACGAGAACTGCTCCCGAATCGCGACAGGGGCTGTCTTGTTATTTAGTCCAACGACGACAATATGCATGTACCTCTTCCCCTCATCCAAAATCCACCGACGGTTGTCTTTTCTTTTTCAATCTCTACCGTACATTATAACAGTTCTTATCTGGTAACTATAATCTTCTGTTCGATTTTTGTGAAATAATTTAAGAACTTTTTGTGACAAAAAAAGTAGAAACGGACATAGAGACCATTTCTACTTGATTCCTCATTTTAGAGAGGATGGATCGGTGATGATTGTACTCTCTTGGGTCTTTTCTTCTTCCTCCGCTTCGAGGTAATGTTTCCGTTCTCTCAGCTTGTAAATGCGGACGATATTTTGAACGACGACTTTCGCCACCGCATAGAATGGGACCGCGATGAGCATCCCGATAATCCCGGCCAAGTTCCCGGCGACGAGCAAGACGATGATAATCGTCAGCGGGTGCACCTTGAGCGACTTGCCTTGGATGAGCGGCGAGATGACGTTCGATTCGATCTGTTGGACGATGATGATGACGACGATGACCCATAGTACTTTAATCGGGTCTTGGATGAAGGCGACGACGACAGCCGGTGCCGCACCGAGGAACGGGCCGACGTACGGGATGATGTTCGTCACCATCATGAAGAGCGCGAGTAGGATGGCATAGTCGAGTCCGATAATCCATAATCCGATGAGCGACGTGATCCCGACGAAGAACGCCACAATCAACTGGGCATGGACGTAGTTTTTAACCGTCGTATGCATATCATGTAAGATGTTGCGTGTCTCACGCTCATAGCTCGACGGCAACAACTTCACAATCGAGTCCGGAAGACGTTTCCCGTCAAGTAACATATACAAAAGCATGAACGGAATGACGACGATTGTGATGACGGCCGACGTGATGAAGCCGACAAGACGACCGACCGATGACGCGACATTCCCGAAGACGTCTCCGAGATACGACGTCACGTTGTTCGTGAAGTCGGTGAACATATCGTCATTCTCGGCGATGAAGCGTGACAAAAACTCATTTTGCATGAGCGAGTCACGGACGGCGAACGCCTGTACCTGTAATTCCTTCGCAATGCTCGGCATCGCGTTAACGAGTGAAGTCATCTGCTCCGCGAGCACCGGGCCGAGAATGCTGAAGACGAGCGTGAACACGAGGACGAGTCCTCCAAGCGTGATGCCGACAGCGAGCGGCCGCTTGCCACCCATCCGTTTCTCTAAGAAATCGACAATCCCGACTAAGAAATAATAAAAAAGTCCGGCAATGATGAGCGGTACCGTGACGAGCGCCAAAATGACTTGGACTGGTTGGAATACGAAAGAAATTTCCGTCCCGACCCAGATGACCAAGAAAATTGTCAGCGTCCAAAATAAAAAGCGGTACCATTTGTTCTGAAACATGATTTGCATCTTTCCACCTCATTAACTATTCTCTTGTCCATATGTAATTAGAACAATTATACGATACTTACCCGGTCTCGTAACCCTGAAAACAAAAAAGACGAGGGGTTGCCCTCGTCTTCGGTCAATCTTCTTCGCGTGTGAGTAAATCGTAAATCGCTTTCCATGCCTCGTCTTTTCCTTCTGCCGTCTCCGCCGAGAACGCAACGAATCGGTCCGACGGGTCAAACTGAAGCTTTCGTTTGACGGCCGCTTCATGTTTTTGACGCTGCGCCTTCTTGATTTTATCGAGTTTCGTGGCCACGACGATGACCGGAATCTCGTAATGCTTCAAGAAGTTGTACATCGTCACATCGTCGCTTGACGGCTCATGACGGATATCGACCAACAAGACGACGCCGCGAAGCGCGCTCTGTGACGTCAAATATTGCTCCATCATGATGCCCCACTTCTCCCGCTCCGTCTTCGAAACTTTCGCGTAGCCGTAGCCCGGGACGTCGACGAACATGATTTCATCGTTGATGTTGAAGAAGTTCAGCGTCTGCGTCTTCCCTGGCTTCGAAGACGTCCGCGCGAGTGCTTTGCGCTGACAAATCTTGTTGATGAACGATGACTTCCCGACGTTCGAACGTCCGGCGAGTGCGACTTCCGGCAACTCGTGAATCGGGTAATGGTCAGGTGCGACGGCACTCGTGACAAATTCTGCTTTAGTGATTTTCATTATTTAATTTCCTCCAAATGCTACTTCTAATACTTGATCAAGCGTCGTGACCGGGACGAACGTCAGTTTCTCACGGACGGTGTCTTGAATGTCATCGATGTCACGCTCATTGTCTTTCGGAATGACGATGGTCGTCAAGCCGGCTCGGTGTGCGGCGAGCGCTTTCTCTTTCAATCCACCGATCGGCAGAACGCGGCCGCGGAGCGTAATTTCCCCGGTCATACCGATGTCACGGCGGACTTTCTTCCCGGTCAACGCCGAGATGAGCGCCGTCGCAATCGTAATCCCCGCCGACGGACCGTCTTTCGGGACGGCACCTTCCGGCACGTGGATATGCACGTCTTGGCGCTCGTAGAACGTCGGGTCAATCCCGAACCGTTCCGCGTTTGAACGGACGTAGCTATACGCCGTCTGCGCCGACTCTTGCATGACGTCACCGAGTTTCCCCGTCAACTGGAGCTTGCCTTTACCAGGTGCGAGCGCGACTTCAATCGTGAGCGTGTCGCCCCCGAACGCAGTGTAGGCGAGTCCGGTGACAGCACCGATCGAGTCTTCCGTCTCCCCTTTGCCGTAGCGGTACTTCGGTTTCCCGAGGTAGTCGCCGAGGCTCTTCAATGAGACGGTGACGCGTTTCTTCTCGCCGATGGCGATTTGCTTCGCCGCTTTCCGGCAAAGCGAACCGATGACCCGTTCCAAGTTCCGGACACCGGCCTCACGCGTGTAACGGCGAACGACTTCGTAAAGTGCGTCCTCTTTAATCGTGAGCTGGCTCTTCTTCAAGCCGTGCTCTTTATACTGTTTCGGTACCAAGTGACGCTTAGCGATCTCGACTTTCTCGAGTTCCGTGTAGCCACCGATTTGGATGAGTTCCATCCGGTCAAGGAGCGGTGCCGGAATTTGCGAGACGTCGTTCGCCGTCGCGATGAAGAGCACGTTTGATAAGTCGAACGGTTCCTCGATATAGTGATCCGAGAACGAGACGTTCTGTTCCGGGTCGAGCACTTCGAGCATCGCCGACGCTGGGTCGCCCCGGAAATCGGACGCCATCTTATCGATCTCGTCGAGCAAGAACACCGGGTTTTTGCTCTCGGCCTGCTTCAAGCCACGGATGATGCGGCCTGGCATCGCCCCGATATACGTACGACGGTGCCCCCGAATCTCAGCCTCGTCACGTACCCCACCGAGCGAGACACGGACGAAGTGACGTTCGAGCGCCGACGCGATCGAGCGGGCGAGTGACGTCTTCCCGACCCCTGGAGGTCCGGCTAGACAAAGAATCGGCCCACGAAGCGAATTCGTCAATTGACGGACGGCCAAGTACTCGAGGATTCGGTCTTTCACCGACTCGAGCCCGTAGTGGTCGTCATCCAACACATCGGCCGCATGTTTGACGTCGAGTTTATCTTCCGTCTCGATGCCCCACGGCAGCGAGGCAATCCAGTCGAGATAGTTACGGATGACGGCATACTCGGGTGACGTCGCCGGGACGACGTTCAACCGCTCGGCTTCGCGCATAACGTTCTTCCGTGTCGTCTCAGGCAAATCGAGCGCCTCGAGTTTCTCTCGGAGACGGTTCGGTTCAGACTCTTGCGACTGGTCGCCGAGCTCTTGCTGAATCGTCTTCATCTGTTCGCGCAAATAATACTCTTTCTGTGCCTGTTCAATCGTCTTCTTCGTCCGTTCGCGCAACTCTTGCTCGAGCTCGATGATCTCGACCTCGTGCGTCATAATCTCGAGCAGCTCTAAGCCGCGTTTGACGGCGTCCGGTTCTTCGAGCATCGCTTGGCGGATATCGACGTCGACGTCGAGCTTCGACGCGATATAGTCGGTCAACGACTCGAGCCGTTCATACATCTCGAAACGACGACGCTCGTCCGGTGACAATCCTTTGATGGACCCGACGAGTTTGCCGAACTGTTCTTTCAATAAGCGCACGAGTGCCGTCCGCTCGACTTCTTCCCCTTCGACGAGTTCAAGTGGCTCGACGTCTGCGAACCAGCCTTCCTTCGTTTCTTCGATCGAGTTGATTTTGACGCGTTCTTTCCCGACCAAGCGGACCCGGACCGTCTCGTTCGACAGCTCGCTCATCTTGGCGATATGGACTCGCGTCCCAATCGCGTACAAGTCTTCCGGTTCGGGTGATTCTTTCCCCGTCTCTTTTTGTGTCACAACAATCAAATCTGTCTCGTGTTCCTTTGCGGCAAGGAGTGCTCGTAGGGAGAGCGGACGCCCCACGTCAATTGTCACTCCGATGAGCGGATACACCACGACTCCACGCAAAGGAAGGATTGGTAATTGTTCCATTACAACGCCTCCTGTGCAAAAAGGCCCAAAACTCGGATGTGCCGAGTGTTTGAGCCTTTTTCGTTCAAAATTATGCTGTCTCTTTATTGTCGCCTGTCTGTTCGACAGTACCATCGCGAAGGACGTATTTCGGACCGGCAAGACCCGTAATCGTTTCATCCGTGATGATGACTTTCTCGATATCGTCGCGCGATGGAACAGTGAACATCACATCGAGCATCATTTCTTCGATAATCGAGCGGAGACCGCGTGCGCCTGTCTTACGTTTGATCGCAAGTTTGGCGATTTCAACCAACGCCTCGTCTGTGAACGAGAGTTCGACATCGTCGAGTTCGAGCATTTTCTCGTACTGACGAACGAGGGCGTTCTTCGGCTTCGTCAAGATCTCGACGAGTGCTTCTTCGTCAAGCGTCGTGAGCGTCGCCATGACCGGTAAACGACCGATGAATTCCGGAATCAATCCGAACTTCTGAAGGTCTTCCGGAAGCGCGCGGGCGAGCAAGTCTTCTTGCGTCAACTCGCGGTTTTCTTGGTCGTTCCCAAATCCGATGACTTTCTTCCCGATGCGGCGTTTGACGACCGCTTCGATGCCAGCGAACGCGCCGCCGACGATGAACAAGATGTTCGTCGTATCGATTTGGATGAACTCTTGATGCGGATGCTTACGTCCACCTTGCGGCGGCACGCTTGCGACCGTTCCTTCCAAGATTTTAAGAAGTGCCTGCTGAACGCCTTCACCCGATACGTCACGCGTGATTGATGGGTTTTCCGACTTACGGGCAATCTTATCGATTTCATCGATGTAGATAATCCCTTTCTCAGCCTTCTCGACATCATAGTCAGCCGATTGAATCAACTTGAGCAAGATGTTCTCGACGTCTTCCCCGACGTAACCGGCTTCCGTCAAGCTCGTCGCGTCCGCGATTGCGAATGGGACGTTCAAGACGCGAGCCATCGTCTGAGCGAGAAGCGTCTTACCGCTACCAGTTGGTCCAATCATGACGATGTTCGACTTCGAAAGTTCGACATCATCAGAACGGCCACCGGCGTTGATACGTTTATAGTGGTTATAGACAGCTACTGAAAGCGCACGTTTGGCGCGGTCTTGACCAATGACATAATCGTCTAGGATGTTACGAATCTCTTGTGGTTTTGGAATGTCTTTAAATTCGACTTCTTCCTCCACACCGAGCTCTTCCTCAACGATTTCATTGCAAAGTTCGATACATTCATCACAAATGTATACGCCAGGACCGGCGACTAATTTACGGACTTGTTCTTGCGATTTTCCGCAAAACGAGCACTTGAGTTGCCCCTTTTCCTCGTTAAATTTGAACATTCGGTACACCCCTTCTAAATGAAAATGGATGTAAGTGCGATAAATCGCCTATTTGTATTCCCAGGTGCGCATGCACCGTGAAAAGACATTTACATCTCTGCGTTGCAATAATTGTAGCATGAACAAATCACTTCATCAAAGATAAACACATGCAAAGTGTCGTGACGAAAAAAAGGACGACTGCTAGGCAGCCGTCCTTCTGTCATCCGATTACTTCGCTTTCCCGTTTTCAACGAGAACGTCGATCGCTTTGCGGAATTTGAGATCACCTTTAAGTGTCTCGATTCCGCCTTGTGGAGCGAGCATCGTGCGGAGTTGATCCGGTGCGATGTTGTAAAGTTTAGACATTTCTTCGAGTTCTTTCTCAGCATCTTCGTCAGACACTTCGATCGCTTCTTTCTCAGCGATTGCTTTCAAGACGAGACGAGCTTTAACGCGCTCTTCAGCTTGCTCTTTCATCTCTTCGCGCATCGCTTCTTCAGTCGTTCCAGTAAGCTGGAAGTACATGTCGAGGTCGATTCCTTGTGAAGAAACACGTGTGCCGAACTCTTGAACCATGCGATCTACTTCTTGGTCAACGAGTACTGCAGGTACGTCGATTGTTGCGTTAGCTGTTGCTTGCTCGACCAGTTGGTCGCGCATTGTGCCTTCCGCTTCTTGTTTCTTCGCAGTTTCTAAACGCTCACGGATTTTCGCTTTCAACTCGTCGAGTGATGAAACTGACTCGTCGATGTCTTTTGCGAACTCGTCGTCGAGCTCAGGAACTTGCTTCGCTTTGACTTCGTGAAGTTTGACTTTGAATGTCGCTGGTTTACCCGCCAAGTTGTCAGCGTGGTACTCTTCAGGGAATGTTACTTCAACGTCTTTTTCTTCGCCAGCCGTCAAGCCGACCATTTGCTCTTCGAATCCAGGGATGAATTGGCCTGAACCGATTTCGAGCGTGTAGTTTTCAGCCGTGCCGCCTTCGAATTGCTCTCCGTCAGCGAAACCTGCGAAATCAAAGACAGCTGTATCGCCGTTTTCGATTGCGCCTTCTTTAACAGCAAGCTCTGCGCCTTGCTGTTGAAGCGCGTCAAGTTCAGCTGCAACTTCTTCGTCAGTGACTGTTGTTTCCACAGCTTCGTACTCGAGACCTTTGTATTCGCCAAGCTCAGCTTCTGGCTCAACGACGAACGTTACTTTGAAAGTTACAGGTTTGCCTTTTTCGAGCGTGCCGTCTACATCGATGTTTTCGAGAGCGATTGGTTCGAAACCAGCTTCTTCGACCGCACCTTGAACTGTGTCACGGTAGAGGATATCGAGCGCATCTTGATAGAGTGCTTCTTCTCCGTACATTTTGTTGAACATTGGGCGTGGCAATTTCCCTTTACGGAAGCCAGGCACGTTCAAAGTTTTGACGACATCTTTGAATGCGGCGTCGACTGCTTTATCAAAAGCTTCTGCAGGTGCTTCGTACGTGAGTACGCCTTGGCTACCTGATGTTTTTTCCCATTTTGCTGTCATGCTAAGTCCCTCCAACAATTCGTTTATACGTACAAGAATGTACAACAATCCGTATTATAGCATAAATCCGGCGACTGCACACAAGGATTTAGTCTAGAAACGCCTCGGTGAAACGCATGTCCGCCTCGAGGATTTCCGCTGCTAGGCCATCAGTTTCCTCGTGTTGCAAGATGGCCGTTTTCGCCTGTCCGAGCGCCGCCTCCACGTCAGACGCTTCTCGCGGTGTGAACGGGTAGTGCGTGTACATGTAATTCATAAGCAGTTGTGTCGCAATCTCGTCACCGTACACGACCCGCTGCAATTGATTGGTCATCGCTTCCCACGCTTGCGTATGCACGGTCGCCTCGTCTTGCGTCAATCGGTGCCGTGTCCCGAGATCGGTCCATTCGATGACCGGCAACTCGTCGAACGCTTTTTGAAGCACGATCAACTTCATCAATTTTGGGCGGTCGGCGACGAGAAGTTCTTTCAAGACGTTGTCGAGGACGTCGTCGATGTTGAAATGGACGTGTTCGAGCGTCTCGATTTGTTCACCGATTCCGCCACGATTCAGGATCCGCTTCACTTTGGCGATTGCCGCCGGGAACTCGGTCAACTTCAACACTTGCAACACTTGATGCGCTTGCGTGTTGACGTGATCGGTCTTCTCTTGCCATTCGAGATAGCGATTGATCCAATGGGCCGCCTCGAACGGTTGGTCACGCATGATGTAATACTGGGCGATTTGAAGCCCGCCGGCTGCAGGTTCTTCTGCGACCGTCATCTGAGTCGTGACGAGTTCTTCGAGTTTCTCAAGCGTCTCCGGTTCTTCCGGTCGTTCCATCAGACATTGGAATAGTTCCATGAAAACAAAGGGATCACCGGGCACTGCCTCATACCAATCCCACAGAATCGGTTCGACCCGTTGCCGTTCTCCGGCCGTGTCCGCCTCTTGAATCATCTTCTGAAGCCGCGACCAGTTCCCAGGAAACGGGTACGCTTTCTCTTTTGCCATCTCTCCACACCCTTTCCATTCATCTCCATCTTCCGTTAGGAATCGATTCGTTGTCAATCAATACCCCGAAAAACGAAAAAAGAGACAACCTCCGTGGAGGCTATCTCTATTTTAAATGGAAGTGTCCCAAGAGGGATTCGAACCCCCGACCGACGCCTTAGCTTACCACCATGGCTTTCGCCACCAACGTGTGTTGTTTGTAGTCTGGACTATATCTTCACCATTTCAGGTGCGACACGTGTAGTCTCTACGGAACCTCACGAGCAAACTGCTCCTTCAATGGCTCTACCTCTAAAGAATGACCTTTAGTCCTTCGAACCATCTTGTCCCCGAAAGGAAATAAGTTTCCTCGGTATTACCATCAGCATAATCTGTTAAGGCTTCACCGATATAGTGTCGTCCACTCTATAGGTTTCTGTTTCCCTATAAAGGCTCCTATTTGTCTTGAAGGGCGTTGCTCTATCCAGCTGAGCTATTGGGACATTGACAAGAAAACTATAATAGAAAAATGGTTTGCTGTCAATTCCTTCTTTTCATTCCGTCACAGCTTTCCGCTCACATCGAGATCCTCGACGGCTGAACCATCCTCAGACCGATAAAAGCGGACGTTAGCCTGTCCGTTCTCGAGATCCATCAGTACATACGTCTTGTCACTCCGCCCGCGCGGCATCCGAATCGAACCCGGGTTCACATAGAGCACCCCGTCCTCAATCAACGCCCCGGCGACGTGCGAGTGGCCGAACAAGACGACGTTCGCCCCGACCTCTTCGGCCCGGTAACGCAACCGGTTCAAGTCGTACTTCACGTCGTGATGATGGCCATGGACGATGAGAATCGTGCCTTCGGCCGTCTCCTCGATTCGCTCGAGCGGCAAGTCGCCACCGAAATCGCAATTGCCGCGCACCGTGTGATACGGGAGCAGATGCTCGTCGACGAGCGCGAGTTGCGAGTCGCCACAATGATACGCATCGTCGATTTCTTGTTCGTGCCGATTGAAGATGATCGATAGTTCTTCGGTCAATCCGTGACTGTCACTGACTACGAGAAAACGCATACGGGTCACCCTTTCATGAACGGAATGATTTCTGCCTCTAACTTTCGTAGTGCTTGACCGCGGTGACTGACCGCCGCCTTTTCGTCGCGTTCGAGTTCGGCTGCCGTTTTATGGAGCGACGGGACGATGAAGAGCGGGTCATAACCGAAACCGTTCTCCCCGTGCGGTGCGTAGCCGATCGTCCCTTCGATCGTACCGCGTACCGTCAACGTCTCTCCCGTTGGTTTGGCCAGGCAGAGGGCACAGATAAAGCGTGCCGTCCGGTCCGTCGCGCCGTTCAACTTTTCGAGCAAGAGCGCGTTGTTCGCCTCGTCCGATTTTTTCGGTCCGGCGAAGCGGGCCGAATGGACACCCGGTGCCCCGTCGAGCGCGTCGACTTCAAGCCCCGAATCGTCGGCGAGGACGGCATGGCCGAAGTAGCGCGCCGCCTCCGTCGCCTTCAGTTCGGCGTTCGCTTCGAACGTCGTGCCCGTCTCGTCCGTCTCCGGTGCGTCCGGATAATCGAGCAATGATTCGACCTCGAAGCCGAGCGGCGTCAACATCGCCTCCAACTCTTTCACTTTTCCTGCGTTATGTGTCGCAATAATCAACTTCATGTTGTCTCCTCCAATTGTTCCCCGACATACCACCATGAGGCGCCGAGTGCGTCTTCGGCCGCTTTGAACAGGGTCTCGATTCCGCTTTGGGCCATCTGGAGCATCTCGTTCATCTCGAGCAACGTGAACGTTGCTTCTTCCCCCGTCCCTTGTACTTCGACGAAGCGTCCGCTCGCCGTCATGACGACGTTCATGTCGACCTCGGCCGCGGCGTCTTCTTCGTAGTTCAAGTCAAGGAGCAATTCGTCGGTCCGTCCGACCGAGATAGCCGCGACGCCTTCTTTAATCGGCGTGTCATCGAGCTTGCCTTGACGGATGAGCGCGTCGACCGCGAGGACGAGGGCACAGAAACCGCCAGTGATCGAGGCCGTGCGCGTGCCCCCGTCCGCTTGGATGACGTCACAGTCAATCCAAATCGTCCGTTCGCCGAGCCGTTCCAAATCGACGACCGAACGGAGCGAGCGGGAAATGAGACGCTGAATCTCCATCGTCCGGCCCGACTGTTTGCCGCGGACCGATTCACGTACGGTGCGGTTGCCGGTCGCGCGCGGAAGCATGGAATACTCGGCGTTGATCCAGCCTTGCTTCTTGCCGCGCAAAAAGTTCGGGACGCGTTCTTCGACCGTCGCCGTACAGATAACTTTCGTGTCCCCGATCGAGATGAGGACCGATCCTTCCGCATGCTTGTTCACATGAGGAACGATTTCGACGGGCCGGAGCTCGTCCTGGTTTCGTTCGTTACGCATCGACACCGGACACCTCTACTTTCTCCGCTCTCACGGGCTGACCGAGCCACTCTGTCGCGAGCCGGTCAAAGATGACGACGTCCCCCGTCGCATAAAACTGGTGCGCCGGGACCGTGTCGAGGTCGTTCTCGAGCTCTTTGAAATCAAGGATGGCCGCCACTTCGAGCGCCGTCTCGTCACCTGACGAAATCAAATGGACGTCCGGTCCGACGACGTCTTGAATGACCGGAGCGAGCAACGGATAGTGCGTGCAGCCGAGGATGAGCGTATCCATCTCGGAAGATTGGAGCGGCCGAATCGTCTCGGCGACGATCGTACGGACGCGTTCCCCGTCGAGTTCGCCGGCTTCGACGAGCGGGACGAACGGCGGACAGGCGAGCGAATACACATCAATCTCGCCGGCCACGTGCCGGAGTGCCGTCTCGTAGGAGTTGCTCTCAATCGTCATCTTCGTACCGATGACGCCGATATGTTTATTGCGCGTCCCTTTGACGGCCGCGCGGGCTCCCGGGTCGATGACACCGATGACCGGGATGTTGAGGCGTTTGCGCGCTTCTTTCAAGACGACCGCTGTCGCCGTGTTACAGGCGATGACGATCATCTTCACGTTCTTGCTTAATAGGAACTCGATCAGTTCCCACGTATAGGCTTCAATCTCATCGTGCGGGCGCGGGCCATACGGGCACCGTTCCGTGTCGCCGATATAGATAATTTCTTCTTTCGGTAGTTGGCGCATCAGTTCTTTGACCACCGTCAAGCCGCCAACTCCTGAATCGAGTACTCCAATCGCTCGTTTCATGATCATCACTTCCATTCCCATCTATCTTACCAAAAAAGCCGATTCTGAAAAAGAAACGGTCTCGTGACAAACAAAAAAGACGAGGTAGCCGATTGGCCGCCTCGTCCGTCGCTCAATTACTGAGCAAGACCTTCGCTTGTGAGCATGTCAGAAAGCGTGTTAACCGCTTCTTCTGCATCGTCACCAGCTGCAGTGATTTTGATTGTAGAATCTTTTGCGATTCCGAGTGAAAGAACACCCATGATCGACTTGAGGTTTACTGTTTTACCGTTGTACTCAAGGTTGATATCTGATTGGAACTTAGAAGCTGTGTTAACCAACTGTGTAGCTGGACGAGCGTGAATTCCTGAATCTGCAACGACTGTGAACGTTTTTTCCATGACGTGATAGTCTCCCTTCAAATTTCAATTCTACAGGCGGACCTGCAAAATAATTGTTTGTGAACTCATTATCAAATGATAGCGGATTCGCAAAAATTCTGCAAGCGGTTTTTATATTCTGGAGTCCATTCGGTCGGACGACCCGATTTCGACAAGTGCACGAGGCTCGTGCGCCCCGCGAACATGAGCTGTTCTCCGTCATATGCCCCGTAATGAATATCACATGAAGTGTTTCCGACCGTCAAGACATTGGCATACACCTTGATCGATTGGCGCGGCATCACCTGGCGGACATAGTCGCACTGGGCATCCGCGACGACGACGAACCCATCTTTCAACGAGAACCCTGTCGCTTCAAGCAACTCAATTCGCGCATCCTCGAAATAGATGAACGGAATCGTGTTATTCATGTGGCCGTACGGGTCGCACTCCGAAAATCGGACTTTGACGTCTAGCGCGACCCCTGCTCTGACACGTGTTTCCCAATCGGCTTCCCGGAAGTACTTCGTCATCCGTAACCCTTACGCCTCGACCGCAGAACCGGTGCGGCCTTTGTCGCTACCGAAGAACGATTTGAACGAGTGAAGCGTCGTCTGACGGTTCATCGCAGCGATTGACGTCGTGAGCGGAATGCCTTTCGGACAAACTTCGACACAGTTTTGTGCGTTTCCGCACTGTGCGAGGCCACCGTCTTCCATAAGCGCTTCCAAACGGTCTTCCGCGTGGAAGGCGCCAGTTGGATGCGAGTTGAAGAGACGGACTTGCGAGATGGCAGCCGGTCCGATGAAGTTCGATTTGTCGTTGACGTTCGGGCATGCCTCAAGGCAGACACCGCACGTCATACATTTCGATAGTTCATACGCCCATTGACGCTTGTTCTCTGGCATCCGTGGTCCTGGTCCGAGGTCGTACGTTCCATCGATTGGGACCCACGCCTTCACTTTTTTCAACGCGTCGAACATGCGTTGACGGTCGACTTGAAGGTCACGGACGACCGGGAACGTCTTCATCGGTGACAGATGGATTGGCTGCTCGAGTTTATCGACGAGTGCCGTACACGATTGGCGCGGCTTGCCGTTGATGATCATCGAACAGGCGCCACACACTTCCTCGAGACAGTTCATGTCCCAGTTGATTGGTGTCGTCTTATCCCCATTCGCGTTGACCGGGTTTCGGCGGATTTCCATCAGTGCCGAGATGACGTTCATATTCGGACGGTACGGGACGGTAAACTCTTCCGTATAGGTCGGTTGATCCGGCCCGTCCTGGCGTTCAATGATAAAACGAATGTCTTTTTGATCTGCTTGCATCGGCGTCGTCATTTCGTCTTCGCCCCTTTCTTCGAGTAATCCCGTTTACGTGGCGGGATTAACGAAACGTCGATCTCTTCAAACGAGATATCGACTTCCCCATTGTCGTAACGTGCCATCGTCGTCTTCATGAAGCGCTCGTCATCACGTTCCGGGAAGTCCGGTTTGTAATGAGCTCCACGGCTCTCGTCGCGTTTCAAGGCGCCAAGTGTGATGACGCGTGCGAGGTCAAGCATGTGGTCGAGCTGTCGGATGAACGATGCCCCTTGGTTGCTCCAGCGGGCCGTATCGGTCGCGGAGATGTTGTTATAGCGTTCACGAAGTTCACGGAGTTTGAGGTCCGTCGCTTCGAGTTTATCGTTGTAACGAACGACCGTGACGTTGTCGGTCATGAGTTCGCCGAGCTCACGGTGGATTTGATACGCGTTTTCCGTACCGTCCATCGCGAGGATGTCGTTGAACCGCTCGATTTCTTCACGTTCGTTGAAGTTGAAGAGTGCTTCTGGCACGCTCTCTGTCGCTTGGTCGAGACCGCGCATGTAATGAACGGCCGCAGGACCGGCTTCCATCCCGCCGTATACGGCCGAGAGGAGCGAGTTGGCACCGAGACGGTTGGCACCGTGCATCGAGTAATCGCACTCACCGGCAGCGAATAGCCCTGGGATGTTCGTCATCTGGTCGTAATCAACCCAAAGTCCGCCCATCGAATAGTGAACGGCCGGGAAAATCTTCATCGGGACTTTCCGCGGGTCGTCGCCGACGAACTTCTCGTAAATCTCGAGGATACCGCCGAGTTTGATGTCGAGCTCTTTCGAGTCTTTATGCGACAAGTCGAGGTACACCATGTTCTCGCCGTTGACGCCGAGCTTCTGGTTGACACAGACGTCGAAGATCTCACGCGTCGCGATATCACGCGGCACGAGGTTTCCGTAGGCCGGATACTTTTCTTCAAGGAAGTACCATGGCTTGCCGTCTTTATACGTCCATACACGTCCGCCTTCACCACGTGCTGACTCACTCATGAGACGAAGCTTATCGTCCCCTGGGATCGCCGTCGGGTGGATTTGGATGAACTCGCCGTTCGCGTAGACCGCGCCTTGACGGTAAACCGCTCCAGCCGCTTGTCCGGTGTTGATGACCGAGTTCGTCGATTTACCGAAGATGACGCCTGGGCCGCCTGTCGCAAGAATGACCGCATCCGATGGGAACGCTTTAATTTCCATCGAGCGTAAATCCTGACAGACCGCACCACGGCAGACGCCTGATTCGTCGATGATGGCCCGGAGGAACTCCCAGCCTTCATACTTCTCGACGAGCCCTTGCGCCTCATAGCGACGGACCTGCTCGTCTAGCGCGTAAAGTAGCTGTTGCCCTGTCGTCGCACCGGCGTAAGCCGTGCGGTGATGGAGCGTGCCGCCGAAACGTCGGAAGTCGAGAAGACCTTCTGGCGTCCGGTTGAACATGACGCCCATCCGGTCGAACATGTGGATGATTTTCGGTGCCGCTTCCGCCATCTTTTGGACTGGCGGTTGGTTGGCGAGGAAGTCGCCCCCATAGACCGTATCATCAAAGTGTTGCCAAGGAGAATCCCCTTCCCCTTTCGTGTTGACGGCACCGTTGATGCCGCCTTGTGCACAAACTGAATGTGAACGCTTGACCGGTACAAGCGAGAATAGTTTTACCGGAACACCCATCTCAGCCGACTTGATTGTCGCCATGAGTCCAGCTAGACCGCCACCGATGACGATCAAACTTTGATTTGCCATGAACTTTTCCCCCTATTACAAGATGCCAGCGAACGTCAAGATTGAACGGATGCCGACAAAAGATAGTGCCAAGAAGACCGCGCCTGAGACGTAGCTCATGAAGCGCTGTGAACGAGGCGACTGTGTGATCCCCCACGTGATGGCAAACGACCAGAGACCGTTCGCGAAGTGGAACGTAGCCGAGAGGATCCCGACTATGTAGAAGATAAGCATGAGCGGATTGTCGACGATGTTTTGCATCATCTCCGCATTCACTTCAACGCCACGTAACTTCGCCAAGCGCGTTTCCCAAACGTGCCAAGCGATGAAGATGACGAGGAAGACGCCCGTGAAGCGTTGGAGCATGTACATCCAGTTACGGGCGTATGAGTAACGGTTCGTGTTAATCGAACCGAGAAACGCATAATACACGCCATACACGCCGTGGAAAATCATCGGCAAAGCGATGATGGTGACTTCAAGGAAGTACAAGTACGGTAAGCTCTCCATGAATTTTGCTGCCTTGTTAAACGACTCCACCCCATCGACGATATAGTAGTTGACCGACAAGTGGACGATCAAAAACAGGCCGATTGGGATGACCCCAAGTAGCGAATGGACTTTACGACTGAAATAGTCACGCTGCGAAGCCATTCTAGTTCCCCCTTTGTACGAGCCCTTGGCTCGTTTTGTAAATAAAAGCGTTTTCAAATGTAAATATAGCTTTCTGTCTCCTATTCTACTCTTGTGAATTTTGTATGACAAGACAACCTGACCGATTTGTGACACATTCTTTTGCAAAATACCCGGTGACCAAAAGCCGATTCGTCGTTATAATGGTATAGAGAGATTGGAGTGATGGAAGAAGATGGAAACGATGAGCCAACCCACTTTCGCGATCGAACTGTTGCGCGATTATGTGTTGACGGATTTGCTTGGGGACGATTACGCCCAAGTCATCTATTGGTCGGGTAAACGGGTCGCACGCAAGTTCCCGGTCATGCCCAATGAGGAACTGAGCGCCTTCTTTAGTGAGGCCGGCTGGGGAGATTTGACGCTGTTGAAAGAAAAAGGAAATAAATTCTTGTTCGAGCTCACGCCCCCACCCGCGACCCAAGAAAAGGCAACTGGCTACTTCCAGCTCGAGGCTGGTTTTTTAGCCGAACAGATTGCGGGTCGTTTCCAATGTGTCGCCGAAGGCTACGCCGACGTGACGCGCAAGGCCGTCCACATCACCGTCCAACTAGACCGAAAAGATACGTACGAATGAAAAAGAGCTGATGCGAATTTTGATCGCATCGGCTCTTTTTGTTTGCTTTAGTATTCCGACTCATTCATACCTTCATACGGGAAGAGGCGCTCATTGGCGAAGATATAAAAGTCGATGAGTTCCGACCTTGAGAACGTACTGTCTTCACCCGCATACGCCGCTGCCGCTTTTTGAATGACATGCAGGAGATCAGTCGGAATCGATTGTCGCTTCGCCCACTCGAGCACTTCTCGTTTGGCGAGCACACGTCTATCCGTCTCGTAGGCCATCACCCGCACGAGGTTCAATACGCTGTACACGGGATGGTTATCAAGCGAGCTCAGGCAATCCAATGCGTCGTCCTTGATTGCTTCTCGGTAATGTCCATCCTCAAACCCGACCAACAACTCATGCATCGGAGTCCCGAACAAGACACAGCCCCGCTCCATGATGATTTTAAGATGGGCGGCCACATCCGGATCCGTCATACCTTGTTGCTCACGGAGCAACTCGTCGATTGTCGCTTCCTCCAACCGCGAGCGCCACTGCTCACTATAATGAAACTCGAACGGACTCGGATGGACCCATTCTTGTAACGCTCGTTCCGTCATCACGGTCAACTCGAGCGGATAAGGCTGCGCCGATGTCGCCAGGCACAGTCGCATCAAACCGATCCGCTCCTCGTCCGACAGGTCTCGGTCGCTCACGAACAGTAAATCGACGTCACTCTGTCTCGGATGAAAGCCTCCCATCGTCACAGATCCGTGCACGTACGCATGTTGAATCGCGTCGGTCACGTCCGCAAGGTCACGCACGAACTGTTCAATAAAAGGGGATGTCTCGTCTGGAAAATCGGCTAACGCGTCTCGGTTCATTCATCGGTCTCCTCATGGACGTATTGGATTACGGTCTCGGCCAACTTCTCCGGCAGACCCGCTTCTTTCAACTGTTCGAGCGAGGCGAGACGGATCTGCTTCATCGACCCGAAATGACGGATCAACTGCTGACGCCGCTTCGGTCCGACGCCCGGTATATCGTCGAGCACCGACTTCGTCATCTTCTTCGTCCGCAGGCTGCGGTGGAACGTGATGGCGAAGCGGTGGACCTCGTCTTGCATACGTTGGAGCAAGTAGAACGCGCTCGAACGTGAGTTCAATTCGACGACCCCGCCGCCTTCCCCGAACAAGAGCTGGCTCGTCCGGTGACGGTCATCTTTCTTCAACGAGCCGACGGGCAAGTCGAGCCCGAACTCGTTTTGTAGCACGTCGAGGGCGGCGTTCAATTGCCCGATGCCCCCGTCAATCAACAGCAGGTCCGGCAGACGTTTCTCTTCCGTCAACAGACGGCGGAACCGACGGCGCACGACCTCTCGCATCGTCTCATAGTCGTCCGGTCCTTGGACGGTACGAATCTTGTACTTGCGATATTCCTTCTTGAGCGGCTTGCCATCCTCGAAGACGACGAGCGCCGAGACGGCGTCCGCCCCTTGGATGTTGGCGTTGTCGATGATGTCGACGCGCGACAAGTTCGGGATACCAATCGCCTCACCGAGTTCACGCATCGCGAGGAGCGTCCGCTCTTCGTCGCGGGCGAGCAACTCGAACTTCTCGTTCAAGGCGATGCCTGCATTTTTCGTCGCCAGGTCGAGCAACTGTCGCTTCGCCCCCCGTTTCGGCTGCATCACTTTCGTGCCGATCGCCTCGTTCAACAGCTCGATGCGGACGATCTCGGGAACGAGCACTTCCTTCGGCAATACGTTCTGCTCGTAGAACTGGACGATGAAACTCTCGAGCTCCTCGGACGGTTCCCCATGGAGCGGGAACAGGGACACGTCGCGCTCGATCATCTTGCCGCCTCGCATATAGAACACTTGGACGCACATCCAGCCGCGGTCGAGTGTGTAGCCAAAGACGTCGCGTGCTGTCGGGTCGGCCGTGATCATGTTCTGTTTGTTCATAATCGATTCGACGGCCCGGATTTGGTCACGGAGCTCGGCCGCGCGTTCGAACTGCATGTCTTCGGCAGCCTGTCCCATGTCGACTTGAAGTTTGGCGAGCGTCTCGCTCGTCTCCCCGTTCAAGAAGCGTCGAATCTCTTGGACGATCTCTTTTTGCTCGTCCGTGTCGATGGCAAGCTCACACGGTCCGAGGCACTGGCCGATGTGGTAATACAGACAGAGCTTGCGCGGCATCGGTTGGCATTTCCGGAGCGGATACAACTTGTCGAGCAACCGCTTCGTCTCGTTGGCGGCATAGGCGTTCGGATACGGGCCGAAATAGAAGCCGCCGTCCCGCTTCAGCTTCCGCGTCGTGAGCAACCGCGGGTACGGCTCGTTCGTGATTTTGATGTACGGGTACGACTTGTCGTCTTTGAGACGGATGTTGTATTTCGGGTCGTGCTTTTTGATGAGCGTCATCTCGAGCAGGAGCGCCTCGAGCTCGCTCGCCGTGACGATATATTCGAAATCGCGAATCTCGGCCACAAGGCGCATCGTCTTGATGTCGTGCGCCCCGGTGAAATACGACCGGACCCGGTTCTTCAGATTTTTCGCTTTCCCAACGTAAATGATTTCCCCGTACTCGTTCTTATGCAAGTAACAGCCGGGCTCGTCCGGGAGGAGCGCCAATTTATGTTTAATGTGGTCAGAATGACTCAAATTCAATCACCTCAGTTTAGGTTCCTTCCAGACGGGAAAAAATTGATGAAGTCTCAGAGGGAGGGTTTTGGAATGAAACGGTACGATGTCATCATCATCGGCAGCGGCTCGGCAGCGAGCCAAGCCGCCAGCGTGTTACGTGACGCCGGTAAACAAATTGCGATTGTCGAGAATTGGACGTTCGGCGGGACGTGCCCGCAGCGCGGGTGTGACCCGAAAAAAATGCTCGCGGAAGGAGCCGAGCTGATTGCCCGGGCCGAACGGATGAAACCGCTCGGTGTGACCGGCGAACTGAAGCTCGACTGGCACGCCTTCAAACATCGTGTCGACGAATACCGCTTTGCCGTCCCGACGACGAAGATGCATCATTGGCAAGAACACGGCATCGATTTGTTCGAAGGTGAACCACATTTCATCGACGAAGACTCAATCGTCATCGAAGGACATGAAATCTCGGCGCATCAATTCTTGATTGCATCGGGGCAAATCCCGCGTCCACTCGACATCTCCGGCGGAGACACTGCCATCACGAGCAACGACGTCTTCGACCTTGAGGTATTACCGCATCACGTCATCATCGCCGGAGCCGGTTATATCGCCTTCGAATTCGCCCATATTCTGCGCCGGTTCGGATTTGACGTGACGCTCCTCGTCCGGTCGCGGGCGTTGAAGTCGTTCGACCGTAAAGTCGTCAAACGGCTCGTCGATGAGACGATGCAAATCGGGATCGATGTCCGTTACGGAATCGAGCCGGTCGACATCAATGGCGACGTCGTGACGCTATCAGATGACTCTACCCTTGAAGGGCTAGTGCTTAACGCCACCGGGCGGATTCCGAGCATCGAGCGACTTCGCTTGGATGCGGCCGGCATCGAGTCCGACCACGGCGGCGTCTTGGTTAACGAGTTTCTCCAGACGACGAATCCGAACGTCTATGCGGCCGGAGACGTCGCCAAGAGCCGCAACCCGGCCCTCACCCCGTTCGCCGGACAGGAAGGTCGCATCGCCGCGCTCAACCTGCTCCGCAACAACACGCGTCCGCTCCCCGAGCGTCCCGCCCCGACGGTCGTCTTCACGACACCACCGATTGCCAAGGTCGGGCTGACGGTCGATGAGGCCAAGGCGCAAGGCATCGACTATGAATGTAAAGACAACGACTTGTCCCATTTCCTCACGTATGAGCGGATCAACGACACGACGGCGTTCTCCCGCATCTTGTTAAGCAAGGACGGTCATGTGCTCGGCGCCCACTTGATTGGGCAACACGCGCCGGAACTGATCAACCTGTTCTCATTCATTATACAAAACAATATGACCCATCAACACGTCAAACACTTGGAGTTCGCGTATCCGACGTCCGCGTCCGATATCTCGTACATCATCTAAAAAGGCTCTTCCATCGTGCGATGGAAGAGCCTTTCGTCATTCGATTCCTTTATCCTTATCTTCTTGCAAGGCGTCCTGGAGCGATTTGTCCCAGAGCTTTACCCCTTGAGCGTGAGCCGCCCGAGCGATCAAGTGTCCACCGACCGGAGCCGTCAACAAGACGAAGAACAAACCGAGCAGGAGTCGTGCGTCAAAGATGCGCTGGTCGACCCAGACGTGCAGGAGCGCCGCGAACAAGACGAACATGACGCCGAGCGTCGCGCTCTTCGAGGCCGCATGGGCCCGCGAGTAGATGTCCGGCAGCCGGATGAGACCGATGGCCGCGACGACGGTGAAGAATACTCCGATGATCGCGAAGACACCGGTTAAAATGTCATAAATCATTGTTGCGGTCATGTTGGATAATCTCTCCTTTCTCGAGGAATTTCGAGAACGCCACCGTTCCGATAAAGGCTAAAATCCCGAGCAAGAGGATGACTTCGAAGAACATCGTCGTGTCGAGCAGAATCGACAACAGCGAGACGACGGAGATCAAGCCGATTCCGATCGAATCGAGCGCGATGACACGGTCAGCCGTCGTCGGTCCTTTGATGACCCGATACAACATTCCGAGCATGGCGAGCACGAGGATGGCGAGCGCCACGTAAATGATGATATCTAACATTAGCTGGTCGCCTCCTTAATCTTCGTCTCAAAGTTGTCGTAAATATCGCGTCTGAGTGACTCTTTATCCGGCATATGGAGCGCGTGGATATAGAGCGTCTTATTGTCGTCCGACACTTGAACGACGAGCGTACCTGGTGTCAGCGTGATGAGCATCGACAGGCAACTGACCTTCCACCCGGCATCGAGCTCGGTATGGTACCGGAAGATGCCTGGTTTAATTTTCAGTTTCGGGCTGAGGACGAGCCGGAGCACCTCGACGTTGGCGAGGATGAGCTCCCGACAGAAAATCAAGAACAGTTTAAGCAGTTTCAAGACGCGGATGAAATAGAAATCCGTATTCTTGAAGAAGCGGCGCATCATGAAGATGACGAGTAATCCGAGCAAACAGCCGATGATGAATCCGCTCGTCGTGAACGTACCCGTGAAGAACATCCAAATGAACGCCAGGAAAAAGTTGATGAGTAGTTGGTAAGCCATCTCTAAATCACTCCTTAATCACGGCATCGATATAGATTTCGGGTTGCACGAGCGGTTCAATTGCCTGGGTAATGAACGGATGCATCGCCTCGGCGCCAAAGCCGTAAGCCACGGCGACGGCGACGAGCAAGAACGTCGGCACGATGAGTTTCTTCATGTGCGGAACGAGCGGACCGTCGTAGGCACGCTTCTCTTCTCCCCAGAATCCGTACAAGAAGATTTTGATGACGGAGAAGAGGACGAACAAACTCGACAGCAAGATGAGGAGCGGTCCGAACAGGCTGCCCTCGGCGACCCCACCTTGAACGATTAACAGTTTCCCGAAGAATCCGCTAAGCGGCGGAATCCCGGCGAGCGACAAGGCGGCAATGAAGAACGTCCAGCCGAACAGCGGGAACCGGGTAATCAAGCCACCCATGTCGCGTAACTGACCAGACTTGGTGATGCCGATCATCATGCCGACGAGCATGAACAGGGCTGCCTTGATCAACATGTCATGAATCAAGTAGTAAAGCGCCCCTTCGAGCGAAGTCTGCGTGTTGAGCGCAATCCCATAGAGAATCACGCCGACCGCGATCATGATGTTGTAGATGATGATCAATTTGACGTCATTATAGGCGATGGCGCCGATCATCCCGATGACAATCGTCAACACGGCGAGAATAATCAAGAAGTTCTGCGTGAACGACCCGACATCAAACAGGAGCGTGTATGTCCGCAAAATCGAGTATACCCCGACTTTCGTCAGAAGTGCCCCGAACATAGCGAGGATTGGCGTCGGTGCCACGACATACGAGCCCGGGAGCCAGTAGTGTAACGGTACGAGTGCACCCTTTAAACCGAAGACAATCATGAACAATACCCCGATCACGACGAGAACGGATTGATTCTCGACGAGCGGAATCTTTTGCGCGAGGTCAGCCAAGCTGAGCGTGCCGACCGTTCCGTAAAGTAGCGCGACCGCCATGACGAACAACGCCGAGGCGATGACGTTCACGAGCAAGTACTTAATTGACTCGCGAAGTTGGACCCCTTTCCCGCCGAGGACGATCAACACGTATGACGAGATGAGGAACACTTCGAAGAAGACGAACAAGTTGAAGATATCGCCTGTCGTGAAGGCACCGTTCACCCCGACGAGGAGGAACAGCATCGCGACGTAGACGTAGTTCGACTCATACGCGTCCGAGAAGTAATGGGTCGCGAACCAGACGATGAAGAAGACGATCAACGTCGACGTGGCGACGAGCAATGCCGACAGCATGTCCGAGACGAGCGTGATCCCGAACGGTGCTGGCCAGTTTCCTAAGTTGACGGTCAAGATGCCGTCCTGTGACACGGTGAAGATCAGCAGCACCGTCACTGCAAACGTTACAAGTAAAGCCCCGAGTGCCACTCCGCGTTGCAGACGAATCTGCTTCGGCGCGAAGAGGAGAATGATGGCCGCAAGCGCCGGGATGACAATCGGAAAGATCGGTAAGTTAATCATTCGATTCCGTTCCTTTCATTTCCTCAATATTATCCGTATTCAGTTCTTGATAGGCCCGATACGCGAGCACTAGGAAGAACGCGGTCACCCCGAAGCTGATGACGATAGCCGTCAAGACGAGCGCTTGCGGGAGCGGATCGGTATATTCCGTCACCCCGTCGACGAGGACTGGTGGCGCTCCGGTCTTCAACCCACCCATCGTCAAGACGAGCAAGTGGGCGGCGTGACTGAGCAGGCCGGTGCCGATGATGATGCGCAACAAACTCTTTGAGAGAATCATATAGACAGCGCTCATCGTCAAGACACCGATGATGATGCTAACGAAAATTTCCATTATTCACTCTCTCCAATCGTTTGAATGATCGTCATCGTCACACCGATGACCACAAGATAGACGCCGAGGTCGAAGGCGATCGCCGTGTGAAGCGTCTGTTCGCCTAGAAGCGGCAAGTCGAACTTATCGTACGCATGCGTCAGGAACGGACGGTCCCAGAAGATGCTGTGCAGCGACGTCAGTAACGCGATGGCGAGACCGAGCGCCGTCATCTTGCGATAATCGAACGGGAGCACGTTGGCGAGCGTCTTCGAATCGAAGGCGAGCAACAGCAACACGAGCGCCGCGGCCGTCATCAAACCACCGATGAACCCTCCGCCCGGCGAGTAGTGCCCGGCGAAGAAGAGGTTAACCGAGAACACGATGATGATGAAGAAGATGATCACCGCGGCCGTCTGTAAGATGACGTCATTGACTTGATCATTTTTTCGGTTCATGTTCACGTGCTCCTTTCGTACGTTCTGTCGTTCTGAATTTGATCATCGTGTAAATCCCGATGGCCGCGATGGCAAGGACGACGATCTCGAACAACGTATCAAAGCCACGGAAGTCAACAAGGACGACGTTGACCATGTTTTTCCCGGCTGCCAAATCATAGACGTTTTCTTTATAATACTCGGAGATCGACGACAGGGAACGGTTCGATAGCGCCATGAAGCTGAGGAGCATGACCGTCACCCCGACGACTATCGAGACGATTGCATTCTCGATTTTGAATTTGACGCGCACTTCTTTCTTGCTGATTTCCGGCATATGGTAGAAGACGAGCAAGAACAACGCGACCGATACCGTCTCGATGACGAGCTGCGTCAACGCGAGGTCCGGTGCATTGAAAAAGACGAAGAACAACGCGACCGAATACCCGACGACACCGAGCAAGATGATTGACGGGAGACGCGAGCGCATGAACGTGATCGCGAGCGCCGCCAAGATGATGACGGCCCCGAGGACGTATTCATACGGCGCGACCGGTTCCATCTCGCCGAACGAGAAGTTGAATAAATCGAACCAATACATCGAGAACAACATCATGCCTGACAAGAACAAGAAGATGTAAACCAAGTACGAGCGGATGAAGCCCGTCATATAGTTATCTTTGAAGCGGTACGCCGCCTTGTTCGACCAGACGAGCGTCCCGTCATACATGCCGTTGAGCGTCAAGCGGTGTGGGATCCGGTTATAGATGCCCATCCACTTGTTAATCGTGTAGAACATGAGCGTCCCAAGCAAGATGACACCGATCGTCATGAACAGTTCAGGCGTCAATCCGTGCCAGAAGTAGATGTCGACTTTGACCTCTTGTCCGCTCGCGACGAGCGTCGGATAAATCGATTCGACGGCCGGTTTGATGAGCGAGTTCGATAAGACGTTCGGCACGAAACCGAGCACGACGACGAGGATGGCGAGAATCATTGGCGGGATGAGCATCCCGATCGGTGCCTCGTGCGGCTGTTTCGGCAACTTGTCGAACTGGGCTTTGCCCATGAACGTCCGTGTGAAGATGATCAAGCTGTAGATGAACGTGAACACACTTGCGATGAACGCGACGACTGGAATCAAGATGCCGATTGTATCGAGCGCGAAGAAGTCCATCGAGAACACTTTCGTCGTCGCCTTCAAGAACATCTCTTTACTGAGGAAGCCGTTGAACGGCGGTAACCCTGCCATCGACAATGAACCGATGACGGCGATCGTGAACGTGATTGGCATGACGGTCATGAGACCGCCGAGTTTGCGAATGTCACGCGTCCCCGTCTCGTGGTCGACGATTCCGACCATCATGAACAGCGAACCTTTGAACGTCGCATGGTTAATCAAGTGGAAGATTGCCGCGATTGTCGCGACCATATAGATGTTGTCATCCATCCCGTCATAATGTAGCGCCGCAGCACCGAGCCCGAGGAGCGACATAATCAGACCGAGCTGACTGACCGTCGAGAAGGCGAGAATCCCTTTCAAATCGGTCTGTTTGACCGCGTTGAACGATCCCCAGAACAAGGTGAACGTCCCGACCGCGGCGATTGTCCAGAGCCAAATCGGTGACTCTTGGAATACCGGACTCATCCGTGCGACGAGATAGAGACCGGCCTTGACCATCGTCGCCGAGTGGAGGTACGCACTGACCGGGGTCGGTGCTTCCATCGCGTCCGGCAACCAGATGTGGAACGGGAATTGCGCCGACTTCGTGAAGGCGCCGAGCAAGATGAGAATCATCGCCGCGATAAAGAACGGGCTGTCTGCAATCACCGCCTGATTGGCGACCATCTCGCGGATGCTGAACGAACCGACGATCGACTCGAGAATCACAATCCCCCCGAGCATCGACAGCCCACCGAACACGGTGATCAGCATCGATTTACGCGCGCCGTAACGCGAGCGCTCTTTCTCGTACCAGTACCCGATCAACAGGAACGACGAAATCGACGTGAGTTCCCAGAACATGTACATGACGACCATGTTGTCCGAGAGGACGACACCGAGCATCGCGCCCATGAACAAGAGCAGATACACATAAAAGTGACCGAGCGACTCTTTGTCTTTATTCAAGTAATAAATCGAATACAGGACGACGAGCGCCCCAATCCCTGTAATTAGGAGGGCAAACAATAGTCCGAGCCCGTCCACGTAGGCCGTGAAGTTGATGCCGAGCGATGGCATCCATTCGACCGTTTCCGTCACGACGTCTCCCGCGCTCGTGATTCCGATGAAGCGGAAGAAGTACACGAATAGGACGACCGGAACGATTAAGACGAACCAACCCGTGTGGATTCGCTTCAGCGCCCGGAACAAGAACGGGATGAACGGTGCCGCGAGAAGCGGCAATAAGATAGCTAAATGTAACACCGACAAGAAAATTCCTCCTTCGAACAGAGTCTTACGAACGATGGCTTAATTATTAAGGTCATTTGACGCCATCACGTCTTCTTCATGAGTATAGCGTAAATTTTCAGTCTGTTTCCATGATAAAACCTTGCCGCGTTTTCCGGTCTCCTCAAAAATTCCCGAACTGTTAAATATGAAGGGAGTCGACAAAAAGCGACGAAAAAAAATTAGAATCGCACTCTATATGTATGCGTTTTCAGCGGGTGATTTTTCCGAATTCTCGCTCTTAATCCGTACCGAACCTTAACCGTTGTTATTCCATGCGACACGACTAAACTCCTTCTTCCCTAACACGCCCAACAAAAAACAGCCGACCAGTTGCCCGGTCGGCTGTACGTGATTATTGTGCTGTCGCGATAAACTCTTTGAGTGCTTCTTTTGGTTGGAAGCCCATTGTTTTCGAAACAGGTTGTCCGTCTTTGAACATCATAAGTGTCGGGATACTTTGGATTTGGAAAGCGCCCGCTACTTCTGGGTTTTCGTCAACGTCGAGTTTAACGATTTGGACTTGGTCGCCCATCTCTTGGTCAAGCTCTTCGAGTACCGGTGCGATCATGCGGCACGGTCCACACCAAGCTGCCCAGAAATCGACGAGGACGACGCCCTCTTTTACTTCTTGTTCAAATGTTTGAGTCGTTGCGTGTTTAATAGCCATTTGGTAAATACCTCCCCAGTAAGATGTGAGAGCCGAATGAATCACTCTCATGCATTTCATGTTCAGAGTATACCACGGAGGGTACGTTTCCCCAAACGTTCTGCATATCAGCTATTGACGAGGTGTTTGCGGAACTCTTCCGTCAAGAGTGGGACGACGTCGAACAAGTCGCCGACGATGCCGTAATCGGCAACGCTGAAGATGTTCGCTTCCGGGTCTTTGTTGATGGCGACGATGACTTTGGCGTTGCTCATCCCGGCCAAGTGTTGAATCGCGCCCGAGATGCCACAGGCGATATACAGGTCCGGCGTGACGACTTTCCCGGTCTGACCGATTTGAAGCGCATAGTCGCAGTAGTCGGCGTCACATGCTCCACGTGAAGCACCGACGGCACCGCCGAGCAGTTCAGCGAGTTCTTCGAGCGGCTTGAAGCCCTCTTCGCTCTTGACGCCACGGCCACCGGCGACGATGACTTTCGCTTCCGTCAAATCGACTTTCCCTGTCGCCTTACGGACCACTTCTTTGACGATCATAGCAAGATCTTTCAGTTCAACGCTCGGTGTCTCGACCGTTGCGCTCGCTCCGGCTGTGCGCGAGAGTGCGTCGATGTTGTTTGGGCGGATTGTGAAGAACATGACCGAGTCTTTGAATTTCACTTTCTCGAACGCCTTCCCTGAATAGATCGGGCGGACGAACTCGGCGTCTTTGCCTGTTCCTTCGATTGAGACGACGTCACTGATGAGACCTGCGTCGAGACGCGCCGCGAGTTTCGGGGCGATGTCTTTTCCGAGTGCTGTATGACCGAGCACGATCATGTCCGGTGACTCTTGGTCGATGACTTGGCGGAGCACTTGCCCATAACCGTCCGGCGTGTAGTGCTTGAGACGCTCGTCTTCGATGACGAGGACGCGACCCGCGCCGTACTCCCCGAGTTCCGTCGCGAGTGCTTTGACGTCATCCCCTATGACGACTGCCGTCACGTCGTCCGTCAGTTGCTTCGCTGCGGCGATTGCTTCAAATGATACGTTCCGTAACGCGCCTTCACGCGCTTCTGCGAGTACTAAAGCTTTCATCTATGTGTCCCCCTTAAATGACTTTGGCTTCCGTGCGAAGTAATTGAACGAGCTCGCTCACTTGTGACGACGTATCCCCTTCAAGGATGCGCCCGGCTTTCTTCTCTTCCGGCAAGAAGCGTTCGATTGTCTCGATTTTCGCTTCGATCTCGTCTTCATCGAGGTCGATGTCAGACAGTTCGAGTTCTTCGAGTGGCTTCTTCTTCGCCTTCATGATGCCTGGAAGGCTCGGGTAACGCGGCTCGTTCAATCCTTGCTGCGCGGTCACGAGGAGCGGGAGCGCCACTTCGATCACTTCAGTGTCCCCTTCGACGTCGCGTGTGACCGTCGCCGTCGTGCCGTCGATGTCGAGTTTCGTGATCGTCGTCACGTAGTTCATGTCCAACAGTTCAGCGACACGTGGTGCGACTTGGCCGCTGCCGCCGTCAATGGCGACGTTCCCCGCGAAGATGAGATCTGGCGCTTGCTCTTTCAAGTACGTGGCGAGCACTTTCGAAATCGTCACATGGTCTGCGTCCTCGACGTCATCCTCGATCGAGATGCGGACCGCTTTGTCCGCACCCATCGCGAGCGCCGTCCGAAGTTCTTTGTCCGCGTCTTCTGGTCCGACCGTTACGACCGTGACTTCTCCCCCGAGATCGTCACGCTTACGGATGGCTTCTTCGACCGCATATTCGTCATACGGGTTGATGATGAACTCAGCGCCGTCTTCTTGAATTTCCCCATTCTCGAGCTGAATCGCTTCCTCTGTATCGAACGTACGCTTCAGCAATACAAAAATATTCATCGTAGTTCCCCCTTATAAGTTGTTCGCACCATCATTCATGAATCAGCGTTCATTTTTTGAGCTAGCGAGAGGGCTTACGGTTAAGCAAGCCCTTTTTTTAACATATGGTGTACTTTCGGTAGCGTCGACATCAAGTCATACTTGAAGCCGCTCGCCATCCAACTCGTGACCACTTCATCGATCGTACCGAAAATCATCTGCCGAGCCAGGCGATAGTCGAGCTCGCGATCGAATTCGCCCGTGTCGATTCCGTGTTGTACGACCGCATCGATTAAGTTCAAGTACGGTTTGAGCACTTCGCTAATCTTTTGACGGAGCGCCAAGTTCGACTGCCGGAGCTCGATTTGCGTCACGACGGCGAGGTCGTAATCGGCAGATAATTGCTTCAAGTGCGACTCAATCAACTGATACAGCTTGTCGCCGGCTGTCGTCTCCCGCTCGATTTGTTGTTTCGAGTAGTCGATGAACAGGCCCATCTTCGTCTGGAACAATTCAATTAACAGATGTTCCTTGTTTTTGAAGTACAGATAAATCGTTCCGTCGGCGACGCCCGCCTCTTTGGCGATGGCCGTCACCTTTGCACCGTGATAGCCATGATCCGCAATCACTTTCACTGCCGCATCGATAATGCGGTCACTTTTTGATCCATTCTTTGTCATAAACACCCAAGCTCCTTACCGCTGCTTAAAAATGAATGATGGTTCATTCATTTATTATTCTATCATGTGACACGCTTGTGTCAACTGCTTTGTTTCACTTGTTTCGCCTTCTCTTCGTCGACGAGGACGCGACGTAAAATCTTACCGACGAACGTCTTCGGCAACTCTTCTCGGAACTCATACAGCTTCGGTACTTTATACGCTGCGAGCTTCTCGCGACAGTGCTTGTCGAGCTCTTCTTCCGTCACGCTGGCGCCGTCACGCGTCACAATGAACGCCTTGACCGTCTCACCGCGATACGGGTCCGGTACACCGATACAGACCGCTTCCTTGACGGCCGGATGTTCGTATAGCACTTCTTCGATCTCACGCGGATAGACGTTGAAGCCTCCGGCGATAATCATGTCTTTCTTCCGGTCGACGATATAAAAGAACCCGTCCTCGCCCATATAGCCGAGGTCACCGGTCGCGAGCCATCCGTCCTTCAAGACGGCTGCCGTCTCTTCTGGCTTCTGCCAGTACCCTTTCATCACTTGCGGACCGTGCAGCATGATCTCCCCGATTTCGCCGATATCGGCCAGCGTCTCTCCGTCTGCCTTTACAATTTTAGCAGAAGTGTCCGACAACGGCACCCCGATCGAGCCGACGATCCGTTTATCCCATAAGAAGTTCGCATGCGTGACCGGTGACGTCTCCGACAAGCCGTAGCCTTCGACGATACGTCCGCCCGTGATGCTCTCGAACTGCTCCTGTACTTCGACCGGCAGCGGGGCCGAGCCCGAGATACACGCCTCGATTGACGACAAGTCGTATTTTTTCAGTTTCGGGTCGTTCAAGATACCGACGTACATCGTCGGGGCACCCGGGAAGAAATGTGGTTTCTTCTTATTGATTGTCTTTAAGACATCGGTGACGTCGAAGCGTGGCACGAGGACGAGCTCGTATCCGTTCGCCATCCCGAAGTTCAGGCAGCATGACATCCCGTAAATATGGAAGAACGGCACGACGCATAGGACCCGCTTCTCATCACCACGGTTATATCTATAGAAGAAGTTCGAAATCTGGTCGACGTTCGCCGTCAAGTTGAAGTGCGTCAGCATAACGCCTTTCGGCAGACCTGTTGTCCCGCCCGTATACTGCAGGACCGCGACGTCTTCTTTCGGGTCGACTGTGACCGGCGTGATCGGATCGAACTGTTTATAGTCCTTGAACGCGACCGAACCTGTCGTATCGATGACGATGTTGTTCTCGCGCTTCACTTTGATCGGATACAGCTTGTTCTTCGGGAATGGCAGATAGTCGGCGATGCTCGTCGTGATAATCGTTTTGACGTCCGTCTTCTGCTTCACACGAAGTGATTTTGGATACAGGAGGTCGAGCGTGACGATGATGCTCGCACCGGAGTCCGTGATTAAGTTCTCGAGCTCATGCTCCGTGTAGAGCGGATTCGTCTGGACGACCGTACCGCCGGCGTACAGGACCGCATAGAACGAAATGACGAATTGCGGACAGTTCGGGAGCATCAGACTGACACGGTCCCCTTTTTGCAGCCCTTTCGATTGAAACATCGTCGCCAACCGTTTCGCCGCATCGTCGACTTCGGCGAACGTCAACTCTTTACCGATGAAGGAGATGGCGGTCTTGTTCGGGAAATCGGTCGCGGCTCGGGATAGCGCATCATAGAGCGGCTTCACCTCATAGTCAATCGTTTTTGGCATGTCAGCTGGATAATCTTGCAACCACGGTTTGTTCATCGCTTTTCCTCCTTGGAATGAATAGTCATTCAGTTAACTCTATTATAATGCCAAGAAAACGCTTTCATCTACCCTTTACCCGATAATTTTCAGAAAATATCGAAAAAACGTGTGCGGATGAAAGTTTCCGCACACGTTCAGATTCTCTTGAAATAGGCTTCCGTCTGTTCTTCGTTGCTGATTTTCTCGTCCAAGCGGTCCTTCAATTCCTTCTCCCACTTGATCGTCGAGAAGTCGATGTCGAGCCACGCCTCCATCTCCGGGCGCGAGAATGCGTACGTCCGGTTCGGGAAAGCGAAGCGGACGATTTCCGCGTTTTGGACGAGCGTGAAATACGTCGCCGCGTTGCGGATGGCCAACCGCTCTTGCTCAATGCGCTCGATTTCCGGGTCGCTGTACCGCACCGTCAAGCCGTACGGCCGTTTCGACGTCTGTAGCTCGATCGACTTGTAGCAGTCATGCATCGGTAACGTCTGCGCGATGCCCGAGACGGCGCTGTTGTCACCGACATATGAATCTTTATATTGGAAGGCGTTCGGTCGATGGGTATCCCCGCATCCCGCGAGCATGACGAGCAAGACGACGAGCAGACTGAGCCGTTTCATGAGAACCCTCCTTTTTATGATTTCAGTTTCAGGTTGAAGCGGTAAAGCAACCGTTTCGCGAGCAAGTGGGCGATGAAGCCGCCGATTAGGAAGCCAACAGTGTATAATCCAATGCCTGGGTAAATTCCAAATGTCGCGAGGATGATTCCACCGAGCATGCCAAAACAGAGCACCATGATGATATGGATCAACCAAAGCCAGTTCGAGAACATGAAGAAGCGGCCATTGTTCTCTTGCGGCGCTCGGTTAAACATCCAAAGGCCAAGGCCAAACGATAGGACGATGAACGCGAGCGCACTCCATGGTGCAATCGCGATAAATTTTTGCCATTCCGCTTGATTGGTAAAGTACTGATACATATCGACATTCACAATATTTGAGATTGGTGATAAGACACGCAAATATATACTTTGGTATAAACCGTCAAAGACTTGATACGTCGAGTCATACCGTTGGCCAATCGCAAAAAATGAACCTTGTACGAGCGCGATGATACCAAAAGGAAAAATAAGGGCGATGACCGTCCAAATGACTTGGGAAATGGATTCTCCTCCGAACGAACCCATCCATAGAGCGGCTGAGAAAAACGAGATTCCACTAAGCATCCAAAGGACAATGAGCGCGATGACTCGATTCGTGCTGCCCTCCATCAAAAACGCATAATCGGAGAAGTGAATCAACAGGATCATGAGTGTTCCCCCGAGGACAGATGATACGATAATCCCAATCGTCCCAATCAACCATTTTGATATGTAAAGCTGCGTCCTTGTGAACGGGAGCGACATCGTAAAATCGGACATTTGACTATTCCGTTCCGTCCCAATCAAGACAGAGGCCATGAGCGCTCCAAAAATGACGAACACAAACAATACCCCACCCATTGGCATGAGCGTTTGTAAGTCTCCAATCCAATAGCCCGTTCCATTATTTTCATTAAAAAAGTCTCGGACGGACATATCAGACGCATCCCCCTCAATCCAATCGGCATATTCACCTGGATTTTCTTGTATGTTACGAAGTTCCTGGTCGAAGTATTGCATCTGTGACCAGACCGGTACCGTGAACGCAATCACTCCGAGAAAAACGAGCAACATCCATAAAATCGAGACTTGTTTCCAATCTTTCTTTAATAGGACTTTAAAAGACACTTGCCTCACCTCCTAATTGGACCCGGAAGATGTCTTCGAGCGACATCGGGATCTCTTCGATTAACATCGGGTCGTGTGCATCGACGAACGTGTCGAGCTCTTTCGTCCGTTCTTTCGCCATGAACAAGGCGACGCGTCCGGTCACATTGATGATTTCGATGTCCTTGCGCTCGAGCAGCTCGACCGGTACTTGGTCGTTGAAAACGACTTGCAGTTTGACGCTCGTCTCGCGCGCCTCCTCGAGCGACATGATCGCCTTAACGCGCCCCTTCTCAAGCATGATGATGCGGTCGGCGATTCGTTCGAGCTCATGTAACTGGTGACTCGAGACGATGATGGAACAGTTACGTGCCTCGACTTGGGCAATCATCAGTTTCAAAACGTCCGACTTGGCGACGACGTCGAGTCCGTCCGTCGGTTCATCGAGCAGATAATATTTCGCTTGGACGGCGAACGCGAGCGAGAGCGTCACCATCGCCTTCTGCCCTTTCGAGAGCTGGCGAATCTTCTTGTTATCGATGTTATATCGGGTGAGCGTCTCTCTGAAAATCGATCGGTTGAACGATGGATAAATCGATTCGTAGAGCGCAGCCGCCTCGTTAATCGTATAATGTTTGAGGGCGTCGGCCGAATCCGGGACGAAGATGACGTCACGCTTCAACTCTGCTTTCTCAAAGATGCTTGACGGTCCGTAGCGGACATCGCCTTGATCCGGCCGAATGATGCCGACCATCGTCCGGAGCAGTGTCGTTTTGCCGGCCCCGTTCCGGCCGACGAGCGCGATGATTTCACCCGAGTTGACCGTGAAGTCGATATCTTCTAACACTGGCTGGCGATCGATTGTCTTACTCAGTTGCTGTACTGTCAGCATGGTTCTCCCCTACTTTCTTATACTCTGTCTCAAATAGCGTCAGCGCTTCGGTGAGCTCAATGTTGGCATAATGGCAATCGATGGCGAGTTTCTTGATCGCTTCCAGGATTGGCGCTCGCGGCGAGTCTTGGTCAATCCAGTCCTCGGACACGAACGTCCCGCGTCCGCGATGCATCTCGAGCAAGCCGAGCCGTTCGAGTTCCTGATACGCCTTGCTGACCGTGTTTGGATTGATGACGAGGTCGGTCGCGAGTTCACGCACCGACATGACTTTATCCCCCGGACGTAAGATGCCACGGATGACGAGCGCTTTCGTCTGGTTGACGATTTGTTCATACAGCGGTTCCGCGCTCTTCATATCAATTTTATATAACATGGGTCACACCCTTTCTTGTGTACGTAACTTAAGTGTATTATATGTATTAGTACACGTAAAGACATTAGTTCTTCAAGGGCACTTTCAGTTTACAGGTATTTGGTAATAAATTGAATACGACTTTGGACCGAGGTAGGGCACTTCCATTTCAGGTACATTGGTAGAGAGGTGAATTAAAAATGAGAAAACGATGGTTAGTCGCGACCGCTGTCGCCGTGACCGCGCTTGGCACGACATGGTCGACGTATGCAAAACAAGATGAGGAAGAACGATACGCATCCTATATTGAAGATACATATGGAGAGGACGTCGAGGTCACGCTCAAGCGCGACTGGAAGATGGGCGGCTATGCGGCCGAGTTCACCCTGACCGATCCGATACTCGAAGGTGACTATTGGGCCGAGACGTATCGGTCTGATCAAACGATCCATGACAACGTGCTCGAACACGTCTGGCAGCAAGAGGCCGAAGATACGTTCAAGGAGCGACTCGAGCAGCTCGATTTGTTGACGGAGGCAGAGACGGTCCGCGCGAGTGTGCCGACCGGTGTGGATGAAGGGGTTGCGACGACTGTACGCCCTACCCCGACGTCCGTCTTCGACGTCGAGTCGAAAGAGTTCTTGGACGTGTCGGTCATGTTCCATGAGGACTGGGCGAACACCGATGCACAGAAACAACGAATGCTCGACGTGATTCGCGCTTTGGAGGACGACGTCTATTCGGTTCACTTCTCATTCGACGGGACACCGTATGAGGATGACGACTTCACCGAGCGGTATTTGAACGTCGCCCGCGATTCCTTACCCGGAGAACCGGCGATGCATGAAATTCAGACGATTGAGGACTTGAATCGTCATGATCGACTATATGGCTTCGACGAGACGACTTTCATCCATGATTACCACTTCGATGGCACCAAATATGAAGAATGATCACCATTCGCAAAAGCGGATGGTTTTTTTTGTGAGCATTCACCTTTACAGCACGTCATGAATGTTTTACATTTGACGAGTCAACAATTGATTTATCAAATGAGAGGGGTGAGACACCACAGATGGAATTACGAGACATCAGCCGACTGCTGTACCAAATCAAACTGGCGGACCAACGCGTCGCGACCTCGTTCGAGAAAGAGACGGGCTTCAGCCTGACCCGCTACGAGATGCTCATGATTGTACATGACAAAGGCGTCTGTTCGCAAAGCGAGATTCAGCAGGCGATGAAAATCGACAATGCGGCCATCACCCGACATTTGAAGATTCTTGAAGAAAAAGGCTACGTCCGACGGGAACGGAACACCGCGAACCATCGTGAAGTGTTCGTCCATTTAACCGACGAAGCCAAGCATGACTTGACGAGTTGTGAACAAGACCACGACCTCGGCAAACACTTGATCACGAAAGTGCTGTCCGAGTCAGAGATCAATCAGCTGTCGAATCTGCTGCAAAAGCTTAACCAACTATAACAAGAGAGAAAGAGGTAATATCCATGGCAACTACATTCGAAAACAACACATTCACTGACGTGATGCTCGGTCGTAAATCGATCCGCGTCTACGACGAGAACGTTAAAATCTCACAACTTGAAATGTTTCAAATGATTGAGGAAGCGACAACGGCCCCTTCTTCAGTCAATATGCAACCGTGGCGCTTCGTCGTCGTCGAGAGCCCTGAGGCGAAAGAAACGCTCAAGCCGCTCATCCGCTTCAACGTCCGTCAAAACGACACGTCGGCTGCGATGGTCCTCATCTTCGGCGACATGGAATGCTACGAGCTCGGTGAAGAGATTTATGACCAAGCTGTCGCAGAAGGCAAAATGCCACAAGAAGTACGCGACCAGCAGCTCGGCGCCATCCTCCCGTACTACAAAAACTTGTCTAAACAAGAGATGAACGACATCGTCAAAATCGACTCGAGTCTCGCTGCGATGCAATTCATGCTCGTCGCTCGTGCTCACGGTTACGACACGAACCCAATCGGTGGTTTCGAGAAAGACCAACTCGCGGAAGCGTTCGGTTTAGATAAAGATCGTTACGTGCCGGTCATGATTCTCTCGGTCGGTAAAGCTGCAGAAGAAGGCTACCAATCGGTACGTCTCGACGCTGAAAAAATCACATCATTCAAATAATCGGAGGACACCCACATGATCTTAATCAATGCTATTTTCGACGTGAAAGAAACGGAATTTGACAACTTCTTGGCCGACATCAACAAGCTCATCGACTCGTCGAAACAAGAAGCCGGTTGCTTGAGCTATGAACTGTTCCAATCGACGACTTCAGAGAACCGTTTCGTCATGATTGAGAACTGGGCCGACCAAGCGGCTGTCGAGCAACACAACCAAAACCCGGACCTCATCGCGTTCGCCCAAAACGTAGGCAATTACGTGACGGCGAAGCCGGTGCTCCATGTGACGGAAGTCGCGACGGCCAACTAACATGTCCGGACTCACCCTCGTCCTCGGAACGCTCGTCGCACTCGAGTTCTTCTACATCCTGTATTTAGAGACGTTCGCTACTCGTTCAAAAACGACGGCCCGTGTCTTCAACATGACGGAACAAGAGCTCGCGCGCGACTCTGTGTCGGTGCTGTTAAAGAATCAAGGTGTCTATAACGGATTGATCGGCGTCGGCTTGCTGTACGGGTTGTTCGTCAGCCAGTCAATCGAGATTGTCACGATGCTCCTCATCTATATCGTGCTCGTCGCGTTGTACGGCAGTATCACGAGCAATAAAAAAATCATCCTCACGCAAGGCGGATTGGCGATTTTGACGCTATTGTCCATGTTGTGGTGAGCTGAAAGCGGTCGACTTCGTGTCGGCCGTTTTTTTGTGTGCGGCGTGCGGTATACTGAAAAGTGAGGTGATGTTCGATGACATACACATGCCCTTGTTGCGGGTATCAAACGCTTAATGAAGAACCACCCGGAACGTATGATATTTGCGGCATCTGTTTCTGGGAAGACGACGAGGTCCAGTTCAATGACCCGGACTACGAAGGTGGCGCTAACACAGTGTCGCTCAGGCAAGCGCAACAGAACTACATTCATTTTGGCGCATGCGATCGAGGTTCGCTCAAATTTGTTCGGACTCCGAACGGGCACGACGTCAAAGACCCAAAGTGGCGGCCGTTCGCAGAAAAATAAGCACAAAAAAACCGCTTCTACACATTGGTAGAAGCGGCTGTTTTGTTTATACACCGAGAATCGCGAACGAGACTCCAACGACACCGATGAGCGCCATCGCGTAAACTGGTACGCGCGGCATTTCACCGTTGTTATCGAGCGCCTTCCCGAACATGTAGAACACGATCGGGTGGACGAGGAACGGCATCGAGAAGATGAGCGGGATGAGAAGCGACGCTTCTGTTCCGAACATGCCGCCTTGGACGGCTGCGAAGAGACCAAAGTGCGAGATGGCTGACGATTGAGCCATCGTCGTGTAGTCGAACGCGATCGTGCTGAAGCTGAGGATGACGAGTCCACCGAAGACCGCCATCATCTGCCAACCGAACGAGAACTGCATGAGCGCCTTCACTTCTTTGAAGTCTTCTCCGTTGGCACCGCGCAAGTTTTTGAGCGAGAGTGCCGTCAACGTGAGACCGACCAAGACGATGATTGCCGTCGGCCAAATCCAGAGCGCCCCGTTGTCGGCACTGACTGCCAAAATCGAGAACACGAAGATGTGACCGAAGAACGGGATGTTGATCATGATCGGGGCACGTTTGGCTGCCACTTGACCGAAGTCACCGGCTGTACATGCACCTGTGAGGCCGCTGTGTGAGAGCGATCCGGCCATACCTGGTGCGAGGTTGCGGATGTGTCCTGTGCGGGCGAACCACATGAGGAGCGCAATCCCACCGAACATCCAGAACAATTGACCGAAGAAACCGTACACGAGAATCGAGTTCATGCCTTCGATGGCGAACGCATCACCGATCCGTGAACCACCGATCATGAAGTTGGCGGCCAAGACGACCGGGATCCCGGCGAACAGAAGCGCACGGACGGTCGGTCCATACGTCCAGTTGTGGAAGATGGCACCGAGTGCTGACGAGAGCAACATCGCGAAGAAAATTTGTGGCAATGCGATGATTGGTTGTACCGCCATGGCGATGCCGTACGAGACGAACAAGATGACGAGCATCAAGACCGTCTCGATGACGCCTTTACGCATGTATACATTCTTATCGTCGATTTGCGCCTTGTAGTCGATCAAGAGGAACGATGCCGCGAGACCGATCAACGCGAGGATCGGGTAATAGAGCATGATGCCCTCTGCCGCACCCGGTTGAATCATCATGCGGAAGAACCCTTCGAGACCGACGAGCAAGAAGAATGAACGGAGGATGAAGATGAACTGTGTCCGTCCTGTTCCGAGGAACATCTCTTCTTTCGATGGCACGACGATGTCTTTCATGTCAAGCTCTTGCTTGCTTAAGATCTTGCGAAGTTCTTGTCCACCGACGAAGAACGATACGACGAGCGCGATGATCGTCGTCCGTGACATAAAGTCGACGAGCGGGAACTCAGGGAGACCCGGTGTCGCGATGCCCATCTCGACCATGGCGAAGCCAAGTCCGAGACCGAAGATGACGATGACGAGGATTGGTGAGAACCGTGAACCGGCCACGACCATCCGCGATAAAATGACCATCGGGATGACGAAGGCCATGAGCAACCAGAATTGGTTGAGTAATTGTACTTGCGATAATTGCTGAACGATTTCCATGGATAAACCCCTTATACATTTTTTTTCACACTGTTTCGAAGTTTACAGGATTGAACATTCTGTGACAAGGGGGTGTGATGTTTTGTAAACATTGAAAGCGGAACCAACTGAAATGGTTCCGCTTTCGGTTAGTTATTCGGTTGGCGAAGGCCCCAGATGCCCTTATTTCCTGTGGAATAAAACAAGTCTTCTTTCCCCGCGAAGCTGGCCGAATCACTTGAATGGGCCCGAATCTGTTTATTGACGTGAGCCTTCCAGTCTTTATACCGATCGAGCTCGAGTTGATAGTATGACCGCTCGATATATGCGTTGATTTCTTTCAATGAAGCCGTCCCGCCATGATGCTGGAGAGCGAATTGGATTTTGCGAAGTAGTGCGCGTTTCAAGTTAAAGACTCCTTTCCCGATCATTCTGAAGCTTTACGACTGAAGTAATGATGTAGTCGTATTTCAACGATTTGACTGACCCATTCGTAAATCAAAGGATGAGCAAACGCTTCATTATGCTCGATATGTAGCGCTTCCTCTGACACGAAGAACGGTCCTTTAGCTATTTTATCAAATGGCATCCGTAAGAGTAACTTTTCAATCTTTTGTTGATGGAACGGTGATTGGAAGTCTTTTGTCTGTCCATCAATCTGTTGCCGATATGGGAAAGCATTGATGAACTCATAGAATGGACGAGCTGCCTCGCTCGCTGGTAGTGGCTGAAGCCATCCATCAATTCCACGACTTAACATGATGGATAACACAATCATCTTATAGCTCTTCGTCATGTCGGTGTATTCTACTTCAAGCAATAGCGACTTCGCCTCTTGAAACAGATGTTTTTCCTCATCATTCAGTTCTCCCGTCCGGTTAAGGAATCCATAAAAACCACCGTCTTTCTTCCATTCAGAACGATAAGCGTCCATCGAGTATTCCCCTCGCTGGACCAACTCTAGATAACTCGGTCGTCTCCCGAGTTCCTCCTTCACCATGAAGTAGTTCCGCTCCAGCTGTTGTCGGCGTGTCGAAGAACGCGTGACCATTCGCTTCAACAAATCGATGGCATGTAAATCAAATTCGATGGTACAGCCATTAGGCAAGGTCCCGTTTGTCGGGAGCTCTTTGACAATCGGCTGTCGTTTCGTCGTCAACAGCGCCAACTTTTTATCGATGTTCTTATAGTTCCCAATCAAATCGATGATGGTGCAGTGCGTCTTCCCGCTCAATAGACGTAATCCACGTCCGATTTGTTGCGTGAACACCGTCAACGATTCAGTCGGGCGGCAGAACAATAACGTATCAATCTCCGGGATATCGACACCTTCATTGAATAAGTTGACCGCGAAGATGATATCGAGATGCCCTTGCTTCAATTGACGCATCACATCGGCGCGGTCATATTCGGCCTGGCTATGTAGCGCGACAGCTTGAACACCTTGCAAGCGGAAATAGTCGGCCAAATATTCCGCCTGAGTGACCGATGAACAGAAGCCGAGTGCTCGCGTTTGGTGATGCATCCGCCAGGCATCAAAGATTTTTTTAGCGACGCTTTCCTTCAACTGTTCCGCCAACAGTTCGTCTTGATCATAGCGACGACCATTGATCAATCGAATCTGTGAATAATCGATCTCATCATAAATCCCAACGTAATGGAATGGTGTCAAATACGACTCCTCAATCGCTTCGGTGAAGTGCATCTGGTACGCGACATTGTCGTCGCACAAGGCATAGACGTCTCCTCCGTCCAACCGATCTGGCGTCGCCGTCAAACCGAGCAAAAACTTCGGCTCGAAGTAATCCAAGACACGGCGATAGGATGGTGCGGCCGAATGATGGAACTCATCGACAATAATCAAGTCGAATTGGTCAGGCGCAAGCTGTTGCATCCGATGTTTGGATGCCAATGTTTGAATCGAAGCAAATAGCACGTCGGCGGTCTGCTCATCTCTCGAATCACCACCCAGCAACAAACCTGTCGTCCAATCACTAGACACTCTCTTGTATGAAGCTTCCGCTTGGAGCAGGATTTCTTTCTGATGCGCGATAAAGAGCACCCGCTTGAACTGACGGGCGAAGAAGGCACTCAAGTACGTCTTCCCTAGTCCAGTGGCGAGCACTAGCATCGCTTTACTTCTACCCTCGTCCATCGTCTCGCGTAACGCCTTCAATGCAGCGTCTTGAACGGTGTTTGGCGTAATCGTATCGTCCTCGATATAAACAGGTGGTGGTTCTGCAATCAGCTCCGCTTCCTTCATCCGCTGTTGCTTCGCATCGTATTCTTCGCGATATGGCTGTAACGAGATACCGTTCATAATTTGGGCGTATTCACTATAAAACAGGTCATGAAACGCGTCGACTGACTGTTCAAACACGTCCTCCGAGATACTAGCCGGAATCTCGACGTTCCATTCGACGCCTCGATTTAAAGCGCTGTGAGACAGATTGGAAGAACCGACAAAGAACGTCCCTCCATCTTGTGTTCGGAACAAATATGCCTTCGGGTGAAATGACTGGCCTTTCGATCGATAGAGTCGTAGTTCCACGCCTTGAATGTTCATTAACATTTCAAGCGCGTCCGGGTTCGTCAAATAGAGATAATCTCCAATCAGAATCCGGACTTGGGCACCGCGATTGACTGCTTGTTGAAGTGAAGCAGCAAGTTCGTGAACACCTGATACTTGCGCAAACGCGACGACCATATAAATTTCAGTCGCCGCGTCGATTTGGTGTTGTAATGGAATTCGTAAATGACTGGTGTGCAGACGTAACTCACTCATTATCAAGAACCTCTTCCAAGAAAAGGCCTTTTTCAAAACCGCCCCGCTTCTCTCGTTTCTCCTCACGGATGCGATTTAATTCTTCAAAGCTCGCACCATGCATCTTTCCAAGCGTATAGACGAGCTCCAGAATATCAGCAAGTTCTTCGAGTGTTTCTTCATCGATGTTCGTCTCTTCGTATTCTTTGATTTCTTCATAGAGTTTTAAGCGAGCCTGTTCGAAATGTTCGGCTTGATTGAGATGTTTGACGACAGGAATTTGTCCTGCTTCGTGGATAATTTCAGGGATGCGGTCGCGGACTAATTTGTTAAATTGAGGCATTTTAATCACTCCTTAATAGTTAATCTATACTATACGCTTCAATTAAATTAGACTTTTGAATAATAAATATATTTTGTTCCTCATCAAATCTCGTCTGGTTATAGAGTAATAAATTACTGAACAATTGACTATTTAATATACTACCTTGCTCGTCAAGAGATGTTACATAAAATTCTTGCTTATTGCCACTCAACCATATAAATTTTTTGAGGGTTTCTAACCAAAACACATCGTTGAGAACAGTCTTTGGCGGAGCTGATATTCTCCAATTTGTCTGACCATTATCTAAACAATATGAGGTTACATCTTGCTTAGAAACAACTATTAGAGTTTTAGAACCGATTACGGTTTTTATTACAGTATTTCCAGTCTTAACTATCCATTTTTTATTTAAGTTAGAATCATATTTTACAAGAGTCTTGTTACCAATCCTAATCAATAAGTTCTCTTGATCAATAGTAAAGGCTTCATAAATAGCTGCAGTAAGTTTGAGTTCAAGTTCTCTATTTCCATACCGACATATATATTTCTTTTTATCGATTCTTCTAAGTGAATAGTTATTTATGTCTATATCGTTTATACCTGGTCCCAGGTCATTTTTTAACTGGTTTTTATCAAATTGTTCTCCTAACTTCCATTCTCCTGATTTAGCTTTATAAAATCTGTAAATCTTTGAATTGTTATCACGTTCCGTCGAAAATGTAATAATCGCCTCATTATGTGATTTAAAATCTATATAAAAACCATTTGCAGGAGCTTTAATTTCCCCGTTTTTTTCTCCATCTTTATTTACTAGCACTATATATCCAGGCTCGTATGTAACATTATCTTTTAAAGGCACACCTACAAATAACTGTTCGGAATCAGGACTTAAAAATACCGAAAATAAATAGTTATAGAAACGTTTTGACCATAGTTTATTTTGTTGGAAATCGTAACAAACTAAATCTTGTGCAGTAAATATTTTTTGTCTTTCTTTCTCGCTTTTCACATTCTCGTATACTTCTCTTACATCAAAATCTGGTCGTTCACTGACGAAAATTCTCTTGTTTTTAAAATCTACAATTCTTTTACCAAAAGTTTCATTTTGATTTTCCCTATTCAAGCTCCATATTTTTTTAAATGGAATGGTTTCTTTAATTTCTGGCGCAATGCTATTTAATACTCGAGAATCTTCATTATCGTTTACTTCAATTCTTTTTAGAATTGCCCATTCGTGATTAATTGGAGAGAGCCAAAAGTAACCTGATTTGTTGTATTCACCGTCAAAGAAAATAAGATGTTTCGAAATTGTAAATAGCTCCATACCAGGATGTCCTGCGGTTCCAACTATTAATTCACCACTTAATTTATCCATTTCGTATAATCTGTTATCTTTACTAACGATGAGGTACTTAGAAAGATTAGGGACATTAGATATAGTCCATACTTCTTTCGGCAATTTAGCACTATATTCACAATCCCCTTGCCTATTCAACCATAAAGTATTACCAGTTTCGAACGATAGAATAAGATATTCATCCAACCATGAAATAAATTTTCCGTTTTCTTTAAACGTATATGTCCAAACCAGCTCTCCGCTTGAATCCCATCCAGTTACTCTTCCTTCACTCTCTAGTATAAATATCATATTTGTTAATGGATCATGAGCAAAATCTGTGAAAGGAGAGCTAAAGGTCATCCTTTTCATATTAGATATAAACGATTCAGCAAATTCACTTGCTATTCTCCTTCTTGCTTCATCTTTATCTTTAGGTTGGAAAAATAGAGATTTTTGAGTGTCTTCTTGTTTACGTCGCAATTCATCCTCTTTTAATTCTGAAATAGCAATTCTTGTTTTCAGTTCTCCATCGCGAGTAATTCTATAAAGTCTATCCATGCAAGAAACAAAAAACTCATTGTAATCCGATGATACCTTCAGATTATAAGCAGTAACTTCTATAGACTGAAACATAGTTTGAATAGGTGGTTCACAGAAATTTATCGCCCATTTTAATGAACCATCTACACTGAACATATACAATTCACCAGGACCTTCATACGTCTGTCTAGTCCCTACCAACCAGTAATCGTCACCTACAACACATGAGAATGGTTGCCATATGAAACTGTAAACAGAAGCTTGAGCCGTTTCCAAATTAATATGAGCTATTCTATTTTTATCTCTTAAAATTAAATTTCTGTCATTTGCATCTACGATTGACATTTTTTCAAGCAAAGTATCTTTATAGAAAATTCGCTTTATTTCATTTTCATTCACAATTTCAATCGTAGATGCTGCATATGTGATGAAATTTTTCTCTGTTTTAAATAAAAGACGATATTTCTTATTGGAACGTTTATTGAATCCAATTAAATTAGGATTATCTTTATCAATTGAAAATAAATGGGACCAATTTTTATCGGATTCTACTTTTAAATCTAAAGAGCATTCCTTATTAAATAAATGTTCACTTATATTTTTATAACATTCATTTTCAGTAATCATTCGTACTTTAACTTTTTTCAGTGTCGAAACTTCATTAACTCCAACGAATAAATTCTTGATAGATTTAAAAAAATTCAAAAACTTCACTCCTCATTCATTTTTTATAACTTGAGTTTTAACTAGAACTCTTTTGTTACATAAAATATATTATAAATTCTTAAATTCGTGTAAAAACAAATTATATAAAATTATCCATACCCAAACATTGATGTAATAGTTAATTCAAGTAATTGGAACAACTATACTGGGGGTGCAAAAGATTTAGCAAAAGAACACAACATTGGCTTATTTACTTTCAAAGAATTTATGGGAGTCTTGAAATATGACAATAAACAATTCTTTATTAAATACATCTCTCCAACAGAAAGTGAAAGAAACAAAAGAAATAATCGTTCCATGTTCTGAGTTAAAACTATATCTTTTGGCTCTGTACTCCATCAATCTGAATCTAACGATATAGACTTGCTAATTCAATATAACAACTCAACATCTCTCATCAAAATGCTTAAATTCAGGAACATCTAAAAAAACTATAACCTCAGTTTGGATGGCACCTTAATAAAAGATAATGAGTTAACAGAAAGCGAATTTATGAGTAAAGTTAATCATCTTGAAATTAAGTTCTAGATAACAATATAATTACCTAGAACTTGTTTCGTCATTTAATTATGATGTAGCGCTCTGAAAATGATGCTAATTTTTATTTTTCACTCCACAATCTCAAACGCCTTCACATACACGACATGGTCGAGGAAAATGATCCACTCATCCTCGAACTGAACGAACCCGTCCGTCGCATGACGGAACGACTGATAAATCGATTCGAGCGCCGCATAACGACTCTCCGCTTCCACCACTTGCGTCAACACCTCATCGTTAATCATATGGAACTCAATTTCGAACTGTTTCATTGTTTCCACTCCCTTTCACTCGATTCAACACGCTCATAACTCTTTTCCCCATTCCGTCCCATACTTCTCTCGAAACCAAGACGAAAATTTTCTCGGCTTTCAACAGGAAACTTTTTCCTTTACACTATGATAAATAGTCAGAAAATTACGTGTTCTTACATATTTAATATTGACTATCTTATCCCACCAAGAGAGGAAGCTTCCAATGGCCTTTGATTTTGAATGCAAACACCTGACGAAACGCTTTGATAACGGCGACATCGCGACGCTCGCGCTCGACGATGTGAACCTTCACTTCAACCACGGCGATTTCATCTCGATTATCGGTCCATCCGGTTCGGGGAAATCGACCCTGCTCAGCTTGATTGGCACACTCGACCGTCCGACCGACGGCACGCTCTTATTCAACGGCGAACCAATCTCGACCTTGTCCGCGAAACAGCTCGCCGACTTCCGCTTCGACAACATCGGTTTCATCTTCCAACAGTTCCACTTGATTCCGACATTGACCGCTCTCGAGAACGTCATGGCACCGCTGTTCGGCCGGAAAGTCGACTATGACGGCGAAGAACGGGCACTTGAACTCTTAAAAGAAGTCGGCTTGAGCGACAAGGCGAACTCGCTGCCATCGCAACTGTCCGGCGGTCAGCAACAGCGCGTCGCCGTCGCCCGTGCCCTCATTCACCGTCCGAAGTGGCTGCTCGCGGATGAGCCGACTGGAAACCTCGACACGCATACGGGCGATATCATCTTCGAGTTGTTGACGCGTCTAAACCGGGACAACGGCTGTGGCGTCTTGTTCGTCACGCACGACCCGGAGCTCGCCGACCGGGCGAACCGAAAAATCGAGATGCGCGACGGGCAGGTCGTCGCCATGAGCGACGTCCATCATGCTTAAGTTCATCTGGAACTCATGGTGGCGGAATAAGGAACGGTTCATCCTGCTCATGGTCGGGATGCTCATCGTCAGTACCGGGCTCAGCTATCTACTCGGAGTGACCCAGGCGAACAACGGCACGGTCGTCAACGAGCTCCAGAAACGGTGGGACTCGTCATACCATATCGTCGTCCGGCCAGAAGGCAGCCGCAGCGTGACCGAGGACTTGAACCTGCTCGAACCAAACTATATGAGCGGGCTCGAGGGAGGCATCACGCGCGAACAATACGAGACGGTTCAACAGATTGCCGACGTCGATGTCGCGGCCCCGATCGCGATGATCGGGTCGACTTATTCTAGTTCGTTCACGCAAACGCATACGTTTGATAAAGCGGGTCTTTATCGCCTCAAGATGAATACACTCATCGATACGGGCATTGAAAAAATCAATGACTTCCAAGATCTAAAAGCTTATTTTTGGGTCGGCTGGATGCCAAACGGTGATTCGACCCATATCGGAATCGGTCCGACCGCCCTGTACGAGGAGTTTCCCCTCTCTTACGGGATCGATGTCATGTTGGCTGGGATCGACCCGGTCGCCGAAGCGAAACTCGTCGGGTTAGACGATGCCGTACAAGCGACAGAGTTCAGTCGTTATTTCAATGATGAGGATGTCCCAGAGCCTTACGATGAGGACATCACGACGATTCCGATTTTGATGAGTTCAAAAGACTACGTCGATGCCTCAATCAACTACACGATTGAAGAAGTAGATGTCGATACAAGCGATCAAGAGGCATTTATCAAAACGTATCTCGATCAAGGAAAAGATGAATACCTCGATAGATTGAAAGGGACGGAAGTCGCCTCATACGACTTTACAGCACAACAAATGCATGACAATATCACGAAACACATTTTAGAAGGGACACCACAACCGCAAGACCCTCGTGTCACAGTTGACTATACTTGGCTTGCCGAGAAGGCGTCACCGCTCGTATACGAAGGCGTGACGAGCCCGTTCCCGAAACGTTGGCCGTACTCGTATCAAATCAAACCGTTCCTCGCTGAGGGTCAAGTGGCTTACGGCCAAGAAAGTATGTATCGCAAGTCAAATAAATACGCGGAAGACCTCAACGATGCGCCGAAAGTGAAATATAACTACATCGGCTTGTTCGATCCGTCGAAACTGAAGTTGTCGAAAGACCCGCTGACGGAACTGCCGATGGAGACGTATTTCCCGGCGAGCGCCGATTGGGTCATGAACTCGAAAGACGAGCCGGTCAACCCACCGACGACGGTCAAGCCGACGAACAACCCGTACAGCTTCCTCACGAAACCACCTTCGATGTTGACGACGCTCGATGCCGCGTTCGCCATCGCCGGCGACAAAGCTATCTCGGCGATTCGCGTCAACGTGAAAGGCGTGGACGTCTTAAACGAAGAGAGTGAGGCGAAACTGCAAGCGGTCGCCAAAGAGATTGAGGACAAGACCGGTCTTATCACCGACGTGACGCTCGGGTCGTCTCCACAATACGCTGTCACGTATCTGCCTGGACTCAAAGATTCGAGCGCGCTCGGCTGGATTCAACAGCCGTGGATTAAACTCGGATCGTCGATTACGATTTTCCAAGAAGCGAAACTAGGCTTCTCTGGCGTCGTCGCGAGCGTCATCCTCGTCGCGATGCTATACGTGTTCAGCTCAAACATCATCATGCTGTACGCGCGAAAGAAAGAGTTCGCCATTCTGTTGTCGCTCGGCTGGCGCCCGAGCCAACTGTCGAAACTGTTGTTCCTCGAAGCGACGATTCTCGGGTCGATGGTCGCGCTCATCTCGTGGATGATTCTCGGGACGTTCCTATGGACGGCAGCCGGTTCGACGTCGATCGCGCGCATCTTATTAATTGGTTTGGCCGGTCTGTTGATTTACTGGCTCGGGACGCTTATCCCGATTCGACTCGTGCGGAAAATCAAACCGTATGAGACGATGCAGTCGGGTGAGGTGTCGAAAGGGCGCCGCCTGCTCCGCTCCCGCTCGAGCGTCGGCATGAGCTTGAACCAGCTCGTGACGTATTGGCCGCGGACGACATTGTCGATTCTCGCCATCGCCTTACCGACGAGTCTGTTCGGTTTCTTCCTATTCGTCACATTCCGCCTCCAAGGCGTCTTGTATACGACATGGATTGGCGAGTTCGTCGCCCTTGAAGTCGGGACGATGCATTACGTCGCCATGGGTGTCGCCTTGCTCATCGCCATGCTGACGACGACCGAAATCATGTGGCAAAACGTCTCGGAGCGCAAGCCGCAGCTCGCCGTCTTGAAGGCGCTCGGTTGGCAGAACACGTCTATCCGTCGCCTCGTCTTGACGGAAGGCGCGTTGACCGGTTTCTTCGCCGGACTCCTCGGCGTGACAGTGACCATCATCATCGTCACCATCATGTATCAACAGTTCCCGACGTCCGAGTTGCCGTTCCTGTTCGCGACCATCCTCATCCCGGTCGTGACCGGTGTCCTCGGGGCGCTCCTCCCGGCGGAACGGGCCGTCCGCATCACACCGGCTGAAGCCATCGGCGGACACGTCGTTAACCAGAAGAAAGTCGAGAAACGGTTCCGTCTCGTCCTCGGGACGACTGCGACCGCTCTCGTCGTCGGCATCATCAGCTTGTTCGTCTTCACGTCACCTGAAGTGAAACCGGCGACGGAAGAAGCGAAGACGACACCAGCCCCGACCGCACAGACGACCGGTGCGAAACAGGCTGATTTAAAAGCAGATAAACCGAAAGAAACCAAAGCAACGACACCAAAAGAAGATGACCTTCAAAAAATCATGAACCTCGGCACGTTCCAAACGTTTATTGGGGATCCACGAATGAAGAAACGTGAATTCCAAGTCGGACAGCCCGTCTTTGCTTCACCGGATGGGACCGAACCGGAAGCTGGAAAACGATTCGTCAGCCTACCGATTTCTCTCTTTAATGAGGATGATCAATATGGTGGCACTATGGACTATCGACCGAACGGGTTCCGCATGTACACGCCAGACGGCACAGAGTACAGTCCGGTCGACATAGTCAACCACAACAAGAAAGCATTTCGGGGTGGATTCATTTACACACCAGGCGAGAAATCCGAAATCGATTTGGTCTTCCTCGTTCCAGAGAAAGAGAAAACGCTCGTCTTGTATGCTTCAAGCGGCGCCATGCCGAAAGTGTATACCGTTAAAATTGAAGTACCGTAAACTAAAAAAAACGGAGCGTCGTCCCTTGCTGGGATGGCGCTCCGTTGCGTTTACATTATTTTGGCTCATATCGAAATTCTGACACTTTTGCGTTTGATTGCGAGTAGAGCGTATCCATCGAGAATCGACTTGGACGGCTCGTGCCTCCACCGTATAAGGCCTCGATAGTTTGATCGATATACGCATTTTCCGCTTCTAAATATTCGCCAACGAGGTCTTTGAACTCATCGGCCGAGGAATCCTCATGCCGCAATTCCTCCAGTTCGGTCGAGTATATGTCGTTGTCTGCTTGCATACCTTGCAATTCTTTAACCGCTCCGGATATGGCGACGACATCGGTCGGAATGCTCGATAGCGTGAGCATTTTGATTTGATGGTCGCGGGCAGCCGAAATGATGGAAGCCGCATCGAAATGAATGACGGGTCTGTCGTCAATCGTTTCAACCGTGCCAACGCAACCGGTTAAAATAGACGTCATGCCGATGAATAGACATATGGATAAAACGAACTTATAGATACGCTTCCCTCCTCTGAACTTAATCACGCTTCTTCAAATGTCTATCCCCGCAAGAAGCACTTTCAGTGAACAAACTTGAACGTTCGCTTCCCAGCTGATTTTGCTTGATATAGCGCCTCATCCGCTTGTTTCAAAAGCGTGACCAACGTCGTACGCTCATCTCGTATGTAGGTGACGATGCCAATGCTCGTCGAGACTTGGTAACCCTCATCCCACCTGCTTAACTCATCGATAATCTGAGTCGCGATGTGGCCCCATTCGTCTCGACCCGCGGCCTGTGAAAAGTGGAGCACGAACTCATCTCCGCCTAACCGGACCGCGAACGCATCACCTTGTTCGTTCACAATCGTTTGAAGCCTTGTCGCCACTTCTTGCAGGACGGTGTCCCCGATGTCGTGACCGTACCGATCGTTCACGCTTTTGAATCCGTCTAAGTCGAGGAAAAAGAGCGCACCGTGCGTGTTCGAGTCGTCTTCAAAGTACTTCGTCAAGTAGCGTCGATTGTACAGCTCCGTCAACATATCTCGCCACACAAAACGTTCTAGTTCCAAATAATACGAGAACAGCTTGACGATTCGTTGAAGCAACGCGATACTCCTCGGATCCAACACACTCGCCTCATCATTGACGGCACACAACGTGCCAAACTTTTCACCGTTCGTCAGTGAGATTGGGATACCTAAATATGAGCGGATGTTTACGTCGTCGAGTAGCCGTTCCACTTCCTCCACATCACAGTCTCGCTTGATATCTTCATATCGCAACGGTTGATTGTTCTCGAAATCAATGCGATTACAAACAGAATTGCTCAAATCGACGACCATGTTTTCCGTAATCTGAATCGATGATTTTTGATTGGACAGTTTCAAAATGACCTGTTGCGAGTCTGTGAACGCAGTCAAATAAAACATTTGCTCGGGCAAAATTTCATTTGCGAGATCAAGGACATCGTTCGCAAGCTCGTCAAAGCTCTCATACATCTTCAATTCTTCAAATTGTGTGTTCATACAATCTTCCACCCCATCCCATTCTATGTACAGCCTATGCATTGAAAGGTTATGCTTTTCTCTTCGTCTTCATACATTTTACCATATGAGAATTGAAAGTAGAGAAAGGTGCAGGGATGAACGCTCGATTTGTACACTCGCTTCTTCTCCTTCGTTTATGCCTCGTCCACGACCTCGATGATGACGCCCGTATCCCCGACTTTCCCCAAGTCGAGCACGGTCGGATCTTCGTACGCCAAGACGTGAAACTCTTGTTCGAACGTTCGAATGACATAATGGGATAGTTCGCCTCTATACGTGTTGATCCGCTCCGTACCCATGTTCTCTGCGGCGAATCGTGTGAAGCGAGACGTCTTCAGTTTCACGATTGGGTAAGCATTACGTAGCCCTTCTTCATGTATACTATGGTCTTCGATTGTCCCGAGAAACACCGCATATTGCTCGAAGCGGATCAGGATGCGGTCGCGCTCCTCGTCCCAAGTCAGCAACATTGTCGGGTCACTTGCCCCGCAAAACGTCCACTCGAGTGGATAATAGGTGACGCCCTTCATCTGGAACGACTCCGTCTCGAGCACATAGTCTTCCGTTGTCATCAAAAAATCTAAATCAATCACCATTCGTGCCTCCCCCAATTGATTCTTGTGATAAGTAAGTACCGCCTTCATTTTCTACCGATTGAGATGATTATAATTCAAATCAGATTTAACAATTGTCCAAAATTCAAATATCAAGGATATGCGTTTTTTAGAAATCAATCAAAAAAAGGAGCGCCCATCTCGGACGCTCCGTTCTTCGAGTCAATAAAAAATAAACCACAGTGCCGCTGCCACTAAAAACAGGCCGGCCCCGATGAAGAGAATCTTTGCCAATCTCTCGTATACCATGTCTTCACCTCACCAACGCCGCGCCGACGACGAGCGAGACCCCAATCGAGAGCAGGAACGCCATCAGGCCGACGGCGATGTTCCCTTTCCCGATTTCCTCGTTCACTTTGAGCGACGGCGTCAAAAATTCGAATAGCCAATACGTCACCAACAAGAGCACGAAACCGAAGCTCCCGCCGACCAACACGTCCATCGTCTGGTCGTGGTGGCTCTCGACGACGCGGAAGATGTTGGCGAGCCCGACGATTTTCCCGCCGGTCGCGAGTGCGACGGCGATATTGCCTTTTTGAATCTCGCGCCAATTGCTGTACGGCGTCGTCACCTCAAAGATGGCCAGACCGACGACAATCATGAGTCCGGCGATCGTATACAGGCCGAGCGACTCAAGCAATACGTTGACGTTCACATTCCCCATTACCATGTTCCCCTCACTTCAGTTCGACGACCGTGACACCGAGTCCGCCTTCACCCATCCCACCGGGGCGCTGACTCTTCACGTGACGATGTCCTTTCAGGTATTCCTGCGTCGCTTGGCGCATCGCCCCGGTCCCAAGACCGTGGATGATGCGGACGTTGTCGTACCCAGACACGAGTGCCTCGTCGATATATTTGTCGAGGCGGGAAAGTCCTTCTTCGACCCGAACGCCGCGCAAGTCGAGCTCCGACTTCGTCGAGCTCTGACGCTTGAGCGAGCTGCCTTTCGACTGGAGCGACTGCTCTTTCGAAGGTCCGATTTTTTGAAGGTCGTCCGCTTTGACGTTCACTTTCATAATCCCGACTTGGACGTTGTACTCGTTATCGTTCAATTGCTTCACGATATAGCCCTTTTGGTTGAACGTCGTCACTTTCACTTCTTCGCCTTTACTGAATGTACGTTTCTGTTGCGCTTTTTGTTTCACTTTTTGAATCTTTTTATCTTGGAGCGTCGGTTTCGCCGATTCAAGCTGTTTCTTCGCGGCGATGATCTCGTGCTCTTTGACGATGCCTTCTTCACGAAGCTTCTTCAAGCGGTCGATGACTTCGTTTGCTTGGCGCTTCGCCTGTTCGACGGCCTTTTCGGCACGCGCCTCGGCTTCGCCGTACATCGTGTCGCGCTCGCGTTCGAAATCGGTCAGCTTCGCCTCGAACGCAGCTTGCTCTTCTTCGAGGTCGTGGCGTTTGACGATGAGTTCTTTCTCGAGCTGTTCGGCGCGATGCTTGGCCGCCTCGAGCTGATTGATCATCGATTCGACCGACTCGGCGTCGGTGCCGACATGGCTTCGCGCTTTGTCGATGACCTGTTCCGATAAGCCAAGACGTCGACTAATCTCGAACGCGTTCGAACGACCCGGTACGCCAATCAATAGGCGATACGTCGGGCTGAGCGATTCGATATCGAACTCCATCGAGGCGTTCATGACGCCTTCCCGGTTATAGGCGTACGCCTTCAATTCCGAGTAGTGCGTCGTCGCCGCCACACGGGCACCACGACGTTTCACTTCGTCAAGGATGGCGATGGCAAGGGCCGCCCCTTCTTGCGGGTCGGTCCCGGCACCGAGCTCATCGAATAGGACGAGTGACATGAAGTCAATCTTGTCGAGCATGCTGACGATGTTCGTCATGTGCGAGCTAAACGTCGACAAGCTCTGCTCGATCGACTGCTCGTCACCGATGTCGGCGTAGATGGCGTCAAAGACGGACAGTTCCGTCCCGAATTCGGCCGGCACGTACAGACCTGACTGCACCATCAATTGGAGCAGTCCGAGCGTCTTGAGCGTGACCGTCTTCCCGCCGGTGTTCGGTCCCGTGATGACGAGCGATGTGAACGCCTCACCGAGTTCGACCGTGATCGGCACGACCTCGTCTTGCGGGATGAACGGATGGCGCGCCTGTTTCAACTTGATTTCGCGCTCGTCATTCAGTTTCGGTTCCGTCGCTTTGAGCTGATGACCGTAAGCGACTTTCGCGAACACGAAGTCGAGCGTGGCGAGCACGTCGAGGTTCGTCACGACCGAATCGGCGACACCGCCGACGAGGTCTGACAGTTCGCTCAAGATACGGTCGATCTCGGCGCGCTCTTTCAAGCGGACTTCTTGAATCTCGTTGTTGATCGACACGATCGCCTGCGGCTCAATGAAGAGCGTCTGGCCCGATGCCGATTGGTCGTGGACGATCCCGCCGAACGCTTGGCGGTACTCCATCTTGACCGGGACGACATAGCGGTCGTTCCGAATTGTGACGATGGCGTCCGACAGCATCTTCGCATTGTTGCGGAGGATGTTGTCAATCCGTGAACGGACGCTACCTTCAAAGCTACGGAGCTGGGTCCGTAGGCCACGGAGACGGTCGCTCGCCGAATCTTGGACCGTGCCTTGGTCGTCGATGGCGTGACGGATCGTCTGTTCGACCTCGATCAGCTTCGTCAAGCGCTCGGCATACTCGTCGAGGCGCGGGATACGGAGGTCTTCATTGTCCTCGTGCAGCTTCTCGAAGAAGTTCTTCACTTGGCGGCCGCTATACATGACGGCGGCGACGGCGAGCAGTTCGCTCGTCGAGAGGACCGAGCCGATGGCGGCCCGCTTCACTTCACTGCGGACGTCGGTCAGTCCGCCGAGCGGCAACCGGTCGCGGAGCCTTACGACCTCGGTCGCCTCGCGGGTGACGTTCAAGTTCGACAATACCCGGTCGTACGTATAGTCGGGCTGCATGTTGAGCGCCCGTTCTTTACCGAGCGAGCTCGCGGCGTGGGCGGCGAGCTGCTGGCGGAGTTTTTCATATTCTAAAACGCGTAACGCGTGATCCATCTAGCATGTTCCTTTCTGTCGCTTCGCGTCGATGAACGCCTTGGCGTCCTCGAACGAGAGGCAGTTGATGATGTCTGACGGTTCAAGATAGGCTTTCCGGGCGTGCAGGACGCCGAGTGCCATATCTTCCATCATATCAGGGTGGTGCGTGTCGGTGTTGATCATCAGTTTGACGCCGGCCGCCTTCGCTTTCTTCAGCGTTGAGGCTGTCAAGTCGAGCCGGTTCGGGTTCGCGTTCAACTCGAGCGCCGTCCCCGTCTCTTTGGCGAGGGCAATCAAGCGCTCCTCGTCAATCGGATAGCCGTCACGGCGGCCGATGAGACGACCGGTCGGATGGGCGATGACGTTGACGTACGGCGAGCGGCAGGCGTTCTCGAGCCGGGCCATAATCTCGTCGACGGATTGGTCCATCTTCGAGTGAATCGAGGCGACGACGTAGTCGAGCGTAGCCAAGAACTCAGGCTCATAGTCGAGCGTCCCGTCCGGGCGGATGTCCATCTCGACACCGCGCAGGACGTGCATATCGTGCTTTTTGGCGGCGGCGAGAATCTCTTCCCCTTGCGCCTCGAGCCGTTCCTCGGTCAAGCCGTTGACGAACGACATGTATTTGCCGTGGTCGGTGATGGCAATCCACTCATAGCCGCGCGCTTTCATCGCTGCGACGAGTTCGTCGACCGTCAGCTTCCCATCCGACCAGACCGTGTGCATATGGGCGTCGGCCTTGATGTCGTCGAGCGTGACGAGCTTCGAAAGGTCGTGCTCGAACTCTGCGTTTCCAGACCGGAGCTCCGGCGGGATGAACGGCAGCCCGTAACGTTCGAACAACTCGGCTTCCGTCTCCGGTTGCCAGAGGCCGTCCGCCGTCTCGACGCCGTACTCAGAAATCGACTCACCCTTCGCTTTCGCGAGCTGGCGCATGCGCACGTTATGGTCTTTCGAGCCGGTGAAGTGATGGAGCGTCGCGGCGAAGGCGCCCGGTTCGACCATGCGGAAGTCGACCGACACCATCTCCTCGCGCTCGAGGACGAGCGACACTTTCGTCTCGCCTGCCGCAATCACCTCGTTGATGAACGGGAGGGCGAGCAGCTTGTCACGGAGGGCGATAGGCTCTTCGGTCGCGATGATGAAGTCAAGGTCTTTACACGTCTCCTCGGCGCGGCGGAAACTGCCCCCGACCGAATGGCGCAAGACGAGCGGCTCGGCTTCAAGCACCGCTTCAATTTCTTCGACGACCGGACGCATCATGGCGTACGCGAGACGCTCCGGACGTGACTCGAGGTTCCGTGCCGCCGTGAGCAACTTCTCGACGCTCTTGGCGCCGAAGCCAGGCAGGCTCGCGGCCGTTCCGTCCTCTAATACGGTGATGAGCGTCTCGAGGTCGACGACGCCTACCTCACGGAGCTTGGCGAGCTTCTTGCCGCCGAGTCCTTGGATTTTGAGCAGTTTCATGAGACCGTACGGAATCTCTTCTTGGAGTGACTCGAGCACTTCACTGCGTCCCGTGTCCCGCCATTCTTCGAGGACGGCGGCCGTCCCTTTGCCAATCCCGGAGATTGTCGTCAAATCCTCGATGTCCTCGAGTTCGAGTTCCGTCTTCTCGAGCGCCGTCGCGGCTTTGCGGAAGGCGTTGATTTTGAACGGGTTCTCCCCTTTAATCTCCATATATTGCGCGATTTTTTCTAGCAGCATCATCGCTTCGACTTTATTCATCGTGCTTCCCCCTTTTCCATACAGAAAAGGCCGAGACACAAGCACTAGCTTGCATTCCGGCCTGTCGTGTTACAACATCTTATTCGAGAACCATTCAGAGAGATATGGCGTATCTTGAATGATGTACGTCGCAAGCGACGAGTTGTCGACGGCGCTCTGGACGCTTGCCATCGGTACGAACGCGATGACCCACAAAATAAAGAACGTGATCACGTACGCCTCGAAGAACCCGAGGACTGCTCCGATAATTCCTTTTAATTGACGCAAGATCGGCAAGTCCGTCAAGAAGTCAAGCATAGATAGGATGAGATGCAAGACGAGCTTCGTGATGACGAACAAGACGACGAACCAGAAGACGTTATAAAACGTCATCTCGAGTCCTGTCAGTGCGTTTAAATCGATGACACCTTCCGGAAGCGACCCATCGAGTTGCGACGGGTATGGAATCCATAGCTTGAACGCTTCGGCGAGATCACGGTAGTAGGCATTCGCGACGAGGAAACTGATGATGAGCGCGACCCAATGGCCGAGCTGCAAAATCGCCCCGCGGCGGAATCCGTTGATGATCCCGATGAACAAGAAAAACAGTATAAGTAGAGTAACCATAAAGTGATTTATTCTCCCGTATTTCGTTTAGTTTTGACGTGATCACTCGCGATTTGGATAGCGGCGAGCACCGCTGCCTGACGAGCGTCTAGATGAGGGGACTGTTCACGAATCTCACGGATCTTGCTATCGACCAGAAAGCCCACTTCCCTCACATGATCGGCCGGCTCTTCGCTGACGATCGTATAGTCCTGACCCGCGATATGAATCGTTGTTCGTTGTACCTGCACGCGTCACCCCTCCTTTACGTCTATTCAAAATTAATCATAACATCGTTTGTATATTAGGAAAAGAAGAAGGTCCCTCCCTTTTCCACTCCAACATTTTGTGATACCCTATTTCAAAGTTGTCAAACGTCAATCTTCGTTAAAAAATGAAAGATAGGGTGGCAACACCGCATGAAATGTGCGAAAATAGCAACAATTCAAACATTAAGAGAGGATGATTTATTTGAAATTACGCATTGGCCTTCTAGGTCGCATCATCATCGCTATCGCATTCGGGATTTTACTCGGTAGCATCGTACCAGAAAGCCAGAACTGGATTGTCCGGACGTTCGTCACGTTCAACACGGTCTTTGGACAGTTCCTAGGCTTCGCCATCCCACTCATCATTCTCGCCTTCATCATTCCAGGAATCGGGGAACTTGGAAAAGGCGCCGGGAAATTGGTCGGTTTGACGGCCGCCATCGCCTACATCTCGACAATCGTTGCTGGGACGCTCGCTTACTTCACGACGAGCAACTTGTTCCCGCAAATCTTGTCACGCAGCACGGCCTCTGCAGAAAACCCGGAAGAAGCTCTTTTGAAAAGCTTCATGGAGTTCGAGATTCCACCGGTATTCGGCGTCATGACGGCGCTCATTCTCGCCTTCGTCATCGGCATCGGGATTGCCGCCATCGAAAGCAAGCGCTCGCTCGATTTGGCCATGGATTTCCGCGATATCATTGAACTACTCATCAGCAAAGTCATCATTCCACTATTACCGATTCACATCGCCGGAATTTTCATGAACATGACGTATGCCGGACAAGTCGCTGAGATTCTCTCGGTATTCTCGCTCGTCTTCGTCACGATCATCGTCCTTCACTTGACGATGCTCTTGATTCAATACTCAGTCGCAGGTGCTCTCAACAAAGAAAACCCACTTCGTCTCTTGAAGACGATGATGCCGGCTTACTTCACAGCCATCGGGACACAGTCGTCAGCGGCGACAATCCCGGTCACACTTCGTCAGGCGAAAGCGAACAACACGGACGAAGGCGTCGCCAACTTCGTGGTGCCGCTCTGTGCGACCATCCACTTGTCAGGGTCGACAATCACGCTCACATCGGTCGGTGTCGCCCTCATGTACTTGAATGGCATGCCGATGTCATTCGCGATCGTGCTCCCGTTCATCCTCGCCCTCGGCGTCACGATGATCGCAGCACCAGGCGTACCAGGTGGAGCCGTCATGGCCTCGCTCGGTTTGTTCGGTTCGATGCTCGGATTCAGCGAAACGATGCTCAGTCTTGTCATCGCCCTCTACTTGGCACAAGATAGCTTCGGTACGGCGACAAACGTCACGGGAGACGGCGCCATCGCCAAAATCGTTCATTACTTCAAACGCAACACCAACATTTTGGATGACGCAAAAGAACGCGAAGAAATCGCGTAATCTCATCTATAATTTGATAGAATGAAAAAAACGGGCAAGCCATCAGGTTTGCCCGTTTCGTATACATACGATGAAAGGGTGTTCATATGGAACTGATTCGTTGGAACGACCTATCCGGATTTGCAGAACGTGTCATGCCCCACCTGCTCGAACATGAGGCCGAGAACAGCTTGATGATTGGCGTGCTCGATGCCATCAAACAAGGCCGATACGAGTCGTATCATCAACTCACCGTCGAAGATGACGGTGATGTGCTCGCGATCCTGCAAGTAACTCCGCCCCATCCGCTCAACTATGTGCTCGTGAAGCATGAGCGAGAGGATGACGTCCTTCGTCTGCTCGTACCTGAACTATTAAATGGTGATATCCCATTCACCGAGGTCGTCTCGCAAGCTGATCTAGCGATGAATTTCTACACGCTCTGGTACATCCTGACGGCGCGAGAGCCGAAAGTCTTCATGGAGCAAGGTCTGTATCGTCTTGATCGTGTCAACGACATCCCGCTGTCGGAAGGGTCGATGCGACGGGCGACCAAGGACGATGAGGCATTCCTCGTGAAGGCGTATAACGCGTTCGAAAAGGATACCGGTTTACCGGTATCGTCGAAGGCAAACGCGACACAAAAGATTGCGACGATGCTCGAGAATCAAGAAGTGTACGTCTGGGAAGTCGACGGCAAGGTCGTCTCGTGCGCGAAGAAATCGCGCGAGACCGCGAACGGCGTCACCGTCTCGTTCGTCTACACGCCAAAAGCGTTGCGCAAGCGCGGCTATGCCCGCTCGCTCGTCGCCGAGCTGAGCCGGGAGCTCTTGACGTCGAAACAATATTGTACGCTCTATACGGATTTGAGCAACCCGACATCGAACAAGATTTACAAAGAAGTCGGCTATCAAAAAATCTTCACCTCGGCGTGGATTCGATTGCCTAGCTGATTTGATGCGCCTCCCCTATACTGTAGGTGGAGGCGATTTTTGATGAACAGATTATTCGGTTGGTGGCTCCGCATCCCGCGCCGGGTACGGTTGACCGCCTTGACGGTCGTTACGTTCGCTGTGCTCGGCCATATGGTGTTTCTCGGAGGCCAGAGCATGCTCGACGACCCGAACTGGGACACGCTCTGGCTGAGCGTCATCAGTGCCGCGCTCTTGACCTTTATCGCGTATAAGGCAACAAAAAAGTGATCGACGCGTTCGTCGATCACTTTTTGTATAGGCTTAGAAGAATGAAGCTGGGTTGACCGTGCTGCCCGCGCTCGAAGATGAGTACGAGTAACCGCCACGGTGGATTTCGAAGTGCAAGTGTGAGCCAGTCGAGTTCCCTGTGCTACCCATCGCTCCGATGTTTTGACCTTGTGTCACACGTTGGCCGGCCGATACCGATACCGAGCTCATGTGTGCGTAGACTGTCGTCCAAACTTGACCGTTCAAGACGTGCGTGATGATAACGTGGTTCCCGTAAGCGCCACCCCATCCAGCTGTCGTGACCGTACCTGTTTGTGCTGCGTTGATCGGTGTGCCGACCGGTGCTGCGATATCAAGTCCGTTGTGGAACGAGTAGCCGTTCGCACCGCTTGCCGCACCCCATCCTTGTGAGAGACGACCGTTTGCCGGACGTTGGAACATACCGCCGCTCGCTGGCACAGATGCCGCTGCCGAAGCTGTCGGTGTGCTTGCCGCGCTAGAGCCTGTGTTTGATGCTTGTTGTTTCTTCGCAGCCGCTGCTGCCGCTGCCGCACGTTTCGCTTCTTCAGCCGCACGACGCTGCGCTTCCATTTCAGCCTTGATGGCTTTCTCTTGTGCTTTGAGTGTCGACTCCATTTCTTGGAGGCTCATCAATTTCGATTCGAACTTCACTTTCTCAGCGTTGAGTTTCTTAATCTTCGCTGCGCGCTCTTTCATTTTTTGATTGAGCGTCTTTTGACGTTGTTCGAGTTCTTCTTTTTGTTTCACGAGAGCATCGCGCTCGGCTTTTAATTCAGCTTGCGCTGCAGCCAATTTTTCTTTCGTCGCTTGATACTCTTCGAAGATTTGTTTGTCGTTCTCTTGAATCGTACCCGCCGTGATCATGCGAGTAAGTAAGTCACCGAAGTCTTTCGATCCGAAGATGAACTCTGCCCAGTCGATCGAGCCGCCGCCATTTTTTTGCATCGTGGCCATGCGCTCTTTCATGAGCTCTTCTTGCGCCTTCATTTTTGCTTCATATTGTTTAATCTGCTTTTGGAGGGCTGCAATTTTTTGTTGTGTCGCACGAATCTCAGCTTTCTTTTGCGCGACGTCGTTGATGACGTCTTGGAGTTCAGCGTCTAACTTGTTGATTTCTTGCTGCTCTTTGCTGATTGCCTGTTCACGTTTTTGGATCGAGGCGTTCGCTTTGCTCTGTTCACTGTTATTCTGTTGTTGCTGCTGTTGCACCTTTTTCTGCTTGTCTGTAAGTGACGCTGCATAGCCAGGTGTCGTGCCGCTAATGAGAAGAGCTCCTAAAGTGACGGTTGCTGCAAGTTTCTTCAAGTTAACCAATGTGCTTCCCTCCGCTGAGTTCTCTGAATTTCTATATAATATAGATCGCATAAATTATAAATTAATAGGCGAAATTCGATATCGCTCTGAGACTCATTATAGCAATCTAAACCTAAAGTTATTTTACACTTATATTTCATTCCCGTTACATTGACCTGTTTTAGGTTTTATCCGTTAAAAAATGGAGGTATAAAGGGCTTTTGCAATTTTGCTTGTCACACAAACGTTATAAATCAAAAAGAAAAGCCCTTCATGAAAGCGCTTTTCAAATAACTACCTATACGATTTTTTTACCACCTCGGAGTTACGAATCCCGATCGTGACCGTTTATGACGTCCTTGTTTGAACAGCAGAAACCCGCCGATGAGGAGGATGCCACAGGCGGCACCAAAACTGTCGAGCAAGACGTCTTGGATGAGCGGCGTTCGCTCGGGCGTCAAACTTTGATGAAACTCATCGAAGATGGCGACCGTGTTCGCAAGTGCCCAGGCGAACAATAGTGTCAGCCCAGGATGGAGTCGCGTGCGCGATGCCGCTTTGACGAGAAGTGCCCCGAGCGCGAAGAAGACGGTGAAGTGCGCCGCTTTCCGAATCAAGAACTCAATCAAACCGACGCTGCCTTTCGCCTCGAGTGATACCGGTCCTCCAGCATACTCGAAATCGACGGTCGAGAGGACAGGTTCGGCCCACGTCCAATTGATGCGTTCGAGCGGTGAGACGATGCTTTGGTCCGAATACGGGGTCGCGCTCGAGAAGAATAAGCCAATCAGGATCAAACCGATCCATATAAATTCATTTTTCAATATGTACATGACACCTTTCCTTTCTACAACGAGTCTCATTATACGCCGTCCAATCCATTTCATTGTAACAACGACTTCATCATTTCATGACAATTTGATTGCGAACAACCGGTTCAAAGTCGTGTCTTGAAATCGCGATTGGTATAATGAAAAGAAAAAAGGGGGAATCAACATGATCTATCAATATGAAGCAGCCGACATGAGCGGCAAGCTCCAACCGCTATCCAAATACGAAGGTGACGTCCTATTAATCGTCAACACGGCGAGCAAGTGCGGCTTCACCCCGCAACTCGACGGGCTCGAGAAATTATATGAACGCTATCAGGGCCAAGGGTTCCATATCCTCGGCTTCCCATGCAACCAGTTCGGCAATCAAGACCCGGGGTCAAACGAGGAAATCAGCGAGTTCTGTCAATTGAACTACGGCGTGACGTTCCCGATGTTCGCCAAAGTAGACGTGAACGGCAAAGACGCCCACCCACTCTTCCAATACTTATCGAAAGAAGCACCCGGCCTGCTCGGTTCGAAGACGATTAAATGGAACTTCACAAAATTCCTCGTCGACCGGAACGGCAACGTCATCGAACGGTTCTCGCCGCAGACGACGCCGGATGAGATCGAGACGGCGGTCAAGCGCCTGTTATAAGTCAAAGGATGGGCTGCCGTAATCTGGCAGCCCATCCTTTTTTATTAGCGTGGTGTGATGAAATTGATCGTATAGAACGGGCTCGACTCCTCATTGTAGACGAGACCGACCGACACGTGCGTGAAGCCATCTTTCAAGATGTTCTCCCGGTGGCCGAGCGAATTCATCAGACCCCAGTGGGCGTGAAAGACGCTCATCTGCCCCATCGCCAAGTTCTCGCCGGCGAGGGAGTAAGCGATACCGGCCTCGTTCATCCGCTCGAACGGGTCGCGGCCCTCGGGGTCGGTATGGCTGAAGAAGTTGTTCCGGGCCATGTTCTCACTATGGGCGCGCACGACCGGTAACAACGGCTCATAGTCAGCGAGTGCTGACAGTTCGAACTTCTGGCGGTCCCAGTTCATGAGCATCCGCATCAATTGTTCGTTCGCGACGAGATTGTCTTCCGATACGTCACCGTAATAGCCGTCACTCGACTCCTCAACGTCCCGGTCTACCGTGAGCACGGCCTTCAGCTTGTCGTCGTCATGCTGATCGAAAAACATCGTCACGTAGTCATCGTCAATCGCATAGACGTTGAATGACGGGTCGTCCGGAATCAAATAGCGCTTCAGTCCCTTATTATACGATTTGACCTCATCGAAGCCGATTTTTTCGATTTGTTGTCGTGTCGTCTCGCCCACGATGAGCCCCTCAAAGATGCTGCCCGTCTCGAACTGATACTGGCCTTGCTTCGACCCGTCGGCATCAATCAACTCGAGGCTGCGGTCGCCGCTCTTCTCGAGCAAGTACCAGTCGTGCCCGGCATATTGGCTCGTGAAGCGCGGGGCGTCGGTCGAGCGTTCTTGCTGCTCCTCCGCCACTTCCGTCGACTTCACTTGAATGCTCGTCGGCGCCGACACGTTCGGCACTTCAAATTTCCAGGCCGCATACATGCCGATTGCGAGCAATAAAATCACTAGTTTACGAAACATCGCGTCTCCTTTCGAAAACCTACTCCTCTCGCTCACCGAATGCACGCAAGCGCACCTTGATATCGATGAGCATCTCCATATAAGCGATATACGTCGCTTGATCTATATTCAGCATACCACTCACTTTGAGCGGTACCTCTTCGGCCTGCTCACGCAGTGCGCTCCCGGACGGCGTGAGTGACAAGAGGACACGACGCTCGTCGTCGGTCGCCCGCACTTTCTCCACGTAATCGAGTTGCATGAGCCGCTTGACGAGCGGTGACAACGTGCCCGAATCGAGCGTGAGTCGCTCCCCGAGCTGTTTCAAATCAATATTGTCCTCTTCCCACAAGACGAGCATGACCAAGTACTGGCTATATGTCAGGTTTAACGGCGCCAAAATTGGGCGATATAGTCTTGTAAGCTCTTTTGAAGCGGTATAGAGCTGAAAACAGATCTGATGCTCTAATGTTAATGAACTTTTCATAAAATTTCCTCCGGCTATAGTCTTAGGACAAGCATATCATTTGCTTATCTGTTTGACTGCCCTATAATTAGATTGTGCACAACTTAATTGCCTAAAAACGAAATGGAGGAATTGAATCATGAAACCATTATTCACAGCTTCTGCAACTGCAATCGGTGGCCGCGAAGGTCGCGTCACATCGACGGACGGCGTCATCGACTTGAACGTATCAATGCCCGGCTCAAAACACGCGGACGAAGCGACGAACCCGGAGCAACTCTTCGCAGCAGGTTACGCGGCATGTTTCGGTAGCGCCTTGAACCTCGTCATCGGCAAAGAACGTATTAAAACAGACGGCACGAACGTCACAGGACACGTGACGCTCAACCAAGACGATGAAGGTTTCTTCATCTCGGTCGAACTCGAAGTCGAAATCAAAGGTGTCGATCAAGCGACGGCGGAACGTCTTGTCGCAGCGGCACACCAAGTTTGCCCGTACTCGAAAGCGATACGCGGCAACGTCGACGTCAAGTTGACTGCCAAAGCAGCATAATTCGATGGCCCGCTTCCGAGCGGGCTTTTTTTGCGTCCGGAGCATCAACAGAGTAAACTGAAGAAACGAACGATTCATCGAGAGGAGGCGGACGATGTTCAAAGGCAAACGTAAATATGTGACGATCGGCGTCGGAGTCGCGTTCCTCCTCGCCGCTTTCTATAACGGACTGACCGTCCGGAACTACGCGATCGAGTCGGACAAGCTCGCGTCGGGACAATCGTTCCGGGTCGTCCTATTGTCCGATTTGCACGGCTATTCGTACGGGGACGACCAACGCGTCTTAATCGACAAAGTGCGGGAACAGGAACCGGATTTGATCGCCCTTCCCGGCGATATCCTCGACCGCTTCCGCTCACCCGATGCCTCCTTCGAATTGATTGAAGGGCTGCAGGGCATCGCGCCGATGTATTTCGTGACCGGCAACCACGAGATTGACGGCTCTGACGACTTTGTCCGTCACGACGTCAAAGACGTGTTCCGCTCCTACGGCGTGACGGTGCTCGAGAATGAGACGGCCTCAGTCAACGTCAACGGGGTCGATCTCCTCGTCGGTGGGCTCGAAGACCCGCTCCGGACGTATACCGAAAATATTCAGGCGAGCTGGGAAGAGACGGCCTTGACCTCGCTCGGCGATGTCGACACCGAGACGGCGTTCAGCCTGCTCTTGTCACACCGGGCCGAACAAGTCGAGACATACGCCGCCCTGCCGTTCGACCTCGTCCTGTCAGGCCATGCCCACGGCGGGCAGGTTCGCATCCCCTATTTATTGAACGGACTGTACGCGCCGGACCAGGGCTTCTTCCCGAAGTATGCCGGCGGCCTGTACGAACACGAGTCGTTCACCCACGTCATCGGGCGCGGTTTCAACTATAGCGTCAGCGTACCGCGCGTATTCAACCCACCGGAGATCGTCGTCATCGACGTCACTGGGACCGGGGCTCCTCAGTGAGTCCCTTTTCCTATTTTCCCCAAAAATCGGATTCGCATGCGTGCGGGAGGGGTACAGTACTCTTGTTGTGACTTACTTGTTTTTGAAAAAAGGGAGGAAGTGGACAAATGCGTGCTGTCACCTATCAAGGAGCGAAGAACATCGAAGTGAAAGACGTGAAAGACCCAGAGATTGAGAATCGGGAAGAGATTATCGTCAAAATCACCTCGACGGCCATCTGCGGATCAGATTTGCACATCTACTTAGGCAACATGCCGACCCGACATGGCTACGTCATCGGGCACGAACCGATGGGCATCGTCGAGGAAGTCGGACCTGACGTGACGAAAGTGAAAAAAGGCGACCGGGTCGTCTTACCGTTCAACGTCTCGTGCGGCCATTGTTTCTATTGCGAGAACGAGATGGAGAGTCAGTGTGACAATTCGAACCACGCCCCGCATACGGACGCGGGCGGCTATTTCGGATTCACCGAGCAGTTCGGGAACCATCCTGGGGGGCAGGCCGAATATTTGAAAGTGCCTTACGGCAACTTCATGCCGCTCGTCATTCCCGAATCGTGCGAACTCGACGACGAAGCACTCCTCTTCCTCTCCGACGTCATCCCGACCGCTTGGTGGAGTTTGGACAGTTCCGGGATGAAAGCCGGCGACACGGTCGTCGTCCTCGGTTCGGGACCGGTCGGACTAATGACACAAAAGCTCGCCTGGGTGCGTGGTGCGAAACGCGTCATCGCCGTCGACCCGGAATTGTATCGCTTGAACCGAGCCAAATTGTCGAACAACGTTGAGACCGTTCTCATGAAAGACCCGATTGATACGGGCAAATACATTTATGAGATCACGAACGGCGGTGCTGACGTCGTCATCGACTGTGTCGGCTTCGACGGCAAAATGTCTCCAATCGAGAAAGTAGAGCAAAAGTTGATGGTTCAAGGCGGCACGCTCAGCGCCATCAAAGTCGCCAAAGAAGCGGTCCGGAAGTTCGGGACGGTTCAATTGACCGGGATTTATGCGATGAACTATAACCAGTTCCCGCTCGGCGACTTCTTCACCCGTAACGTAAGCATCCGGACGGGACAAGCACCGGTCATCCACTACATGCCCGAGCTGTTCCAGATGATCGTCGACAAGAAGTTCGATCCGACCGACATCATCACGCACCGCTTGCCGCTCGAACAGGCGGCCGACGCATACAAAATCTTTAACGATCATTTGGACGACTGCGTCAAAGTCGTCTTGAAGCCATAACAAAAGCGGTCCCCGACTTCTGTCAGGGACCGCTTCTTCGTTTACCAAATCGTTCGTTTCTCACAACATTGCGCTTCCCGTTCGATTTGAACGGTTGAACGCTCGAACGTGGCGAATTGACGGATTCGTTCCGTCACATCATGCAAGACGCGCTGGTCGTCCGTGTCGGACTCGATTAAGACGTGACACGTGACAGCGAGTTCGTTCGATGAAATCGACCAGACGTGCAAGTCATGGACTTCTTTGACACCGTCAATACCTCCGAGCTCCCGTTGCATCGCCACGACGTCGACTTGGTCAGGTGTCCCTTCCATCAAGATGTGAATCGCCTCCCGCGTCACCCGGTAGCCGCTGACCAAGATGAGCACGGCGACGAACAGGCTCGCGATCGGATCGGCGAGCGTCCAGCCGAACGCCATAATCAACACGGCCGCGGTGATGGCCCCGACCGAGCCGAGCAAATCGCCGAACACGTGCAACAACGCACTGCGGACGTTCAAGTTGTCACGCTCGCCCCGCATGAGCAGCCACGCCGCGAGCACGTTGACAAGTAGCCCGATGATCGCGACCGTGAGCATGCCGCCGCTTAAAATCTCTGGCGGTGCGAACAAGCGTTGATACGCCTCGATGATGATATAGATGGAAATGACGAGCAACGTCAAGCCGTTGACGAACGCCGCCAAAATCTCGAAGCGTCGATAGCCGAACGTCCGCTCCGGCGTCGCTTGGCGTGCCCCGAACCGGACAGCGAGGAAACTGAGCCCGAGTGCCGCCGCGTCGCTGAGCATATGGCCCGCGTCCGACAACAGCGCCAAACTGTTCGTCCAGATTCCGCCGATGACCTCGACGACCATAAACGTCGCAATCAGGACGAACGACCAGAATAATGCCCGTTGGTTCGTCGTATGATGATGATGATGGTCGTCCCCGTGATGTTCGTGATGTGCGCCCATATTGTCGCCCCCTCTCTCTACTAGTTTATACCTTCCACCCCTAACATTCAAACGTTCATTTGAATGAATACATAAAAACAATCGCCGAAAGGGATGTCCTCTCGACGATTGTCGTTATTTCTGTTCGAGCCGGACCCGCATGACACCGTCATATGGGAACAACTTCAACTGGCGAGTCTCGCTTTCATACCAACTGCCGGCGTTTTGACTGCTCGTCGCTGTCACATCAGGCGTCGCGACCGCTTGTCGGTCCCAGTCGATTGCCCGCACTTGCTGGTCACGTACCATCAAGAAGAAGCCGTCATAGAAATGGTATTCGTTCACTTGGTCACGCTGGACCGCTTTCGGGGCACCGAGTGTGGCCCGGACACTGTCGATGTCTTGGCCGAGCACTTCGAGTGTCGCTTCATCAGCAGTCGGGACGACGGTTTTCCATGCCGCGGTCACATCGTCATCGGAAATGCTCGTCGCTTCTCCCGTCACTTGTGCTTCCGTCACCCATCCGGTCGTCTGCTCGTTCAATTGGAGCTTGACGAAACCACTGACGGCCTCGAGCTGTTCGAACCGGTCACCGAGGTCGGCCTCATAAATGACCGTCGCGCGGTCGTCGGCGAACACTTTCGTATAAGGTGCCGCGATATAGACGTACGTTCCCGCTGACTCGTCGGCCTCCGCTTCCGGCTCGTCTCCTTCTGTCGCCTCTGATTCATTATTGACCGACTCGGTCGCGATGTCGTCTGTCTCCGGCAACGCCGAGTTCTTCGTATCCATGAGGGCCGCAAAGGCGATGACGCCGACGAGTGAAGCAATCAATGCGATGACCGTCGCCGTTTGCCATAACCGCTTCCGCTTCCGTGATGCGGCCCGTGATGCCCGAACTTCTTCTTTCATATGATTCCACCCCTATTTGTTTCGTCTATTCTGTTCGGATTCGGCAAGGGGGATGCCGTTTCCTGCCTCGTCGAAGAAAATATGCGGTTCGCTCGTCAATGTCTCAAGCGTCTGGAGCGTCGCGTCAACGTCGACCGGCTTTGTATCTCCGGACTCGAGCACGCGTACCGTCTCCCCAAGCTCGATCGTCCGGTCCGTCAAGCGGTGGAACGTCCGGTCATGCGAGATGAGAATCAATCCGCCTCGATACACCTCGAGCGCGGCCTCGATTTGCTCCCGTGTGGCCACGTCCAAATAGTTCGTCGGCTCATCGAGGGCGAGCAGGTCCGCGTCCGAGAAGTACAAGATGAGGAAGGCGATGCGGCACTTCTCACCCATGCTCGCCTCTCGGATCGGCTTATACACCTCATCGCGGCGGAACAAGAAATGGGCGAGCAGCGTCCGCGCCTCCGTCTCGGTGATGTCACTTTCGGCCAGGAGCGCCTCGAGCAACGTTCCTTCGGCCGGTAATCGAGCGAGCGTCTGTGAGAAGTAACCGATTTTCAGTTTCGGATGACGCTTGATATCCCCTGCCTCCGGTGCGAGTTCGCCAATCAATAGTTTCAACAGCGTCGTCTTCCCGCTCCCGTTCGGTCCGACGATGGAGATGCGGTCAACCCGGTTCACCGTGAGCGAGAGTCGTTCAAAGAGGGGTTCGTCGTAACCGAACGAGATGTCGTCGACCGCAATCCACGTCTTCGCCTCGAGTGGGTCGGCTTGGAAGCGGACCGAGATATGGGCCGCATCTTTCGGACGCTCAGGTCGCGTCCCTTCGAGCTGTTCGAGTTTACGTTCCCGGGCCTTCATCTTGATGGCAAGGTTCGCCGCGCCTTTTTGAGCGCCTGGACTTCGCACGCTCGCCGTCGCTTTCGCTTTTAAATGCCAGCCCTTATATTGGGCGATCATATCGAGCAACTCCGACTTCCGCGCCATGTAGCGGGCATGGGCTCGCTCGTCGCGTACCAGTTCCTCAGCCTTCTGATGTTTATACGCCGTGTAGTTGCCCGGATAGCGGACGATGGTCCCCTCATGCAGCTCGAGGATGACGGTCGCGACGTCATCGATGAATTGACGATCGTGGGAGATGGCGAGCACCGTCCCCGAAAACTCGTTCACCCAGCGTGTCAGCCACTCGATCGAGTCCAAATCGAGATGGTTCGTCGGCTCGTCGAGCAGGACGATGTCGACGTGTCGCATCGTGAGACGGGCGAGTTGGACCCGTGTCTGTTCACCGCCGCTCAAATCGCGGAGTCGGCTCGCGTCATGTCCGTCAAGACCAAGTCGTTTGAGTGCTTGTCTCGCCTCAAGCTCGAGCGCGAAGGCGTCAACCGCGAGTGCTTCGTCATACGCTTCGAGCACGCGCGCCGAATCACCTGATGTGACGGCAAGGTAGAGATTGTAGCGCGCCAAGTCGCCTTGCATGACGTAGTCGAGCGCGGTCTCTTCTCCATCAAACACCGTCTGTTCGACGACACCGATCGTGCCCAAGACGTCAATCGAACCTGACTGTGGGGCCAGTTCACCTATGAGCAGCTTGAATAGCGTCGTCTTGCCGGACCCGTTCTGGCCGAACAAGACGGCCCGTTCGCCTGCAGCGACGTCGAACGAGACATTGTCGAATAAGGGTTGCCGGTCGTGGTCGAACCGGACTTGCTTCATACTTAACATATTGTTTCACCTCGCTAGTTTGTCTGATACGCGATGAAACAAAAAACACCATCCGCAACGTGCGGTGGTGTGAAGAGATCCGGTCAAGCGGAAAGAAGGGTCACCCCCGTAGCCTGAAATTGGACACACTTCACCCGTGACTGTTCGTGCGAACAGTGATGATTCGTTTCATCAGTTGAGTGAGTGTGACTTTTTCATGGCACGCGGTACCTTCCTTTCCTAAGTTACTGTCACCGTACCAAATTGAAAGCGGATTCGCAAGAGCCGGACCACAATCTCCCATTTTTTCTACACCTTCCGGCGGATGCGGGGGCGTCGGTCGAGCGGTATGATTAAACCATCTTAGATGATGAGGTGACTGTTATGCGATTACGAAACCTGCTCGTCCCGAGCGCCGTCTTGGCGAGTGTCGGTACGTTCTTATATACCCGATTGAAACGAAGACTGCCTCGACCGGCCTTCAAAGTCCCGACGGTCAAACCAGACCTCGCCTCGTTCGATGAGACGATGGTCAGTGCCACCTGGGTCGGCCATTCGACCGTGCTCATCTATTGGTACGGATTAAAAATTTTGACGGATCCGGTTTTCTCGAAGCGAATCGGCGTCCACGTCGGGCCGGTCACGTTCGGGATGAAACGTCATACCGCCCCTGCCCTCTCGATTGAGGAAATTGGGCACGTCGACGTCATCCTGCTCAGCCACGCCCATATGGACCACTTCGATCATAAGAGTCTGAAACGACTGATCACCCGCGACACGGTCGTCATCTCGGCCCCGGGCACGAGCAAGCTGTTACGTAAATACCCGAGCCTGCAGACGCTCGAGATGCATCCGCACGACAAGCTGACGCTCGCGAACGGGCTTCACGTCCAAGCCATTCCCGTCGCCCACTGGGGCAATCGTTTCCCGTGGGACAAACATATGGGCTATAACGGCTACGTCTTGAAATATAAAGGCGTCCGCATGTTGTTCGCCGGGGATACGGCGTTCACCGAGTCGTTCAACGGGCTCGCGAACAAAGAACCGATCGACCTCGCTTTCTTCCCAATCGGGGCCTATCAACCGGAGTCGTTCGAGGAAGCCCACTGCACGCCAGAACAGGCATGGACGATGTTCAAACAGAGCGGCGCGAAACGTTTCTTCCCGATGCATTGGGACACGTTCGTCTTATCGTACGAACCGGTCGAGGAGCCGTATGAGCGACTCGTCGCCGCTGCCAAGCTCGAACGTGACCAAATCGTGATCAAGTCCCACGGTGAAAGCATTCGGCTGTAGCTTTCGCTTTCACTTCCGTGCGATTTTCGGTAACGTAAGAGTTGAGAGGGAGGGAATCAATATGGAATGGACAACACTCAACAATGATGTGAAACTGCCGATGCTCGGGCTCGGCGTGTACAAAGTGGAAGACGGGGCGGTCACGGTCGAAACGGTCAAAGCAGCGCTTGACGCGGGCTATCGATTGATCGACACGGCCGCTATCTATCAGAATGAGGAGAGCGTCGGCCAAGCGATTCGCGAATCCGGCGTCCCGAGGGAAGACATCTTCGTGACGACAAAACTGTGGAACGAGTTCCACGGCTATGACGAGGCGCTCCAAGCGTTCCAAGACAGCCTCGACCGGCTCGATCTCGAGTACGTCGACTTGTTCTTGATTCACTGGCCGATGCCGCGCTTCGGTAAATTCGTCGAGACGTATAAGGCGCTCGAACAGTTGTATGAAGAAGGCAAGGTCCGGGCCATCGGGGTCTCGAACTTCGAGGTCAGCCACCTTGAACAGATCATCCAGTCGTGCTCGATCGTCCCGGCGGTGAACCAAGTCGAGATCCACCCATACTTGTCCCAAAAAGAATTAATCGCGTTCTGCCAGCGGTACGATATTCAAATCCAGGCGTGGAGCCCGCTCATGAAAGGGCGCGAGGCGCTTGAGGATCCGGTCATCGCCGAGATCGCGTCCAAGCACGGGAAATCACCGGCTCAAGTCATCCTGCGTTGGCACTTACAGAACGGTGTGGCCGTCATCCCGAAATCGGTCACGCCGAGTCGAATTCGTGAGAATATAGAGGTGTTCGACTTCACGTTGACGAAAGAAGAGATGCACGCGATCGACGGACTCAACCGAAACGAGCGGACCGGGTCTGACCCGAACGAGATGCACAAAATCCACTACTGAGGAGAGATTTGACATGTTCAAAAAACTAGCTTCTGATTTGACGGGCTTCAGCGATATCGGCGAAGTCATCGACCCGAAAGATTTCGATAAGGCGGATTCGGACGATTACGTCCTCCATGAGGATAACGAGAAGATTTACTTCTTAATCAAGTCGAAATCGGACGAGTACTGCTTCACGAACTTGGCGATGATTCACCTCGACGGAACGAGCGCGATGAGTTCGAAACGCGTCTTGTATCGCTATCCATACGCCCACTTCCCATTGAATAACGTCATGTTCGAGACGGCCGGCACGGTCGACATGGACGTCGAGATCAAATTCACCATCGGCGACAAGCCGTATTCGATTGACGTGAACAAGAAACAAATCGAGCATGTGAAAGACTTGTACAAATCGCTCCTCGCCATCGCCGAGAAACAACGCGAAGGCCGTAAGATGATGGAATACGCCAACGCCTCGCTCACGCATTCGGTGTCGATTTTGAGCGGGCTTCGTCAAGGCGATATGAATGTCGCCTCGACGTTCAAGGAATTGAATGAACAGAGCTTCGACTGGCTTAAAGGTCACTATCACGAGTGGAACCGCAAAGATTTCGGTGACGTGTTCGAGAAGTACATCAACAACTAATGAAAAATGGCCCACGATTCAGACGAATCGTAGGCCATTTTTAATTGCTTTCATCAATCAATTGTTCGGCGAGCCGTTGGAACAAGTGGCTCATATGGACGGCCGAGGCGATGGCGAGCGACTGTTGGATGCCGTTCGTCTCGTTCGTGCGCACGTTGGCGAGGAGCGTCTCGGCTTGTGCCTCGAACGCCTGCATGTTCTGTTCTTTCTGCACCTGGTACGCGTCATAGAAGTCCTCGAGCGAGAAGCCCTCGTCCGACTCGTTCAGCGGCCGGAGCGTCTCTTTGATGTCATTGATTGAGAGCAATCCTTTCATCTCGTAAATCAGGCTGAGCAACATCAAGTGCTCGTTCGTGTACTTCTTGTTTTTGACGGGATGGAACAGCTTACCTTTGGCGTAGTTGTTGATCATTGTCTTCGTCAAAATTGTCTCATCGTCACTCCGTTTCATCTTGCCGTAATGTTGCTCGAACAGCTGGATGACTTGGTCCATATATAAGTCGATCGTCGGGAGCACCTGCTTCGGGAGCGTCCCTTCCGTCTTTACAATTTCATGCGGTTTCATTGGATCACCTCCCCTTTAGTATACGGACAAACCGGATTTGTCGAAACAAAAACCTTGTCGTTCTGACGTATACAGCTTATCATGTAGTTATGGATACTACATGACGTGATAAGGAGTGTTTTACATGAATTCGATTTTTCGGGAACCGATTAACGCACTGACCCACTTGGCCGGTGCCGTGCTCGCGTTCGTCGCGTTGATTGCGATGACGGTGAAAGCGTCACTGCTCGGCGAGCCGCTCGCCATCATGGCTGCGATTTTGTTTGGCATTAGCCTCGTCTTTCTCTATTTGTCGTCCGGCCTCTACCACAGCATCATCGCCTCGCCGAACGTCATCGCCTTCTTCCGGAGAATCGATCATGCAATGATTTACGCCTTGATTGCCGGTACGTACGCCCCACTCACATTGCTTGCGCTCGAAGGGCCGACGCGTTGGGTGTTGTTCGGCACCGTCCACGCGCTCGCCTTGTTCGGGATCATCTTCAAGCTTGTCTGGTTCCACGCACCACGCTTCTTGTCGACAGCGCTCTATATCGGCATGGGCTGGTTATCGGTGTTTTTCATCGGACCGCTTCATGACGTCATCGGCAACGCCGGCATCTTCTGGCTCATCCTCGGTGGCGTCATGTACACGATTGGCGGGCTCATCTACGGCTTCAAGCCGAAGTTCGTCAACTGGCGCGGTTGGGGCTTCCACGAGGTGTTCCATTTGTTCATCTTGTTCGGCAGTTTCGCCCATTTCGTCTGCGTGTTCTGGTACGTCTTCTAAGTCCTCCTTGCGAGGGCTTTTTTCGTGAGCACATTCATTTACTTCGATTTCAAGACATCCTACACTGACTGTAGGAGGGATTAAATATGAAAATTGAAGTTTGGTCAGACTATGTCTGTCCGTTCTGTTATATCGGCAAGCGCCGTCTAGAAGAAGCGCTCGAACAGTTCCCGCACGCGGACAACGTCGAAGTGGAGTTCAAGAGCTTCGAGCTCGACCCGAACGCCCCGACGACCGACTCGCGTTCGATTTACGAAGCACTCGCGAAGAAATACAGCATGCCGCTCGAGCAGGCGAAAGGCACGACGGCCCAAGTCGCCGCCCAGGCTCGCACCGTCGGACTTGAGTACGATTTCGACAACATGGTCGTCACGGGCACACTCGACTCGCACCGGTTGACGCACTATGCGAAGACGGTCGGAAAAGAGAAAGAATTGTCAGAAGCGCTCCTTAAGGCGTATTTCGTCGACGCGAAACATATCGGCGACCACGACGTCCTCGTCGAGATCGCAACAAGTGTCGGACTCGATGCCGACGCCGTGAAAGACGTGCTCGCTTCAGACGTATACACGGAAGACGTTCGCGCTGAAGAGAAGCGTGCGAGCGACCTCGGCATCACCGGCGTCCCGTTCTTCGTCTTCGACAATAAATACGGCGTCTCTGGCGCCCAGCCGACCGAGGCGTTCACGCAAGTGCTCGAGAAGACGTGGGCCGAATCGGCACCGACGCTTCAAGTGCTCTCGGGCGGTGCGACGTGCACGGACGATAACTGCGATATTTGATGTTACACGAATAAAAGCAAAGCATTCGCCCATACTTGGACGAATGCTTTTTTGATTCAATTTACTTGTTCAAATCCTTTACCATATTATCAAATGAAATTGCCTCGGAATGCTTCTGGTGCACGCTCATCGCTTCACTATAAAGTTTTAAGTCGTGTTCATCCTCGATTCGTTTCAAGACAGCATCGCGAACGAGAGTCGAGAGGGACAGGTTGTTAGACCTCGCATACCCTCTTATGAGGCGCTCATCCTCCTCATTGAGTCGTACAGATATCATTCCCATACGATTAACCTCCTTTATACACATTGTATTACGAATTGAAATATTGATGTAGTCAGCTCAAATCCCGGCTTCTTTTTTGTAGCTTTCTAAATCGTTCTGAAGGATAATTATTATTACCTAATAAGAATCGAGGATTTAACCATATGTGGAAAAATCGCAACGTCTGGATCATCTTGACCGGGGAGTTCGTCGCCGGTCTCGGGCTTTGGCTCGGCATCATCGGCAACTTGGAATTCATGCAGGAGAAAGTGCCGTCTGACTTCGTCAAGGCGCTCATCCTCGCTGGCGGATTGCTCGCCGGGGTCGCCATCGGGCCGCTCGCCGGCCGTCTCACCGACCAAGGCTCGAAAAAGAAAATCATGCTCATCTCAAGTATTGTCCGGGCGCTGAGCGTTCTATTCATGTTCGTCGCCATCGAGACGGGAAGCGTGCTGTGGATGGTCGTCTTCCTCGTCTTCCTGCAAGGGTCGGCCGCGTTCTACTTCCCGGCACTCCAGGCCGCCATCCCGCTCATCGTCAAGGAACGGGAGCTGCTCGCCTTGAACGGGGTGCATATGAACGTGTCAACGCTGTCGCGTGTCATCGGGACGGCCATTGCCGGCATCTTGCTCACGCTCATCTCACTTCGGGACGTCTACGCGCTCTCGTTTGTCGCTTATCTGCTTCTCGCCGTCGCGACGTGGTTCTTGAAGATCGACGAGACGACCGTCCCATCTGCGAAGAAAGTGGACGCGAAATCGTCCGGCGGGTTCAAGGACGTCTTTCCAATCATCAAATCGATTCCGGTCATCTTTATGACACTCGTCATGACGCTCATCCCGCTCCTCTTCATCGGCGGGTTCAACTTGCTCGTCATCAACATTAGCGAGCTGCAAGATTCGACGGCGATCAAAGGATGGATTTACACGGCCGAAGGGATTGCCTTCATGGTCGGTGCGTTCCTCATCAAACGGATCGGTGAGAAGTTCTCCGTGTTCTCCATCTTGTTCACGTTCTCGTTTTTGATTGGGATCGCTCAGCTCATGCTTTACTTCGCCGACATCCCGGCCGTCTCGATCGCCGCATTCGTCTTGTTCGGCTTCTCGGTCGGTTGCTTCTTCCCGACGGCCGTGACGATTTTCCAGACACGGATGCCGAAAGACTATCACGGCCGCTTCTTCTCGTTCCGGAACATGCTCGACCGGATCGTCTTCCAAGTCGTGTTGCTCGTCACTGGCTTCTTCCTCGACTTGATCGGCTTACAGCTCATGGTCGTCTTGTTCGGGATCAGCTCGATCCTCATGACGGCAGCGTTCCTCGTCTATACGCGCAAACACAAACTTCATATCGAAACGGACGAGGCCGAACGCCTCTCTTCATAAAAACAAGCGGTGACCGATTCGGTCATCGCTTGTTCATGTCTTCGATGTCACGCCACCAGTTGGTCGTGTCGTTCCGTCCGTCGAGCGTGATCCGCTCACCGATACGCGGCGTGAGCACGTCCTCTCGTGGTAAGAGCCTCACCATCTGCTCAGCTGGGTCGAACCAGGCATGAAACGATAACGTGAACGCGCCCCAATGGATCGGCATCATCTTGTCGGCCCGCACGTCACGGAACGCCTGTGCCGTCTCACTCGGTTGCATGTGCACGTCCGGCCAGCGCTCATCGTATTGTCCGCACTCGAGCGCCGCGAAATCGAACGGTCCGTACGCATCGCCGATTTCTTTGAAGTGTGGCCCATACCCGCCGTCCCCGCTGAAGAACAGGCGGTCCGTCTCGCCAAGGACGACCCATGACGCCCAGAGCGTCGCGTTGCGGTCGGTGAGCGAGCGACCGGAGAAGTGCCGAGCCGGCGTACAAACGAACGTCCATGAGCCGAAGTCAAACGTCTCGCCCCAATCGCGCTCGACGATGCGTTCCGCCCCGACGCCCCACCGTTTTAAGTGGCTGCCGACGCCGAGCGGGACGATGAAGAAGGCGACCTTGTCTTGAATCGCTTGAATCGTCGCATAGTCCAAATGATCGTAATGGTCGTGCGTGAGCAAGACGACATCGATGTCCGGCAAGTCGTCGAGCTCGAACGGCAAGTCTTCGCTGAACCGCTCGTTTTTCGCGAACGGGAGCGGCGATGGGCTCCGGCCGAACATCGGGTCGACGAGCATCGTCTTACCGTCCATTTGGACGAGCATCGCCGAGTGTCCGAGCCAATAGATGCGTGTGAAGCTTGAACCGAGTTTCTCGCTGAAGTCGATCGGGACGACCGGTAAGCGCTCGCTCGGTTTCCGGAGCGAGTCCGGATTCAAATATTCCTTCGACATCGAGATCATGTCGTCCGATGAGAACCGCATCGGCGTCTCGAGCTGATTCTGGAACTTTCCGTTCACCAGGTTCGGCGACCGGAGCGCCTTCGGCTTTTTCCCGAGCGGTTTATATTGCGTGAGCACGGTACCTGTCACGGCAGCCAGGCCCATCAATGAAAATAATAGTGTCTTCTTCAATTCCATCCACTCCTCTACCTTATTCATTATACGGCACCAACGCCGATTCCCCTGTTTTCGAATACAAAAAAGACGGCACGGGCCGTCTTATGAGTTCTGTAAAATCTTGATGTCGCTGACGATGTCCTCGATTGGCACGTCTTGGAATCCTTGATACGCCTTGATGATTTTCCCGTCCTGGTCGACGAGATAGAACCACGTCGCGTGATCCACTTGGGTGCCTTCTGACGGTTTGCGGACGAGCGCTTTGAAGTTTTGTTGCGCGAACGCCTCAATCTCTTCTTGCGAATAACCCGTCAAGAATTGCCAATCGGCTTTCGCCAAGTCGTAGTCAGCCATGAACGCTTGAATCTTGTCCGGCGTATCGACGGTCGGGTCGACGCTGAACGACACGAATTGGACGTCTTCGACGCCCTCTTCGACGAGCGCTTCATTGAGTTTCGTCATGTTGTACGTCATCGGTGGACAGACCGTCTCACAGCTCGTGAAGACGAAGTCGGCCATCCAAACTTTGCCCTTCAAATCGTCCAGACTAACCATCTCTTCATTTTGATTCATATAGTCGAACGACTCGATCTCCCAATTGAGCGGGTCTTCAATCTCCTGGCCGCACGCGGCGAGCACCGCCATCAAGCTGATCAATCCGATGAGCATCCATTTCTTCACACGTTCCATCTCCTTCATTGTCAATTGCGTCTCACGCGCCAGACGAGGAGCGTGATCAAAGTAAATGCCGTCAAGGCAAGGAACGGAATCGTCACGAACCCGAACCAGTTGATGTATTGCACGTTGCACGGTACGCCTTGCACGCACGGCTTGATATCGGCGAAACCGGGTACTTTTTGAAC